>JBOIDR010000046.1:0-28935 GCA_050740695.1 Gammaproteobacteria bacterium | reverse complement strand
CACGGGGGATCGATTATCTCGCCGGCAACGCCAAACGCGCACACCCTAAGCGCGATCGGAAACGCGGGCGCTTGCAGTTCGGTCTGGAGCCAATATTCGGCATTCCTTAACTACATAACCTATGAGCGTTTCCTAACGAGCTATCCGGGATGTTCAGCCCCCAGCCCCGACACCACCACGGCATGCGGGTCCACACCGGGCGGTTCCTTTTAGATATAGAGAAGCGACAGTTCAACGGTGTCAGAATAAGGCACGACGCGGCTTTGACCTCCTCAATCGAGATGGGCCGTGTGCGAACCCAAGGCCTCTTTCACCGCGCGTTGCAAGACCGTGGGGTCGATGTCGCCGCTCGATCCCGATAGGTCGAAGACCTTGCACGGATAGTGAAGCCGCTTCGGCGGCCTGCCGGGGACGTCGGCCTGTGGATAGGGCTTCCGCCGCCAGGCGTCATTGAGACTGAGTAGGTGTGAGACCCAGGATCGATGATCTGCTGGGGTTAGCTAGAGGCGGAAACCCGGGGCGGCAGGGGCCTTTCCGCTATAATGCCCGGCCATGTTCAGACCGCTCGGGCTCTGCATCGGGCTCCGCTATACCCGGGCCAAGCGCCGCAACCACTTCATTTCGTTCATCTCCCTCACCTCGATGCTGGGCGTGTCTCTGGGCGTCATGGCACTCATCACGGTCTTGTCCGTCATGAACGGTTTCGAGCACGAGCTTCGATCCCGAATCCTCGGCATGAGCGCCCACGCCACCGTGATCGACCACAACGGACCCTTGCGCGCCTGGGAGGCGCTGGCTGACACGGTCAAGACCCATCCGCTCGTCAATGGCGTGGCGCCGTACATCCGCGCCGAGGCGATGCTGACGCACCTGGGCAACGTCCAGGGGGTGGTGGTGCAGGGCATCTTACCCGAGGTGGAGCGGGAGGTGTCGTCGATCGGGGAGCGCATGGTGGCCGGGCGTCTGGCCGGTCTCGCCCCCGGTCGGTTCGGCATGGTCCTGGGCGCCGAGCTCGCGCGTTCGCTCGGGGCCGACATCGGAGACAAGGTCACGCTCATCACACCGCAATCCATCGCCACCCCCGCCGGGGTCCTGCCCCGGCTGAAACAGTTCATGCTCATCGGAGTCTTCGAGGTGGGGATGCACGAGTACGACAGCGCGCTCTGCCTCGTCCATGCGGCCGACGCCGCACGGCTCTTTCGGATCGATGGGTTCACCGGTATTCGTCTCCGGCTGGCCGATCAGTTCGCCGCCCCGCTCGTAAGCCACGAGATCGGCGAGCGGATCGCACCCCATTACCGGGTCGTCGATTGGACCCAGGAGCACGCGAGCTTCTTCCGGGCCCTCAAGACAGAGAAGATCGTGATGTTCGTGATCCTGATGCTGGTGGTCGCGGTCGCGGCCTTCAATATCGTCGCGACCTTGGTCATGGTGGTGAACGACAAGGCCGCGGACATCGCCATCCTGCGCACCCTGGGGTTCAATCCGGCTCGTGTCATGCGGATCTTCATCGTCCAAGGGACCGTGATCGGGTTTGTGGGGACCTTGCTCGGAATGGGTGGCGGGGTGTGGCTCGCGACCCATGTCGATGCCGTGGTGCGGGCGCTCGAGGGCTTGCTGCACATGCGCTTCCTGCCCCCGGACCTCTATTACATCAGCGAGCTGCCCTCCGACCTGCGTTGGCCGGATGTCTTCGCGATCACGCTCGCGGCGTTCGGCACCTGTCTCGTCGGCACCCTGTATCCCGCTTGGCGCGCCGCCCGTACCCAGCCCGCCGAAGTGCTGCGCTATGAATGACGGGGACGATGGGGTCGTCCTGTCATGTCGTGATCTACACAAGACCTTCAGCGAAGGTGGGTTGGAAGTCGCGGTCCTGCGCGGCGTGAACCTCGCCGTCGCGGACGCCGAACGCCTCGCCATCGTGGGGGCCTCGGGCTCCGGGAAGAGCACCCTCCTGCACCTTATGGGGGGCTTGGACGTGCCGAGCGCGGGCGAAGTATGTATCGCGGGCCGGGTGTTCAACAAACTCGGCGAGGCGGCACGCGGGCAGCTGCGCAATCGCATGCTCGGTTTCGTCTATCAATTCCATCACCTGCTCCCGGAATTCACCGCCCTCGAAAACGTCTGCCTGCCCCTGCTCATCGGCGGTGCCGGCACCCGCGAGGCGCGCGAACGCGGCGAAGAAGTGCTGGTGGCCGTGGGTCTGGGCGAGCGGCTGGAACACAAGCCGGGCGAGCTGTCCGGCGGCGAACGCCAGCGTGCGGCGGTGGCCCGCGCCCTGGCCAACCGGCCGGCGTGCGTGCTCGCGGATGAGCCCACCGGCAATCTCGACGAGCACACCGCGGCGCAGGTCTTCGAGGTGATGTTGGCACTGAACCGGCACTACCGCACCACCCTGGTGATCGTGACCCACGACCTGCAGCTCGCCCGGCGCATGGACCGCGTTCTGCACCTGACGGAGGGGAGACTCGAGCCGTTCTAGCCCGCAAGTCCGAGGCGTCTCTGCCGGCGCGTCCTCCAGCGTCGCAGCAGATGCCAGCGCCACACGCCCTCAACCGTGAAAAAGCCCAGGATGGCGAAGACCACGCCCAGTGCCAGCGATCCGACGGACAGCACCAGCCAGCCGCTGCTCACGGTGTCCGCCAGCCATGCGAAACTGGGGGTAAAGTCGGCGCTTGGGGGCGCATGCAAGAGCCACGCGCCCGTGTGGTAGGCGAGCACGCTGAACGGGACCACGGTCAAGGGATTCGTGGCCAGGCAGGCTAGGATCAGGATCGGCAGATTGATGCGCAGCGCCACCGCGCAGATCGCCGCAAGCGGCGTGTGTATGGGGAGTGGGATGAAGGCGATGAAGAGGCCGATGGAGACCGCCCAGGCCGCCGAGCGGCGATTGATATGCCACAGGCCCGGGTGGTGGAGCCGGTGGCCCAGGAAGTTGAGTAAGCGGTTCCCGTACAGGGCTTGGCGGCTCGGCAGGAAGCGATGAAAGGCGTCTCGCAGGTCCATGGCTTTGGGGGAAACGAGTGCGGGTACGGATGCATTATCGGCCGTGGTCGCCGGATCGGATGCGCGGGTGCTGGGAAATGATACCGCCCAGCCACAGGGTCACGGAAGACGGCTCGTGCGTTCCGGCGCCCTGAGTTTCCTCGTCGGGATCCTGCTCGCCCAGCAACTCACGGGGTTGCCGGAGCTCTGGTATGTGCCCTTGGCCCTGGCAGGGCTCGCGGCCATTGCCGTCCCCGGGTTGCGGATCGCGGCGTTCCTGGCACTCGGGTTCCTGTGGGCAGTATGGCGGGCCGACCTTGTGCTCTCCGACCCGTTGCCGGGGGCGCTCGAAGGAGAGACCGTCACCCTGGAGGGGCGCATCGCGGGCCTCCCGCTCGATCTCGGTGATGCGCAGCGGTTCGATGTAGATGTGGCCAGGATCACGGGTCTGGGGCGGTCCTGGCCGCCACCCGGGCGCGTGCGCCTGACCTGGTATCGAAACACCAGGGATCGATACGCCAGGGATCGATACAAGTTCCGGCCGGTGCCCGGGGAGATCTGGCGCCTCCTCGCGCGCCTCAAGCGGCCGCACGGCATGATGAACCCCGGGGGTCTGGACTACGAGGGTTTCCTGTTCCGGCAGGGCGTGCGCGCCGTAGGCTATGTGGTCTCGGGGACCGCGAACACGCGTCTCAGGCCAGCCGAGGGTCAGGTCATCGAGCGCCTGCGGATGGCCATCTCCCACGCACTCCGGCATCGTTTAGGGGACCGGCCGGAAACGGGGATCGTCACGGCCCTGGCGGTAGGGGTCCAGCCGGCGATAGGCCCGGTGCAGTGGGACGTCTTCAACCGCACCGGCACCAGTCATCTGGTCGCGATCTCCGGCTTGCACGTCGGTTTCCTGGGTCTCATCGGTTATCTGCTCGGACGCTGGTTGTGGTCCTTGCCCGCGCGTACGGTCCTGTATCTCGCTGCACCCCGCGTGGGCGCGGTCACCGGTCTCTTGATGGCCTGGGGTTACGCGGCACTCGCGGGTTTCGCCGTGCCCGCGGTGCGCTCGCTCGTGATGATCGCGGTGCTCATGATCGGTTTGTGGTCTTACCGCCGCTGGTGGCTCATCGATCTCCTGGCCGCGGCGCTGTGGGTGGTCCTCTTGCTCGACCCGCTGGCCGTCCTGGCGCCGGGGATGTGGTTGTCGTTCGGGGCGGTCGCGATCCTCCTGTATGCCATGGCCGGGCGCGTTTCGGTCCGGGGCCTCTGGTGGAGGTTCGGCCGGATCCACTGGGTGATGGGGCTAGGGCTCATGCCGCCCTTGTTCTTCTTGTTTGGTCAGAACCCCGTGCTGGGTCCGATCGCCAACCTACTGGCGGTCCCATGGGTGACCTTCGTCGTCGTGCCATTGGTGCTCCTCGGCACCGCGTTGCTGTGGGTCTCGGAGCCACTCGCGACCCTCCTTCTGCATGCGGCCGTTGAGGCCCTGGCGTGGATCTGGATCTACCTGCAGGGCCTATCCGATCTCGAGTTCGCGACCTGGCATATGCCTCGGCCGACGCCGGGCGTTGCCGCGAGCGCCGTCATCGGCAGCTTGCTGTTGCTCGCGCCGCGCGGCGTGCCGGGGCGTTTCACGGGTCTCATCTGGCTCATGCCGCTTTTTTTCCAAGAGCCCGCACGCCCGCCGCCGGGGGAGCTGTGGTTCACGGTGCTGGATGTCGGTCAAGGCCTCTCTGCCGTAGCGGAGACGCACCGCCACGTCCTCGTGTACGACACCGGGCCGAGGTTCAGCGCGCGCCTCGACGCGGGCCGGGCAGCCCTGGTCCCCTTTCTGCGGGAGCGCGGCATCGCGCACATCGATGCCTTGGTGGTGAGTCATGGTGATAACGACCACCGGGGCGGCCTCCAGAGCCTCTTGGCCGCGGTGTCGGTCGGCCGGATCCTGACCAGCGTCCCGCAGGAGATCCCCCCAGAAACGAAAAATATGGGCCGCACCGTCCCCTGCGAGGCCGGCCAGCACTGGAAGTGGGAGGGTGTGGCGTTCACCGTGCTGCATCCGACGGCCGGCGATCCCGGCTCCGACAACGAACGTTCCTGCGTGCTCCGGGTCTCGACCGGTGCCCGTGCGGTGCTCATCCCGGGCGATATCGAGCACGGGGCCGAGGCGCGTCTGGTCCGACGGCTCGGTCCCGCATTGCACGCCGAGGTCCTGGTCGCGCCCCATCACGGCAGCAAGACCTCATCGACCCCGGGCTTTGTTGCGGCGGTGTCCCCCCGCTACGTGGTTTTTCCCGCGGGCTATCGCAATCGCTGGGGTTTCCCGGCGCCCGAGATCCGCGAGCGCTACGCCAAGCGCGGCGCCGAAACGCTGGGCACGGCGGAGGCCGGCGCCATCCGGTTCCGGATCGGGGACGGGGTGGGAAATCCGGCGCGCTACCGGGATGACACCGCGCGTTACTGGAACGCCCGCTGAAGGTGCGTGGCGTCCCGCGCAGGCGAAGTCTCGCTACCGTTTCACGAAACCGGAATCGCGCTCGGGTCTCTGCGGTTGTTCGGCGTGGCGGTTCGTCACCGGCTTCGTCAGCTCGATGAGGTCCAATAGGACCTCCGCGGTCTCATGGAGCAGCGGTGCGCCGAGATCTGCCTCGTTTTTGCTGTCCTTACGCGCTGCGCTTGCCTTCACGGGGGTCGGAGCCCCTGCGAAGGCCACACGCAGCTGCTTTTCGATCTCGGCGCGCATCCCCTCCCAAGCGCTCCGCTCGGCGCGGCGTTTGTCTTCGGCCAGAGTGACCAGATTCCGTTTTTCGATCTGGTGCGCCTGCTCCGCCTGCTCGGTGAGGAGCTTGAAGATCGGGGAGCTTGCCAGCCGCTGTTCGTGGCGCGCGCGCAGATCCACGAGGGTACGCTGCGGCACCCCCGGTACCGGGACGTACTCGGCGGGATCGACGCGATCCCAGGGCAAGGCGTGCTCCAGTCCGCGCTCCCCTTGATCGGAGGACTGCAAGGGCGTCGGAAAGGTGACGTCCGGTTCGATGCCTCGGTGCTGGGTGCTGGCGCCGTTGACCCGGAAGAACTGGGCCACCGTCGCCTTGATCTGGCCGAGGTTCCCTGGGCGCCGGCGGCCCAGGCTGTCGAGGTCGATGAGGTTCTGGACGGTGCCCTTTCCGAAGGTCGGTTCGCCGACGATAAGCCCGCGCCGGTAATCCTGGATCGCGCCGGCGAAGATCTCCGATGCCGACGCACTCTGCCGGTCCACCAGGACCGCGAGCGGTCCGCCGTAGGCGATCTCCGGATCGTTGTCTTCGTTGATATCGAGATCGCCATCGGCATCACGCACCTGGACTATCGGTCCTTCCTGGATGAAGAGACCGGTTAGCTCGTTGGCCTCCAATAACGATCCGCCCCCGTTGCCTCGCAAGTCGATGACGATGCCCTGCGCGCCGTCGCGGACCAGTTCGCCCATCAGTTGGCGCACGTCACGTGTCGTGCTCCGGTAGTGACGGTCCCCGCGCGCTCGGGCCTCGAAGTCGATGTAGAAGGCCGGCAGTTTGATCACGCCGATCTTGCTGATCGAACCCGATCGGCCGACCTCTATCATCGACTTCTTGGCGGCCTGGTCCTCGAGCTTGATGGTGTCGCGCGTCAGGGTGATGGTCGTGGCCCCGGCTTCGGGCGCGCTGCCTTTCGGGATGATCCGCAGCCGGACCACCGTGCCTCTCTTTCCCCGGATCAGGTCCACGACCTTCTCCAGCCGCCAGCCGATGACATCCACCGCTTCACCTTGCCGGCCCTCGGCCACGGCCACGATGCGGTCATCGTCGTGTAACTTTCCGCTCCGGTCGGCCGGACCGCCGGGAACCACCTGCTGCACCACGGTATATCCGTTTTCGCTGCGTAATACCGCGCCGATGCCTTGGAGCGACAAGCTCATCCGGATGCGGAAGTCCTCGGAGCTACGCGGTGAGAAATAGGCGGTGTGCGGCTCGATGGACAGGGCGTAGGCGTTGATGAAGATGTCGAAGACGTCGTCGGTATTGAGCTGATAGGCTTGCTGGACCAGGGCGGCGTAGCGATCCCTGAGGGTCGTGGTGATCTCCGGCGGGTCTTTCCCCGCGACGCGCAGCTCCAGGACATCGTTCTTGACCCGTTTCCGCCACAGCTCGTCGAGCTCGGCGCGGTTCGCGGGCCAGGGTGCCTTACTGCGGTCGATGACGTATTCTTCCTCGACGCCGAAGTCGAATGGCTGTCGCAGAAGCGCCTTGGCGTAGCTCATGCGCTCGTCGAGCTGCCGGCGGAACACCTTGAATATCTCAAAGGCCGGATCAAGCTCGCCCTCGCGCAAGGCCTCGTCGAGGCGATCCCGATAGATAGAGAAGGCCTGCAGGTCTTGCTGCGAGAAATAGCTGCGATTGGGGTCGAGGGTCTCGACGTAGCGCTTGAGCACCTCGGCCGAGAGCGCGTCGCTGAACGGGACCTTCTTGTAGTGATTGGTCGACAGGTAGCCGGCGATCAGGATCGTGGCAAGCCGGTGTTGGGGGCCCGCCGCCATATCATCGTCGCCGATCCGCGGGTAGCCGGCCCAAGACCCGGCGCACAGAAAGGCCAGCGCCGCGCAGTACCACCGTAAGTATTTCATAAGCCATCCCTCGGAATGAACGAGGTGCAAATCCTTCCCCCCGCGACGTTCGGCCGCGCCTGAGGTACAGCGCTGGGCCGGGTGCAAGCGGAGGACTTCGCGAAACCATGACGGCGCTACCGACCGGCGCTGTGGTCTCCCGCCAGAGGCCGGCTTCCACCACCTGGCTCAATTTTCGCCACGACCAAGCGGAAAGGCAAAGCACATGCCCGGCAAGGGGGCTACTCCCACGGCATGACGGGGAGGACCGCCGAACGGGCGGACATCCGTCACGTACTCCGCCGTGACTCAAGCGCGACCCGCCACACGTTTGGCTGGGGGACCTGGATTCGAACCAGGGTTGACGGAGTCAGAGTCCGTAGTCCTACCGCTAGACGATCCCCCAAGTTTCTGCACTGGAGGCGCGCGATAGGCGCGCACCCGCCGTCCCGGCAGGCCTTATCGCCCTTATCGCTTGGAGTACTGCGGCCGCTTCCGCGCCTTGTGCAGCCCGACCTTCTTGCGTTCGACCTGGCGGGCGTCTCGGGTCACGAGACCGGCGCGCCGTAGGACACCCTTGAGCCCTTCGTCGTAGGCGATGAGCGCGCGGGTGATACCGTGCCGCACCGCCCCTGCCTGGCCGGAGATCCCGCCGCCGCTGACGGTGATCTGGAAGTCGAACTTCCCGTCGAGGTCGGTGGCCTGCAAGGGCTGTCGTACGATCATCCGCGCGGTCTCTCGCCCGAAGTAGATCTCCAGGCTGCGCCGGTTGATCGTGATCGACCCCTGGCCGCGCCGGCAAAATACCCGCGCCGTCGCGTTCTTGCGCCGCCCTACGGCCTGATAGACCGACTCGGCCATTCGGGAATCTAACATTCGGGTTTCCGATATTGGGGCTTCTGACATTTGGGATTCTAACCTCACGTCAGTTGTAGCGCCTGAGGTTGTTGAGCGCCGTGACTGTGTGTCGCGCCGGGGAAGACCTTGAGCTTGCGATACATGACGCGTCCCAGAGGTCCCTTCGGCAACATGCCCTTGACGGCCTTCTCTATTACCCTGTGCGGCGCCTTGGCGAGTAGCTCCTCGAAGCGCGCTTCCTTGAGACCGCCGGGATAACCTGAATGAGAATAATAGACCTTGGCGTGCGCCTTGTTGCCGGTGACCCTGACCTTGGTGGCATTGACCACGACGATATAGTCGCCTGTGTCGACGTGCGGGGTGTACTCGGGCTTGTGTTTGCCGCGCAAGCGCTTGGCGATCTCGCTCGCGAGCCGTCCAAGGACCTGACCCTCGGCATCGACCACGTACCAGTTGTGGGTGACGGTCTCGGGCCTGGCTACGAAGGTCTTCATAACTTCGGTATGCTATCGAAGGTAGCATTCTATCAAAATGCGCGGCATCGTAGGCAGGGCGCGGGGTGCTGTCAAGTTCCGGGACGACCGCGGGACCGGGAGTCCCGTGGGTGGGCTCGCATTCGGCTGGGTGCTAGAATCGAGCGATGACGGGGACGACTCGAAGAGGCGTGGCCGAACGGCACTACACCCCACTCGATGCGTTGATCGTCAATCTAGACAAGGGCGTGCGCACCGTCTTCGGCCGGCCCCCGCGCGGCGGCAGGCCGAGCCCCGGCCAGGCCGCTCCCGACAACGATGCTCGCGAAGCGGATCGGCGCGTGTCGGTGGGGCTCATGCGGGTCAATCACGCGGGCGAAGTGGCGGCCCAAGCCCTCTACCATGGGCAGGCCATCACCGCCAGCGACCCCTTGGTGCGTGATCGAATGGGGGAGGCCGCCGCCGAAGAGAACGATCACCTGTCTTGGTGTGAGGCGCGGCTGGAAGAGCTTGGCGGCCACACCAGTTATCTCAACCCGCTGTGGTATCTGGGCTCATTTACCTTCGGCATCCTGGCGGGCCGGGCCGGCGATCGCGTGAGCCTGGGCTTCGTGGCCGAGACCGAGCGGCAGGTCGTGGCCCATCTCGAGGGTCATATGGCACGCCTGCCCCAAAGGGATGTCCGCAGCCGCGGCATCATCGAGCAGATGAAGAAAGACGAGTCCCATCACGCCACTGTCGCCGTGGAGAGCGGCGCGGTCGATCTACCTGTTTATATCAAGCGCTTGATGCGCATTAGCGCCAGGGTGATGACGACTACGGCCTATTGGGTCTAGACCGGCGGTTCATTCCGGGTCGTAGCTGTTCCTGTCCACCACGTCGGCCGCTTGGCCGGGCCGTCGATGACGACCCGCTTGTCGCGACTGCGAGCCCCGGCCGCGAGCCTGACCTGACCCTGTTTGACGCCGAATTCCTGCGCCAGGAAGCGGACGCCTTGCCTTCGATCGCGGGTGCCGCGACGCGGATCTTGATCCGGTCACCGTAGCGGCCGACGACCGATTCCTTGCCCAGCCCCGGCTGAACCCGTAGCCATAGCTCCAGGCGTTCACCCATTGCCGACACCCGCTCGCAGGAGACCGCCGGCCAGATCGCCAAGGGGGGCGATGACGAGCATAAGGATGAGCTGCAACAGGATGATCACGACGATCGGCGAGAGATCCAGGCCCGCGATGGGGGGCAGGAGCCTCCGTGCCGGGCGCAGCAGAGGTTCGGACAGGGTGTCGAGCAGGGTGCTCATGGGGCTGTACGCATCCGGCGCGATCCAACTGAGGAGCACTCGGATGAACACGGCGAAAAGGAACACGTAAACCGCGAGGTGCAGGAGACTCACCACGGCCAGCATGACGAGGGCCGGGAGGCCGGGCCGGTAGCCCTGGATCCAGCTACTCAGTGCGGTTTCCACCATTTTGAGCAGGATCATGAGCAGGATGGCGGCCAGGTCCACACCGCCGAATCCGGGGACCCAGCGTCGTATCGGCCGCAAGACCGGCGTCGTCACCTTGACAACGAACTGGCAGACGGGGTTGTAGAAATCGGCACGCAGGAGCTGGAACAGAAACCGCAACATCACGGTCAGGATGTAGAGATCGAAGACGGTTTCGACCAGGAAGACCCCGGCGTTCGAGAAGTACGCGTCGCCCATCACGACTCTCCCAGGCAGGCGCCCAGCTCTCTGGACCGGGCCTCGGCCGCCCGGAGCGCCCGCGCCACTATCGCTTCGATGCTGCAATCCTGGAATGTCTTTATCGCCTGCTCGGTCGTACCGCCGGGCGAGGTGACCTGGGCGCGTAGTACAGCCGCGGGGGCCTCGCTTTCGAGCGCCATCTTGGCGGCCCCGAAGGCGGTCTGGAGGGTCAGAAGCCGCGCGGACTCCGGCGCCAGCCCCATCGACACCCCGGCGCGCTCGATCAGTTCCATGAGCAAAAAGAAATAAGCGGGTCCACTGCCGGAAAGCGCCGTCACGGTGTCCATGAGCGCCTCGTCCTCGACCCATACGGTCGAGCCGACCGCCCGCAGGATGGACTCGGCGCTGTCGCGGTGGTCATGGCCCACGCTGCCGGCCTCTGCATACAAGGCCGCGGCGCCGCTTCGGACCAGCGCCGGGGTATTGGGCATGGCGCGGACGATGGGCACCTCGGGCCCGATCCCCTCTGGTCCGATCCGTTCTGGGCCGATCCACTTACGGAGGACACGAGTGGAGAGGCCCGCCACGATGGATAGGACCAGCGGCCTTTGTGCGCGGAGCGTTTCCGCCACATCCTCCACCACGGCTCGCACCACCTCTGGTTTGACCGCGAGGATCACGACATCGGCCCCGGCGATGGTCGAACGGTTGTCGTTGCTCGTGTGGACGCCGAAACGCTCGCGCAACGCCCGCAGCCGTTCGGGGTCGGGGTCGGAGACCCGCAGGTGCTCGCACGGATGGCCGTCGCCGATGAGCCCTCCGACGAGACAGCGCCCCATGTTGCCGCCGCCGATGAAGGCGAAGGTTGGTTCTTTCATGAAGAGCCCAAGTGCTTGTGCCGGAGCGGCTTCGGTACGCTCCCCCAGTCCCGGAAAGTGTATCAGCTATGCGTCGGTGAGTAATGCCGGGAGGCGCCGTTCCGATCTGCCCAGCGGGGGGTCACCGCGCGCGGACTCCTCTCGGACCGAATAGGGCCGTCCCGACGCGCACCAGGGTGGCCCCTTCGAAGATGGCGGCCTCGAAGTCCTCCGAGGTGCCGATCGACAGCGTATCGAGGGCATGGCCCCGGCCGCGCAGATCGTAGAGGGCCGCGGCCAAGGGCCTGAAGCCGGCGCGCTGTTCGTCGAAATGCCGGCCAGGGGCCGGCAAGGCCATGAGCCCTCGCAGCCGCAAGCGCGGGTAGCGGGCCACCGCTTCGGCCAGGGCAGGCACATCGGCCTCGCGGACGCCCGACTTGCTCGGCTCGCCGCTGATATTGACCTGGATGCAGACATCGAGCGGAGGCTGGTGGGCCGACCGGTGGGCGTCGAGCGCCGCCGCGACCTTTTCACGGTCCAGGGTGTGCACGAAGGAGAAGTGCCGCGCGATGAGCCCGCTTTTGTTGGTCTGGACCCGGCCGATGAAGTGCCATTCCAAGAGCTGACCCTGTAAGGCGCCGATCTTGGGAAGGGCCTCTTGCAGGTAGTTTTCACCGAACCGGCGCTGCCCGCGCCCCGCGAGCGACAGGATCTCCGCCACCGTGCGCGCCTTGCTCACGGCGATCAGCCCGACCGATCCGCGCGGGCGCGAAGACCGCTCCTCGGCCGCGGCGATCCGGGCCAAGAGGTGTTTCAGCGCGTCTGCCGGCGGGTCCGCCACAGGGAGATCACCCGCTCGTCCCTGAAAACGGGCCGAGGCGTAGGAGGACCGGCCGACCGGGGTGGGGGGCGGCCCACCATATGTTGAAGAGGGCAGTGGTCCACTGCAAGAATTGCCCATCGGTGTCGATAGCGTCGGGGTTGCCGGGCGTCGCCCATGTGGCACGCTATCATAGATAGATAGGAGCAAGGGGGACAAGCCTCCTTTGAATACGAGGTCGAGCGATCATGATGGATATCGGTGAGTTGCTTGCGTTTTCGGTGAAGAACGGGGCCTCTGATCTGCACCTCTCGGCCGGCCTTCCTCCCATGATCCGGGTGGACGGCGACGTACGCCGCATCAATGTCCCGCCCTTGGAACACAAAGACGTCCATGCGCTCGTCTACGACATCATGAACGACAAGCAGCGCAAGGACTACGAGGAGTTCCTGGAGTGCGACTTCTCTTTCGAGATCCCCGCTCTTGCGCGCTTCCGCGTCAATGCCTTCAACCACAACCGCGGCGCCGGCGCGGTATTTCGGACCATCCCTTCCGACATCCTGACGCTCGAAGACCTGAAGTGCCCCCGGATCTTCGCGGAGATCGCCAATTACCCGCGCGGGGTGGTGCTCGTGACCGGCCCGACCGGATCGGGAAAATCAACCACGCTCGCGGCCATGGTCAACCAGGTCAACGACAGCGAATACGGGCATATCCTGACCGTCGAGGATCCGATCGAGTTCGTGCACACGAGCAAGAAGTGCCTCATCAATCAGCGCGAGGTCCATCGCGACACCCTGGGTTTCAACGAGGCGCTGCGTTCCGCCCTGCGCGAGGATCCCGACGTGATCCTGGTCGGGGAGATGCGTGACCTAGAAACCATACGCCTCGCGCTCACGGCCGCGGAAACCGGCCACCTCGTGTTCGGGACCTTGCACACGAGCTCGGCGGCCAAGACCATCGACCGGGTCGTGGATGTCTTTCCGGCCGCCGAGAAAGACATGATCCGCGCGATGCTCTCCGAATCGCTGCGCGCCGTTATCTGCCAGACTCTGCTCAAAAAGATCGGGGGTGGACGGATCGCGGCGCACGAGATCATGATCGGGACCCCCGCGATCCGGAATCTCATCCGGGAAAATAAGGTCGCCCAGATGTATTCCGCGATCCAGACCGGCGCCCAGCACGGTATGCAAACCCTCGACCAGAGCCTCCAGGAGCTGGTACGGCGAAACATCGTGAGCAAGCAAGAGGCTAGGGTCCTTGCCGTCAACAAGGACCAGTTCTAATTAAAATAAAAGCGAAGGCGCAGCGAGTATGGAACGAGATCAAGCAATCAAGTTCATGCGGGACCTGCTCAAGGTCCTGGTCGACAAGAAGGGCTCCGACCTGTTCATCACCGTGGACTTCCCCCCGGCCGTCAAGGTCGACGGCAAGATCGCCCCGGTATCCAAGACCAGGCTTTCCGCCGAGAACACCAAGGCCCTGACCTACGCCGTCATGAATGATCGGCAGATCAAAGAGTTCGAGGCCACCAAGGAGTGCAACTTCGCCATCGCGCCGGCCGGCATCGGGCGTTTTCGCTGCAACGCCTTCGTGCGCATGAGTTATACCGGGATGGTGTTGCGCGTCATCGAGACCGAGGTCCCGACCCTGGAGAAACTCGGGCTGCCGGAGGTGTTGAAGGACATCGCGATGGCCAAGCGGGGGCTCGTCATCATGGTGGGGGCGACCGGCTCGGGAAAGTCCACCTCGCTCGCGGCGATGGTCGATCATCGCAACCAGCAGAGTTACGGTCACATCATCACCATCGAGGATCCGATCGAGTTTGTCCACCCGCACAAGAACTGCATCGTCACGCAGCGCGAGGTCGGCGTGGACACCGACGGCTGGGACATCGCGCTCAAGAATACGCTGCGTCAGGCCCCGGACGTCATCCTGCTCGGTGAGATCCGGGATCGCAAGACCATGGAATACGGGATCGCCTTTGCCGAAACCGGACACCTGGCCGTGGCCACCTTGCACGCCAACAATGCCAATCAGGCCATCGACCGCATTATCAACTTCTTTCCGGAAGAACGCCGCCATCAGCTCCTGATGGACCTGTCGCTCAACCTCAAGGCGGTGCTGTCACAGCGGCTGCTGCGGCGGCGCAACGGCGTGGGAAGGGTCGCGGCCATCGAGGTGCTGCTGAATTCGCCGCTCATCTCCGATCTGATCCGCAAGGGCGAGGTGCACGAGATCAAGGGGGTCATGCAGCGTTCCAACGAGCTCGGCATGAAGACCTTCGACCAGGCGCTTTTCGACCTGTATGAAGCCGATCTGATCACCTATGACGACGCCCTCAGGAATGCGGACTCCGTGAACGAGCTGAGGCTGCGGATCAAGCTCGAGGGCAAGGCCGCCAAGGCCGCGGACAAGCTGTCCGGGCTCGGAGGCATGGGTCTCGTGGAAGAAGAAAACGCGCTGATGATGGTGCGCTAGCGGAAAACCACGGCATCCCTCGCACACCTGCCGCCTGAACTGCTGAATCCGATCCGGCCGAACCCGATGGACATCACCCCCTACCTCAGGCTCCTGGTCGAGAAACAGGGCTCCGATCTGCATTTTACCGTGGGGGCCCAGGTCAAGTTGAACATCGAAGGGAAGCTGACCTCGGTAGGGAAGACGTCGCTCACCGCGGAGATGACACAGGCCGCGGCCTACGGGGTCATGAACGCGGAGCAGGCGGCGGGCTTCGAGAGAAACTGGGAGGCCGATTTCGCGATCGCCCTTGCGGACGGCAGCGGCAGGTTCCGCGTTAACGTGTTTAGGCAACGCGGGGGCGTGGCCATGTGTCTGCGCCGCATCCCGATCCGTATCCCCACCCTCGAGGAGCTGGAGTTGCCCGAAGTCCTGGGCGATCTCGTCATGCAAAAACGCGGGCTGATCCTCATGGTCGGTGCCACCGGATCGGGAAAATCCACGACCCTCGCCGCCATGATCAACCACCGCAACCACCATTCGGCGAGCCATGTGCTGACCATCGAGGACCCCGTCGAGTTCTCGCACCCGAACGTCAAGTGCATCGTCAATCAGCGCGAGGTCGGCGTGGACACCCAGTCTTACCGGCAGGCATTGCGAAGCGCACTACGCGAGGCTCCCGACGTGATATTACTAGGCGAGATCCGCGATCGGGAGACCATGGAAGCGGCGCTGGAGCTGTGCAACACCGGGCACCTGTGCCTATCGACGATGCACGCCAACAACGCCAACCAGGCGCTCGAACGGGTCATCAACCTGTTTCCGCTCGATACCCGCCGACAGCTCTTTCTCGACCTCGCGGCCAACGTCCGCGCCATCATCTCGCAGCGGCTGGTGCCCGGGCCGAACAACAAACGCTGTGCCGCCATCGAGATCATGATCAACACCCCCCACATCGCCGACCTCATCCTCAAGGGGGACCTGGACCGCATCAAGGACGCCATGGATAGTAGCGGCTTCAAAGGCATGCAGACCTTCGACCTGGCCCTGTACAACCTCTTCAAGGAAGGCCGCATCGACCTCGAGGAGGCGTTGCGGAACGCCGATTCCCGGACCAATCTCGAGGCCAAGATCAACTTCAGTTGAGCGTTTTCGAACCGGGGTAGCGGGCATCCCGACGCCTGCTTGGGGCGGCACTCGCTCCTCGGATGCGCGACACCGATATTCGGGGATCCCGGTTGCGGCTGTGGTACGATGCCCGGGAAGAGGGCATTACCCCACCTTGACGGTATAGCCCCGATCTGCTCGGGAAGTTATTCCTCAAGGTCGTCATTCCAGCGCAAGCTGGAATCAAAGATTTTCAATGCCTTCTGGACCCCAGCTTCCGCTGGGGTGACGAAAGTTCCAGACTTATTCAGAGCGCCTTGATCAGCACAATCGCAAAGCCGGCGCCGGGTGAATGTTGGGGTCCGAACAAGGGCGGCTGGACCTATGTGGTCATGCCGAACTCGGTCGAGTACTTCGGGACCCGTGGTCTCGTGAAGGTCACCGGTACGGTCGATGGTCATCTCTTCCGCAGCTCATTCATGGCCCTGGGCGACTGCACCCACAAGCTGCCCATCAGGCCGAGGTGCGCAAGGCCATCTCGAAGCAGGCGGGCGGCATCGTGACCGTCCACTTGCGGCAGCGGCTCGACGGCGAGGAGTTACCCTAGTTCGCCACGCCGCCGACCATGGCCGAGCACTGAGGTCGGGCGCAAAGCATGTCCAACGAACAACAGCTACAAGACCTCCGCACCCGCATCGACGAGCTGGATGCAGAGCTCCTGCAGATGATCACCACCCGCGCCGAGCTCGCCAAGGCGGTGGCCGCCGCCAAGGGCGGCGAGGCCACCGATTATTACCGGCCCGAGCGCGAGGCCCAGGTGCTGCGCAAGATCATCTCCCGCAACCGCGGGCCGCTCTCGGACGAGGAGGTGGCGCGACTATTCCGCGAGATCATGTCCGCCTGCCTGGCCCTGCAGCAGCCCTTGAACGTGGGCTTCCTGGGACCCGAGGGAACCTTCACCCATGCCGCCGTGCAGAAGCACTTCGGGCGCTCGGTGCAGGCGCTCCCCATGGGCACCATCGACGATGTGTTTCGCGAGGTCGAGGCCGAGGCCTGCCACTATGGGGTGGTGCCGGTCGAGAACTCCATCGAGGGCGTGGTCAACCATACCCTCGACTTGTTCATCAACTCGCCGCTCCGGATCTGCGGCGAGGTGGAGCTGCGCATCCACCATCACCTCTTGGGCAAGGCGGCCGATCCGGACGGTCTCATGCGCGTCTATGGCCACGAGCAGGCGCTGGCCCAGTGTCGCCGCTGGCTCAACAACCACCTCGCCAAAGCGGTGCGCTGCCCGGTGGCGAGCAATGCCGAAGCGGCCCGCCGCGCCGCCGCCGAGCCTGGGACGGCGGCCATCGCGGGCGACGCGGCGGCATCGATCTATGGCCTCACCCGCATCGTGAACAACATCGAGGACGAGTCCGACAACACCACCCGTTTCCTCATCATCGGCCACCGCTCCACCCCACCGAGCGGCGACGACAAGACCACCCTGATCTTCTCGACCCCCAACCGTCCCGGCGCGCTCTACAAGATGCTCGCCTCCTTCGCCGAGCACGGGATCAGCATGATGCGCATCGAGTCGCGACCCTCGCGGCGCGGGATGTGGGATTACTTCTTCTTCGTGGACATCGAGGGCCACCGCCGCGACGAGGGGGTGGCAGAGGCCCTGAAGGAACTCAAACAGCGCGCCTCCATGCTGAAGCTGCTCGGCTCCTATCCGCGGGCGGTCCTGTAATGGCTGCGCCCCCCGCGGACTCGTCTTCGATGGCGAAGCCCACGGCCGCGGGCTGCGATTTCGTTTCCCTCGCCGCGCCCGGTGTGCCCGGCCTCAAGCCCTATGAGCCCGGCAAGCCGATCGAGGAGTTGGAGCGGGAGCACGGCACCGCGGGTTCCGTCAAGCTCGCCTCGAACGAGAACCCGCTCGGTGCCGGAACCCTGGCCCTTGCCGCGATCCGGGCCGCGCTGGGATCGCTGCACCGTTATCCCGACGGCTCGGGCTATGCCCTGAAGAAGGCCCTCGCGGCGCACCTTTCGGTCGGGGTGGGGCCCATCACCCCCGATCACCTCACCTTGGGCAACGGCTCGAACGAGGTCCTGGAGCTGGCCGCCCGGACCTTCGTAACCCCCGCCGATGAGGTGGTGTTCTCCGAGCACGCCTTCGCGGTGTACCCGATCGTGACCCAGGCGGTGGGGGCGCGGGCGATCGTGACCCCGGCGCGGTGCTATGGCCATGATCTGGAAGCCATGCGCGCGGCGGTTACGGAGCGCACCCGCCTCTGCTTCATCGCCAACCCCAACAACCCGACCGGGACCTGGGTCGGGAGCGATGCGCTGGCGGCTTTCCTGACGTCACTGCCGAAGCACGTCCTGGTGCTGATCGACGAGGCCTATTACGAATATGTAGATGAGCCCGGCTATCCGAACGGCGTCGCCTGGGTCGAACGCTTCCCCAACCTCATCGTGACCCGGACCTTCTCCAAGATCCATGGCCTGGCCGGGCTGCGCCTAGGCTATGGCGTGTCCCACCCGGAGGTGGCCGGGCTCTTCAACCGGGTCCGCCAGCCCTTCAACGTCAACAGTCTCGCCCTCGCCGCCGCCGAAGCCGCGCTCGCGGACGAGGCGCACGTGGCACGGAGCCGCCGGGTCAACCAGGCCGGGCTCCGGCAACTGGAGGATAGCTGCCATGCCCTCGGGCTTTCGTACATTCCCTCGGTCGCCAACTTCCTGTGCATCGCCGTGCCGCGGCCGGGCCGCGACGTTTATGCGGCGCTCCTCCGCGAGGGGGTCATCACGCGGCCCATCGCTGGCTACGGTCTGCCCGGGCACCTGCGGGTGACGGTCGGGACCGAGGCCGAGAACGCCCGCTTCGCCGCGGCCCTGGCCCGGGCCCTGGGGTGCCGGATGGAGCGCAAATGAACGGGGCTTCCTGAATGGTCCGGCCCTGGCCCAGCTGGATCAGAAAGTTGACGCGCCGGACGGCTTGAGAGGGCCCATGTGCTGATCGAACGGCTCGCTGTCATCGGTGTCGGTCTCATCGGCGGCTCACTGGCGCGCGCCCTCCGGGCGGCCGGTACCTGTGGGTACATCATCGGACAGGACATCGATCGCGAGCGCCTGGAACGGGCGCATGGTCTCGGCATCATTGACGAATGCGCCGCCGACCTCGGCACGGCCGTGGCCGGGGCCGATGCCGTGATCATCGCCGTGCCGATCGGGGCGATCGGCGCGGTCTTCGCGGGGATCCGCCCCGATCTGCCGACACGGACCCTGGTGACCGACGTCGGCAGCGTCAAGGGCGCGGTGGTCGCCGCTGCCCGGGTAATGCTCGGCGCGCAGCTGCCATACGTGGTCCCGGGTCACCCGATCGCCGGCGCGGAGCACAGCGGGGTCGAGTCGACTTCGGCCCGGCTCTTCGCCGGGCGGCGCGTGATCCTGACCCCGTTGCCGGAGACGATGCGGAGCGCTACGGAACGGGCGCAGGCGATGTGGGAGTCCGCCGGGGCCGAGGTCGAGGTCATGGAGGCCGACCGCCACGACGAGATCTTGGCCGCGACCAGCCATCTGCCCCATGCGCTCGCCTGCGCCCTGGTCAACGCCGTGACCCGCGCGGGCGGCCCGGAGGCCGCGCTCCGCTACACCGCCGGGGGCTTCGGGGACCTGACCCGGATCGCCTCGAGCAGCCCCGCGCTCTGGCACGACATCTTCCTGGCCAACCGCGAGTGTCTGTGCGCGGCGCTCAGGTGCTTTCAGGCCGAGATCGAAGCGTTGCGCGAGGCCGTCGCGGACGGCGATGGCGAGGCGCTGCTCGCGAGCCTCTGCGACGCCAAGACGGTGCGCGACGCCCTGGCCGCCGAGCGGCGATCGCGCGGTGTCGGGACGTCCGCGCCCCGCCCATGACAATCAAGAAAGAAGGCCCCAGATGAGCCGGCTCATCATCGAGGGCGGCGGGAGGCTGCGGGGGCGTGTGCGCGTCCCCGGCGACAAGTCCATCTCCCACCGGGTGCTCGTGCTCGGCGCCATCGCAGAGGGCGTCACCGAGGTCGAGGGTTTCCTCGAGGGCGAGGACACGCTGGCCACGCTCGCTGCCTTTCGGTCCCTGGGGGTGGCGATCGAGCGTGCGGGGCCGGGGCGGCTCCGGATCGAGGGTCGTGGCCTGCACGGCCTGCATGCGCCGCCCGGTGCGCTCGATCTCGGCAACTCCGGCACCTCCATGCGGCTACTGGCCGGGCTCCTCGCGGGACAGACCTTCGATACCATCCTGAGCGGCGATGCGTCGCTCACGCGGCGACCGATGCGCCGGGTCATCACGCCGCTCCGGCGCATGGGCGGCGCTATCTCATGCACGGCCGAGGGCACCGCTCCGCTCGTGATCCGGGGCGGCCGCAGTCTGCGGGGGATCGACTACGATTTGCCGATCGCGAGTGCCCAGGTCAAGTCGGCACTGCTCCTCGCGGGTCTCTATGCCGAGGGGCCGACCCGCCTCCGCGAGCCCGCCGAGAGCCGCGACCACACCGAGCGTATGCTGCGCCGCTTCGGCGCGGCCATCGCCACCGAGGGGGGTCTCATCCGACTCACCCCCGGCACGCCGCTCGAGGCCACGCGCGTCGACGTCCCGGCGGATCTGTCCTCGGCGGCCTTCTTCCTGGTCGGCGCCGCGATGACACCCGGTTCGGACCTGGTGATCGAGCACGTAGGGATCAACCCGACGCGCACCGGGATCCTGGACCTCCTGCGCCTCATGGGGGCGGACATCGAGGTTTCGGAAGCTCACTCGTCCTCTTGGCCCGACCTGGGTGGTGAGCCCGTCGCGGACGTGCGGGTGCGAGGCGGCGCCCTGCGCGGGGTCGAGATCCCCGAGCGCCTGGTGCCGCTCGCCATCGACGAGTTTCCGGCGCTCTTCATCGCCGCGGCCGCGGCCCGCGGGGAGACCGCCCTGTCGGGCGCCGAAGAGCTGCGCCACAAGGAGAGCGATCGCATCGAGACCATGGCGCGAGGCCTCCGAACGCTCGGGCTCGAGGCCCGCCCGAGCGCTGACGGCATCGTGATCCGAGGTGGGGTACTCCAAGGCGGCGTGGTGGACAGCGCCTCGGACCATCGCGTGGCGATGGCCTTCGCGATGGCGGGGCTTGCCGTCCATGGCAGCATCGAGGTCACCGATTGCGATAACATCCATACGAGCTTTCCCGGCTTCGTCGAGGCGGCCCAGCGGGCCGGGCTCCGGGTACGCCGGGCCTGAGAGCTTGTGAAAGAATCGCTGCCGGCCCCGGTCATCGCGGTAGACGGCCCGAGCGGTACGGGCAAGGGGACCTTGTCCGTGCGGCTCGCCCGCCGCCTGGGCTGGCATTTCCTCGACAGCGGCGCCCTGTACCGAGTAGTCGCGGCGCTGGCCCAGCGCTCCGGCGTCTCGCTGGGTGATGGCCCGGGACTCGCGCGGCTCGCAGCTCAGCCGGACATCGCCTTCCGAGAGGTGCCCGGCGGCATCACGGTG
This sequence comes from Gammaproteobacteria bacterium, assembly GCA_050740695.1. Classification (GTDB taxonomy): domain Bacteria; phylum Pseudomonadota; class Gammaproteobacteria; order JACCXJ01; family JACCXJ01; genus JACCXJ01. Next base: position 7,597 of record JBOIDR010000046.1, on the reverse strand, counting down.
CACTGCGGCAGTGAGGACCTGAGCGAGGTCGTGCGCACCGAGTCGTGCGGGGCGGCGGCCTCGAAAGTCGCGGCCCTGCCCGAGGTCCGGGCGGCCTTGCTCGCGGTGCAGAAGGGCTTCCGGCTGGTCCCGGGACTGGTCGCCGATGGCCGCGATATGGGCACCGTCGTGTTTCCCGACGCGCGGCTCAAGGTGTTCCTGACGGCCAGCCCCGAGGCGCGCGCAGGGCGCCGCTATAACCAGTTGAAACAACAAGGGATAAAGGTTAAGCTTGAAAAACTTCGCCAGGACATCGGGGAGCGCGATGTCCGGGACAGCGCGCGCACGGTGTCCCCCTTACGGCCGGCACAAGACGCGGTGGTGATCGATACCTCGGATTTGGGTATCGACGCGGTCTTCGAGCGGGTCCTCTGCCTGGTATCGGACCGTGATCCGGGTCGGGGCTGACTCCTTTGGAGGAGAATGTCGGCGGGTGGCGAGACGGGGTGCCGAGGGTACGTTGCCGAAGATGCCGAATGACGATTTTGGCAATCCTGGCAAACGCCGATTCTGGCAAGTGACGATTTTCGTAACAAGGTTCGATTGACATATGGCCGAGAGTTTCGCGGAGCTATTGGAACAGACGCAGGCAGACCAACACATGCGGCCGGGGACGATCGTCACCGGCACGGTAGTGGAGGTTAGACCCGACGGCGTGGTGGTCTATGCCGGCTTCAAATCGGAGGGTGTGATCCCTCTCGAGCAGTTCCGAAACGAGTTGGGCAAGGTCGAGGTAAACGTCGGCGACCGCATCGATGTCGCGCTCGACGCCATCGAGGACGGTTTCGGGGCCACGCGCCTCTCGCGCGAGAAGGCCAAGAAGGCCATGGCCTGGAAGCGCCTCGAAGATGCCATGGAAGACGGCAGCCGCGTCACTGGCACCATCACCGAAAAGGTCAAGGGCGGGTTCACCGTCGAGATCGAGGATCTGCGCGCCTTCCTGCCCGGATCGCTCGTGGATGTCCGGCCGGTGCGCGACACCAGTTACCTCGAGGGCAAGCCGCTGGAATTCAAGGTCATCAAGGTCGACCAGCGCCGTAACAATATCGTGGTCTCGAGGCGCGCCGTGATGGAGAGCGAGAGCGGCGCCGAGCGCGAGAGCCTCCTGGACAGCCTGTCCGAAGGGGCGACGGTGAAGGGCGTGGTAAAGAACTTGACCGATTACGGCGCCTTCGTGGATTTGGGCGGCGTGGACGGGTTGCTGCACATCACCGACATGGCGTGGAAAAGGGTCAAACACCCGAGCGAGGTCGTGACCGTCGGCGACGAGATCGAGGTCAAGGTGCTCAAGTTCGACCGCGAGCGCAACCGCGTCTCGCTCGGCTTGAAGCAGATGGGCGAGGACCCGTGGGTCAACCTGGGACGGCGCTATCCGCAGCGCACGCGCGTCTTCGGGAAGGTCACCAACGTCGCGGATTACGGGTGCTTCGTCGAGATTGAGCCGGGTGTCGAGGGGCTCGTACACGTCTCCGAGATGGACTGGACCAACAAGAACGTGCATCCCTCGAAGGTCGTCCACGTCGGCCAGGAGGTCGAGGCCATGGTGCTCGACATCGATGAAGAGCGCCGGCGTATCTCACTCGGCATCAAACAGTGCCTGACCAATCCCTGGGAGGATTTCGCGGGCCGATACAGCAAGAACATGCGGGTGAGCGGGACCATCAAGTCCATCACCGACTTCGGGGTGTTCATCGGGCTCGAGGGGGGGATCGACGGTCTGGTACATCTGTCGGACTTGTCCTGGTCCGTCACGGGCGACGAGGCGGTCCGGCAGTACAAGCGCGGCCAGGAGATCGAGACCGTGGTGCTCGCCATCGACGCCGAGCGCGAACGCATCTCGCTCGGCATCAAACAACTGGAAAGGGACCCGTTCTCGAGCTTCCTGGCGGAGCATGAGAAGGGCACCCTGACGACGGGTGTGGTGGAGAGAGTCGAGTCCCAGGGCGCCGTCGTCCGATTGGCCGACGGGGTAGAGGGCTATCTGCGCGCCTCGGAGCTGGCGCGACACCCGATCGACGACGCCCGCAAGGTGCTCAAGGAAGGCCAGGAGATCGAGGCCTTGATCACGGGCGTGGATCGCAAGAAGCGCAGTGTGTCATTGTCCATCAAAGCCAGGGAGGCGCGAGACGAGGTACAGGCACTGGAGACCTACGGGACGGGTGGCGCGATAACGACCACCAAGCTCGGCGATCTATTGAAGGAGCAGATGGACGGGGCCGAGTCGGCAGAGCGCTCGACGCGGGATTCGAGCTGAGGCGCCGCGTCGCTCGAGACTGCAGCGGGCTACCACGGGGGCCTCCAGGAAATTACTGGACCGAACCGTTTATCCCGTGTTCCATAGGGATCGATAGCGCATATGACAAAATCAGAGCTCATCGAATCGCTGGCGCGCAAACAGCTCCAGTTGGGCAGCAAGGACATCGAGTTGGCCGTGAAATCGATGCTGGAACACATGGCCCACGCCCTGTCTTTGGGACAACGTATCGAGATCCGGGGGTTCGGCAGCTTCTCGCTGCACTATCGCCCGGCCCGGGTCGGACGCAATCCCAAGTCCGGTGAGCCGGTTTCGCTGCCGGCGAAACACGTCCCGCACTTCAAACCGGGCAAGCAACTGCGCGAAAGGGTTAACGGGCGCCAAGGCCAGAAAATGCGTTAGATGGTGGAGCCGGCATGGCCCACACGCGCTTGACCCTCGAGCAAAGCCGTATCCGGCTACGGGTCGCGGAGGGTATGAGCGTTTGCAGCGTCAATGTAACCTGGGTCTCGGAGCGAGGTTTTCGTTCGGGAAACGACGGGAGGGGCTATGCGCCTCGTATTGAAACTGATCTTCCTCCTCGTGCTCGTGGTGCCCGCCGCTTTGGCGTTCCACATCAACAACGGCCAGCCGGTCACGGTGGACTACTACTTGGGGACGGTACGGCCGCCCTTGTCTCTGCTCGTGGCCGTGACCTTGCTCGTCGGGGCGCTATTGGGCGGGTCGATGAATCTCTGGATCCTCAACAGCCAGCGCCGCAAGATCGCCAAGCTCAAGAGTACCCTGAAGAAGATCGAGCGACAGACGGCGTCCTCCGCGGTGGCGGTGAAGGATGCCGGCTGATTATCTGTCCGGGCTCTTCTGGTTGCTGTTACCGATCGCCGCCGCCTCGGGCTGGTATCTGGCACGCCGCACCGCTCCACGACCTCTGCCCCAGCTCGGCCCGAGCTACGTCAAGGGCCTCAACTATCTGCTCAACGAACAGCCCGACAAGGCCATCGAGGTGTTTCTGCAGATGCTCGAGGTCGAGAGCGAAACCGTGGAGACCCACCTCGCGCTCGGCAACCTGTTTCGGCGCCGCGGCGAGGTCGACCGGGCCATTCGCATCCATGAGAACCTGATCGCGCGGCCCGCCCTGACGTCCGAGCAACGTTGGCTCGCGGTCCAGGAGCTGGGCATGGATTACATGCGCTCCGGGCTCATGGATCGCGCGGAAGGCCTTTTCAGGCAGCTGTTGGAGGCCAAGGTCCAGGTGCGCAAGACCTTGGGTCATCTCATGGACATCTACCAGCAGGAGCAAGATTGGGACACGGCCATCGCCTGCGCCACGGATCTGCGCTCGCGCTGCGGTGACGACACGCGGCCCATGATCGCCCAATTCCACTGTGAGAAGGCGGAGCGGCATCTCGCGCGCGGGGAGGGTGAAAAGGCCACCGAGAGTTTGCAAGAGGCGCGCTTCGCCGATCCGGATTGCGTTCGTTGCAACTTGATGGAGGGACGGCTCGCTATGGCGGCAGGAAGGCCGGCCGAGGCGCTCGTGGCCTACCAGCGAATAGAGGAGCAGGACCCCGATTTTCTGGTCGAGGCGCTGCCGCCGCTCATGCTGTGCTACCGGGCGCTCGGGCGTCTCGGCGAGTTCTCCGAGCACCTCCGATCGCTCGGCCCCAAGCACGCGGGGATCACGCCGGTGCTCCTGCGGTCCGAGATCCTCGCCGCACAAGAGGGGCCCGAGGCGGCCATTGAGTACCTGTGCCGGGAGCTGCGCAAACGGCCGTCCCTGCGCGGTCTGGATCGCTTACTGGAACACCTGCTCGCGGGTCGCGACGGTCCCGGTCGCGAATATCTGGAGATCGTGAAGCAGTTCACGTCCGGCCTTATGCGCGATCGTTTCGGCTACAAGTGCCGCCACTGCGGTTTCCTGGCCAAGGCCGTGCACTGGCAGTGCCCGAGCTGTAAGCACTGGGCTTGTGTGCGGCCCATCCACGGGATCGAAGGCGAGTGATGATATTTGAACCGGTCGGGGGGCTGGCGCCTTCTCAGAGGTTGTGAAAAAACCTGCTGCGCTCGAGATCTCGCGTTGCATCCTCGGCGCACCAGGCAGGGCCACTCCCTGGCCCTGGCTTTCCGGCGGTGCTTGATGTCGGCTCCCGAGAGGCACGCTCGGGCATGGAACCGCTGACCGCATTGCTCGTCATTGCCGTGCCATCGGCCGCGGTTCTCGTCATCCGACCCTGGCTCAGATCGCGACGACGCGAGCGGCTACGAAAGACCCCTTTCCCCATGGGATGGGAGAGGATCCTCAACGAACGGTTCCGCCTCTACCGACGTATCCCGGAACGGCTCAAGCGGGAGTTGCGGAAGCACATCCTGATCTTTCTCGCCGAAAAGCGCTTCTTCGGCTGCGGTGGGTTGGAGATCACCGATGCCATGCGGGTGCTCATCGCCGCTCAGGCCTGTCTGCTCATCCTGAACCGCAAGACCGATTATTATCGGAAGTTGCGCTCGATCCTGGTATACCCCTCGGCCTTTATCGTGAACCGTGAGATGGTGGACGAAGCCGGGGTGCACACGTCGTGGCGGGAGCCCCGCATCGGCGAGTCCTGGGAGATGGGCCGGGTGATTATCTCCTGGGACGAGGTGGAGCCCGATGAGCGGGGTTGCAATCGCGGTGAGAACGTCGTCCTCCACGAATTCGCCCACCAGCTGGACGAGGAGGACGGAATCGCGGACGGTACACCGGTGCTCGGTGCCCGGGCCCGATACGAGGTCTGGGCACAGGTGCTCGGGGCTGAATACCGGGCGCTACAGGAGAAGGTAACGCGGGGCGAGACGACGCTCATCGATCCCTATGGTGCCGAGGATGCGGGCGAGTTCTTCGCCTCGGCAACAGAGTGCTTCTTCGAGCGGCCGGGACCCCTATGTGAACAGCACCCGACGTTGTACGCGACATTACGGGACTATTACCGGGTGGATCCGGCGGTCTGGCACCATGACGGTACCAACGAGTCGGGATCACGCACCGAAACGATATAGGACACGAGCCGTTGCTGCCGCCCGCGGGCAGCTTTGAGCGCGGCCGGCCACCATGTCGGCCAGCGGTCACGTGTGCGTGCGCCACGCCCGTGATCTGCGAGCGATCCTCGCGCTCGATCACCTGCACGCCGTCGCCGCACGAGAAGCGCGCCACATCGCCCAGGCGCCAGCGGGCCCTTGGGCGTCATCAGTTGCACGCGGGTCTCGGCCACGGCCAAGAATGGGGGATTTCGGGCCCTTCATCGGCCCGAGGCGCTGTGTTTCTTGACATGTAAAACGCACAGTACTAGAGTGGGCGCGCTTGATGAGCAGGTGTTATTGTAGACCAGCACGCTCGAAGTCGGCATTGAAGAGTCAACGGTTAACCAAGTAGCAAAGGAGAAATGGTAATGAAAAAGTATCTGGCAGAAATGGTCGGCACCTTTGTTCTTGTATTTGGCGGTTGTGGCAGTGCTGTGCTAGCGGGTCAACAGATCGGCTACCTTGGTGTATCCATCGCCTTCGGTCTTACTCTATTGACAATGGCTTATGCCATCGGGCATATTTCCGGGTGCCACATCAATCCGGCAGTCACGGTAGGTCTGCTCATTAATAAGAAGGTAAATTCGAGGGACGTAGTGGGTTATATCGTGGGCCAGATAATTGGTGGAATTCTGGCTGCTGCCCTTCTATTAACTATAGCCAAAGGAATGGTAGGAGGATATGATCCTACACTGACAGGTTTCGCGGCGAATGGTTATGGCGACCACTCACCGGGCCACTACAATCTTATATCAGCCTTCCTGGCTGAGGTAATCCTGACGTTCTTTTTGATGTTCACGGTTCTTGGTGCTACCGATATTAAAGCTCCTGTAGGCTTTGCCGGTATCCCAATAGGCTTGGTGCTCGTGCTCATTCATCTGGTCGGCATCCCCGTGACCAATACCTCGGTTAATCCGGCCCGTAGCATTGGACCTGCTGTATTTGTTGGTGGATGGGCCTTAAACCAACTTTGGTTATTTATAATCGCGCCTACTATCGGTGCAATCATAGCAGCGGTTGTTTACCGTGTTATTGGAACGTCCCGTCCAATTATTAGCACAGAGGAAGCTGAGCGAGCGCTCGACAGCGAGGTAGAGGAGAGGCGACGTTAAACAAGCAATAGAATCCGGCTATAAGTATACCAAACCTCTTCTTGTATCCCCTGTGCTCCGGAACCGCCTAACAAAGGACATGCGCCGTAGGGCGGGAAGGGAAGTTCGCATGTTCTCGATCGCTTCCCGGGAGCAAGAGCGCACGGTAGCGCTTCCATCAGTGCAGCCGTTGCCCGCGCCCGGAGATGTAGGTCGTGCAGAGCCTCATGACAATCGCAATGCGCCCGCTCCTCCTCTTCCCGACGCTGTTGGGAGGAGCTCATCGAGATCGTCGGGTGAGCGGTCCGCGGAGCGTTGCAGAATCAACCTGGCCAGCTCGAACGGCTTCTCGAGTCGAATGAAGGCCCGGCGTGTGCGCGCGAAGAGTTGACCCGCGGGCGAGTCGTGTAGATAGATGTTCATGTTGCTCGGCAACACGAACTTCACATGACCAAGCGCGTTACTTCGGCCCGGTATCTGCCGCACCGCGTAGGGGAGGTTGGCTGCATCGACATCATCCCAGTCGATGGAGCGACGATCCACGACGGTCATGTCCGATGGATACGCCGACCGAGAGTAATCGGTAGAACCTTCTGGGGCCACCAAGTAAGTTTAGTCCCTTAGGCAGACGTTCTAAAAAAGCCTATTGTAACTCGAGCCTGTGGCAAATCTTACTTGTGCATTTTGTACATTTTTCCAAATCTGAACCGCGGCCACGTATGTAAGCGCCTAACGGATATGGGTTATCTCGCTGGCATGGCGATTGACTTCGAGTAGCATTCTTCGGCAATGCTCGCCTTCGATGGGAGATAGCCGTTAATAGTGACCCTCGCGGAGTGGGCATTATTGTAGAGGACAGCATCAACATAGCGGCCCGGTTTGCGGCCGCTATCGGCAACGATTCCCTACGGTGGGGGGTTTGTAAACTTCATCTTAGAAGAGGACAAGCCAAACCTAAGGAGTGAGTCGACAGGGAGGAGCGCGTTATGAAACGTTATGAGATTATTAGCGACAATCTTATTTGGTCCTAAATTGAAATTTATCGTCCCTTCCCCCTCATTTAAGGGGGATAGGATGGGGGTTGAGCCTATCCGAACCGCGACGCTCGACCCCCACCCTGACCGTCCCGCGCTTCGCATGGGAGGGAAACCGGAGACTC
>JBOIDR010000045.1:0-29099 GCA_050740695.1 Gammaproteobacteria bacterium | reverse complement strand
TACACCGAAGGCTTTCAGCCGCTTCGTTACCTCCACGACTGCTCCGATTGCTACCGGCTGGAGCAAAAGTTGCCGGGCGGGATTCGCACCCGCTGAAAGACCGTGCCTTTGCACGGCGCACGAGAAAGATGGGCTAGAAGGCGTGGCTTTTACGTCCACGCCAACCTTGGTTTGTTACTCCCTGAGCAGTGGATACGCTAACCGGCCGTTTCGGGCAAACTGACGGTAAGAGGACTTCTACCCTTTGTGTACGGGCCGGACCTCGCGGACCGATCCATGTTCGTAACGCTGCCCAGCAAGAACATCGGGACGTTCCGCCCACTGAACGGCGGGGTATTGGACCAGTCGTGGTAGGGTGCGCCGTGCGCACCATCCAAGATGAAAGTCCATTGTTTATCGCAACCCAGTTGAATGGAAGGATAGGACATTCAACGCGGTCAACGCCTACCGGGTCAGACAGGCCGGTGGCGACGGGGCGACCGCCGCTGGGAGGGAAGAGGTCGTTTGGGTTCGCCGTGGCCGGTGTCCGGGTGGTCGTGGGGGGACGCGAGTGGAGGAAATATAAGGAAATATGAGCATAAACCCACGGGCTTCATGGGCCTGACACTGGGGCCCATCATCGACATATACCTTAGTACTCCACTTCGTAAGTATAGTCACGTATCCATTGGACTCATGCCGCCTTCTGATAGATGTCAGACGGTTGGATCTTGGCGAGCATCGCTGCCAAATCGCGACGTGTGAATTTCCACTCGAAGGGTTTGGCGATCGATTCATAGTAGCGCTCAAACGTCGCGATGCGCTCGGCGACAGCCTCAAGGGACGGGAAGTCGTTGGGCGTGAGCGCTTTGCGTTGCGTTGCAAGATCGAGAAGAAGATCTCGATCTGATTCAACCAACTGGCATGTACCGGGCCGTGGACAGGGACGAGGTTGGGATGTTGGCCCTGTAGGTGTTGCACGCACCGATCGCCGCGATGCGAGGAACCATTGTCCATGATCAAGAAGACCCGTCGGGCGTCGTGGTAGGGTGGCTGGTTCATGACGTGAGCAACGAGCCGATCAAAGGCGCGATCCCGCTCGTCTTCTCACAGCGCCCCAAGACTTGGCCGCGATGGACGTCGAGGGCGGCCAGGTAGGCCCATGCCCCGCACCGCGTGTACTCGTGTTCGATCTTCATGGGCGACGCAGGCCGGGTAGGCAAGGTACGATGGCGACGCCTACGCGCCTGAATGCTCGTTTTCTCATCAGCCGAGAGCACAAACTCATCGTCTTTAAGTGCTTGTCCGTCCCACACCCGTTCATACAAGTCAAGGATCCGATTCGCCTTCTCGGCGAAGTGCGGATCGCGCGGGAAGATCCAACAGCGGTGCTGCCAGGGCCGGATCGCGTCCTCATTGAGCCAGCGCCACACGGTGCTGTTGCTGATGCTCGCCACCAATCCCGAGCGCCGTGCCTCGTGGGCTACATCGGCGCTACTCCATCGCGCGAGGGGAACTCCTCGGGTGGCGGGTAACTCACAGCCCAACGCTTTGACCTGGACGACGATCTCTGGGGGGAAAGCCCGGGGGCGGCCTGGGCGGGACTGCTCCTCGAGTCCCGCGAGACGCTGCTCGAAGAAGCGCTTTCGCCACCGACTGACGATCTCACGGCGCGTATCGAGTCGTTTACCGATCGCGTCATTGTCCAAGCCTTCGGCGGCGAGCAGGATCATCTTGGCCCGGATCACTTGATAGTACGGTAACGTATACTTCGCAGAACGATGCGCCAGTTCGCGCGCCTCCGTTGGCGTGAGGTTGATGGGATAGGGGCTTTTCCTGGGCATCAAGGGGTGCGGCTCCCGCACCCCTTACCCTCTCACGAACCAAGCGTCTTTGCAAGCTAATTATACGTGCTAGTATTTATGAAACAGGGTACTTAGAGTGTTCTCGAACGGCGCCCAGCTCGTGATGATGGCGCTGGGCGACATAGGCCGGGTTTCTAGCGGTGGGCGTCATCGTCGCGTTCCTGGCCAGGCTAGGGGCTATTTTCTTCAGCCTGCCGGGGCTCGCACTCGCCGTATCGTCGATGTTCGTGCTGCTGATGGCGGGAATGATCCTCTACCAGACGCATGATGTAGTTGGTCTCGCCCCCCCGGCAAGGCGGGCCGCCGTCTCGAAGTCCATCATCCCGAGTGCTTGGCCGAGGTCGACGTGGTCCTTGGGCTCGAACGACAGATCGGGCGGCGTGCCGAAACGCCGGACCTCGACATTGTCGGCCTCGCTCGTACCCAGCGGGACGGATGCGTGTGGGATATTGGGGATCAGAAGACTCTGGGCCTCGATCTCCTGGAGGACCGCGGCCAGATCGGCCTCGGTGCGTGCCAGCCGATCGCCCTGGTCCGCGCCCTCGGCCAGCAACGGATTGACGTCCTGGCCGCGAGACTTGGCGCTGGCGTTACGGCGGCATTGTAGCTCCTGCGTTTCGACCTGAAGCGTCTTGCGGCGCGTCTCCAGACGTTCGAAAATCGCGGTGTCGAGATCGAACCCCCGGGGCTTCAAGGCCGCCGCCACCTCGTCCAGGCGATTTCGCAAGACTTGCGGGTCGAGCATCAGCCCGCCCCGCAGAGCCGCGACCCACCCGGGCCGCGCGCCTTATCGTCCAGAGCCCGCAGGCGCGCGAGCTTGTCGTTGATCTGGACCTCGAGCCCGCGCAGCACGGGCTCGTAATAGCGCCGTCCTTCCAGTCCTTCGGGAAAATAACACTCGCCCGCCGCATAGCCCTCGGGCTCGTCGTGGGCGTAGCGATAGCCCCGCCCGTAGTCCAGCCCTTTCATGAGCGCGGTCGGGGCGTTGCGGAGATGCAGGGGGACCGGTAACGAGCCGCGATCACGGGCATCGGCCATGGCCGACTGGAAGGCCTTGTAAACCGCGTTGCTCTTGGCCGCACAGGCGAGGTACACGATGGCCTGGGCGATGCCGAGCTCTCCCTCGGGGCTCCCCAGCCGCTCCTGGGTCTCCCAGGCATCGAGCGCGATGCGCAGCGCCCTCGGATCGGCGTTGCCGATGTCCTCGGAGGCCATGCGCACCACCCGCCGGGCGATGTAGAGGGGATCACAGCCGCCATCCAGCATGCGTGCGAACCAGTACAGGGCGGCGTCCGGGGGAAGACCCCCGCACCGCCTTGTGCAGGGCCGAGATCTGCTCGTGGAATACCTCCCCGCCCTTATCGAAGCGCCGCGTCGCGCCCCCGGACAGGACCCGGTATAGCAAATCTCCGTCGATCACCCCACCCGGCGCGAGCCCGGCCGCAACGTCCAGCACATTCAAGGCACGTCGCGCATCCCCGTCCGCGGCCTCGGCAAGTCTCACGCGCAGCATGGGGTCGAGGCGGATCCGGAGACCGCCCAGCCCGCGTTCCCGATCGGCGAGCGCCCGGTCGACGAGTGCTTCGATGTCCGCTGCACAGAGCGGTTTCAGCACATAGAGCTTGAGGCGCGACAGCAGTGCCCAGGTCAGCTCGAAAGACGGGTTCTCGGTCGTGGCGCCGACGAAGATCAGGGTGCCGTCCTCGACATAGGGCAGGAAGGCGTCCTGCTGCCCCTTGTTGAAGCGATGCACCTCGTCGACGAACAGCACCGTGTCCCGCCCCTCGGTAGCACGCGCGCGCTCGGCGCGCTCGATCGCCGCGCGGATGTCTTTGATCCCGGAGAGCACCGCCGACAGGTTCAGAAACAGGGCGTCGGCGTGGTGCGCGATGAGGCGAGCGAGCGTGGTCTTACCGGTCCCGGGTGGGCCCCACAATACCATCGAATGGGGCTGCCCGGACTCGATGCTGAGTCGCAAAGGCCCCGTCGGCCCCAGGATGTGCCCTTGCCCGACGATGTCGTCGATGCGGGCCGGCCGCATGCGCTCGGCTAGGGGTTTGGTGCTTCCGGGGTGCGCGCCGTGCGCGGTGCTCACGTGGGCGTAGGCTCGATGCAGGGTGGTCTTAGCGGATGCGCAAGGTCATGGTAGGCCAGAGGCACGGCATGTCAAGGCCGCTCGCCGGGCCGGGCGATTTTTTGTACCGCCTTTGTTATCCTAAACCTCCCTGGGGTTTCCCGGCGTCTCGGCGAGGCCGCAGAGACCTCCACGCTAATGAACACGTCATCCGCACACGAGGTTCCCGGGCACGGCGAGAACGGCAACCTGGGCGCCGAGCTCCCCAGCGTCGCGATCATGTTTGCCGACATCAGTGGCAGCACGCTGCTGTATGGAGAGCTCGGGGACGTCGCTGCGCGTGACCGGGTGGCGGAATGCCTCGATACCATCGCCCACTGCGTGCAGAGGCACGGCGGCCGAGTCGTCAAGACCATCGGCGATGAGGCGGTGTGCACGTTCCCAAGCGCCGATCTGGCCGTCATGGCCGCCTGGGAGATCCAGAGCAGTTACGAAGACGAATCGGCCTCGGGATGCACGGGGCCGGTGGCGCCCTTGTCGGTGCGCGTGGGGCTGCACTTCGGTCCGGTCATCCTCGAGGCGGACGACCTCTTTGGGCATAGCGTGAACGTCGCCAAGCGGGTGGTCGATCTCGCCAAACCGGAGCAGATCATCATCACCGTCGCGGTCTTCCACGAGCTATCTCCCACCAGCCGGTCCAGCACGCGGCTCGTCGATAGGGTAGAGATGAACGGGGAGGCCGAACCGCTGGCGATCTTCGAGGTGGTGTGGCGAGAGGACGACTCGACCGGCGTCGCCGACGGGGTATCGCCCGTCTTGCTCGCGGACCCGGTGCCGGATCTGGCGCTTGTGCTGCGCTGCCAGGGCAGGGAATTCAAGATCGAGGGAGGCTGCCGACTGGCGACCTTGGGGCGTGGTCGCGAGTGTGATTTCGTCGTCGATGACGATCTCGCCTCGCGTCGGCACCTGCGCATCGAATGCCGGCGCGGCCGGTACTTCCTGGTCGATCAAAGCACCAACGGCACTTACGTGCGGGGCGAGGACGGTGGACACGCCTTCGTCCGGCGTGACGAGACCGTGCTCGAGGGACGCGGCCAGCTGAGCTTGGGCCGGACCTTCACCGACCATGCGAGGAAGGTCGTGTTTTTCGAGATAGAGTCGTGATCCCGAAAGCCCGTGCGGTACCGATCCGCGCTCCGGTGCGAGGTTCAACGTACCGGCCGCGCGCGCCATAGGCTGACACGCGGTATGCCCATGAACAATCCGCTCTGTGGCTGGTCCTCGTGCGCCATCACCCACGTCGGGAAGGTGCGCAAGAGCAACGAAGACTCCTTTCTCGATCGCCCCGACCTCGGGCTCTGGGCGGTGGCCGACGGCATGGGCGGCCACCGTGCCGGCGATGCCGCGAGCCGCATGATCGTCGAGTCGCTCGGGCAGCTCGAGACGGCTGCGAGCTTCGGCGAGTTCGTGGCGGCGGCGGAGGCGAGTCTGCGCTCGGTCAATGCCGCGCTACTCGCCAAGGGGGAGGAATACCATGCGCCCACCGGGAGCACGGTGGTCGCGCTGCTGTCCGACGGGTCGGAGGGCGCGTGCCTGTGGGCCGGTGACAGCCGGGCGTATCGGTGGCGCGATCGAGGCCTGAGCCAGTTGACGAGGGATCATTCCCAGATTGAGGCCTACGTGCGTCTCGGCCTCATCGGTCGGGCCGAGGCCACCCTTCATCCCCTGTCCAATGTCTTGACGCGGGCAGTGGGCACGCAAGCGGACCTCGCTCTCGACACCCTCGCTCTGGATCCGGCGGCGGGCGATCGCTACCTCCTGTGCTCGGACGGGCTGTACCGCCACGTCACCGAACAAGAGATCGGGGAGGTACTGTCGGCCGGTCCCCTGTCGCATGCGGCCGATACGCTGCTCGACCTCACGATGGCACGGGGTGCGAACGACAACGTGACCGTCGTGCTGGTGGAGTTTTGTCCCGTCGGCGCGACACGGAACTCCGATCCGGCACCCGATGTGACCCTCCCCAACCTGTCTGCCTCCAGGTCTTAGGCCGGGGCGCGGGTCCCTCCCCATGGATCACAAGAGCGGGGATCCCGAGAGCGCCAACGTCGACCCCGACGAGGTGGCCAAGTTCGAGGCGCTGGCGAACCGCTGGTGGGACCATGACGGGAATTTCCGTACCCTGCACGACATCAATCCGTTGCGCCTCAAGTTCATTGATGAGCGCGTCGCGCTCGGGGGCAAGACGGTCATCGACGTGGGTTGTGGCGGCGGGATCCTGTCGGAGGCCATGGCCGATCGGGGGGCCGACGTGACCGGCATCGATGCCAGCCACGGCGCGATCCGCGTCGCCAGGCTCCACCAGGCCCGATCCGGAAGCCGGGTTCGGTATCTCTGCACGGCGCCGGAGGTCATGGCGGCCCAGGAAGCCGGGGCGTTCGATGTGGTGACCTGCATGGAGATCGTGGAACACGTCCCCTACCCCGACAAGCTGGTCGAGACCTGTGCGAGGCTGGCCAAACCCGGGGGTCATGTGTTTTTCTCGACCATCAATCGCACCCCGGCGGCCTATCTCCTGGCGGTGATCGCGGCCGAGTATGTCTTGCGCCTCCTGCCTCGGGGGACCCACGACTATGGGCGTTTCATCCGACCGTCGGAACTGGCAGGCTGGCTACGGAGCGCCGGCCTCAGGCTTCTGGCGCTCAAGGGGATGTGGTACAACCCGGGGACGCGACGGGCGGTGCTGCGGGACGGTGTGTCGGTCAACTATCTCGTACACGCCACCTTGAGCGTGTGAAAAAATCTCGCGACGATTTCTTCACGGGCTCTCTGCCGTGAACGCCCCCCGTGGCGCACGTCGCGCGGTGTTCTTCGACCTCGATGGGACCTTGGCGGATACCGCACCCGATCTCGCCTCTGCGCTCAATGCCCTGCGTGCCGAGCAGGGTCTTGCGGCGCTCCCGCTGGCGCAGATCCGGCCGTGCGTCTCGGGGGGCAGCCCGGCCCTCCTGGGGCTCGGGTTCGGTCGCTCCGATCCCGAAGACCCCGAATACCAGGCACTGCGGGGACGCTTGCTGGACCTCTACGGTGCCCGGATCGCGCGCGACACGCGGCTGTTCCCGGGCATGGCGGATGTGCTCGACACCCTCACCGGGGCCGCCGTGCCCTGGGGCGTGGTGACCAACAAACCGGTCCGGTTGACACACCCCTTGCTGGCGGCCCTCGGGATCGCGGAGCGTGCGGCCTGCATCGTCTGTGGTGATACCACGGCCTACCGTAAGCCTCACCCGGCGCCGCTCCTGCACGCCGCGCGGCTGTGTGGGCGTGATCCGGGAAGCTGCCTCTACGTCGGCGACTCGCGGGACGACATGAGCGCCGGGCGGGCCGCGGGCATGACCACCCTCGTGGCGTTGTTCGGCTACCTCGCCCCGGGCGACGACCCGAGCGCCTTCGGTGCGGATGGCGCGATCTCCCACCCTGAGGCAGTGCTCGCCTGGGTCAACGGCATCCCCGTGGAAAGTGAACCCGATTGATTACTGCTGGGAACGGGTGGCGGTCCCGGGCTCGAGCTGTTATTACAGCACGCTCTGGCTCGGGCCGGAGGTACAGCGCGGCCTGTATGCGCTCCTGGCATTCAAGGACGCTATCGCCGAGATCCCGAGGACTTGCACCGATCCGGCCGTGGCCGGGATGAAGCTCGCCTTCTGGCGCGAAGAGCTGGCGCGCATCGAAGCCGGTGAGCCCGCGCGCCACCCGATCGCCGAGCTCATGGCCTGGGTCGCCCGGACCTATGGTTTGGAGCCCCGTGGCTTGGGCCCCACCCTGGCCGCGACCGAAAGGATGTGGGTCCCGGCGGCTATGCCTGCCACGAGGTGTTGGTACGCCATTTCCAGGCGATGTGCGGCTCCGATCTGGCGCGGGTGTGCCCGCATCCACGGCTACCGCGATGAGACGATCGCCGGAGGCGGTCGCGGACCTCGGTGCCGCCATCGAGCTGGCGGCGCGGGTTCAAGACCTGCGGGCCGACACTGCGCGCGGCCGGATCCGCATCCCGCAGGACATCCTGACACGCCATGGCGTGCCGGCCGCGGCGCTCCTTGAGTGCGAGTCGTCGGTGCGCCTCCGGGACATGGTCGCGGAGCACTGCGAGCGTATCGGGGCCGATCTCGCGCAAGGCCTGGCCCGCGTCCCGGCCGTGGACCGCCGTGCGCAGCAGAGTGCGCTGATCCTCGCCGAGATCCTCCTCGCCACCCTCGCCGAGATCAGGCGCGATGGCTACCGGATCCTCCAC
Organism: Gammaproteobacteria bacterium; assembly: GCA_050740695.1. GTDB lineage: Bacteria > Pseudomonadota > Gammaproteobacteria > JACCXJ01 > JACCXJ01 > JACCXJ01. Next base: position 20,890 of record JBOIDR010000045.1, on the reverse strand, counting down.
CATCGCATCGCCCTCACCCCCTTCCGCAAGCTCTGGATCGCCTGGCGTACCCGCCGCCGGCTTATGAGGGGCTACCTAGGCGTGCCCCTCCAGAGGGAACCGCAGCCGCACGCGCAGGCGCCGGAAGGTCTCCGGCTCGACGTTGTCGGGGAGCACGAGGAGGGAGCGGCGGCGTCCATCGGCGAGCTTGAAGACCAGCACCGTAAGATAGGGCGATACCACGCTGTCGTTTGCGAGCGTGGCGGAGACGGGCTCCGCATGTCCGGCACGGACCGTCCATGATCCGTCTCCGAGCAGCATGGCCTCGGTCACGGCGTCCCCGCGGTGCAGGACATGCCAGGCGAGCGACCACAGGAGACTGCCGGACAAGAGCATCGCAGCCGAACCCTGTGCCCACACCGGCCACGGGAGGAGGGCGACGATGACCAGCGCGCCGATATGCGAGAACGCGATCCCCGTCGCCAGGAGGGCAGACCCTCGGGGCCGCAATCGGATCGGTCCGGTAAAACCTGCTGTCATAGACCCGATGCGCGTCCCGTAGGACTCCGGAGGAGTCTGGCGGATTGTCCCATATCCTCAATGAGTTACGGCACGATCCCTCGTGTTGGAATCGAATGCGGATTGACGTAGAATACCTGTAGCGGGAGGCGCTCTGGGGCGACTCCCGCTTTGTCTATCTGTCGTAAGGGAGCACGCCTTTTGACCCACCCGGCTTTGCTGGCCTTGGAAGACGGCAGTGTCTTCAACGGCGTATCGATCGGCGCGAGAGGCCAGTCCGTCGGCGAGGTGGTGTTCAACACCGCCATCACCGGCTACCAGGAGATCTTGACCGACCCGTCTTATTTCCAGCAGATCGTAACCCTGACCTACCCGCACATCGGGAACGTCGGTGCGAACGCGGAGGACGAGGAATCCCCGCGCATTTATGCCGGAGGTCTCGTCCTCCGCGACGTGCCGACACGGCAGAGCAACTGGCGGTCCGAGAGCGCACTCGGCGATTACCTCGAACGTCAGGGTGTCGTCGCCATCGCCGGCATCGATACGCGGCGCCTCGTGCGTATCCTGCGGGAGGATGGCGCGCAACGGGGCTGCGTGATGGCGGGGGGGGGGGTCGATGTGGGCGAGGCGCTGGGCGCTGCGCGCGCCTTCGCCGGTCTCGAAGGGGCCGATCTCGCCAGGGAGGTCACCACCCCGCATCAGTATGCCTGGGCAGAGGGGAGCCTCAAGCTCGAGGGTCCCGTGGGTCGTTCTGCACCGGCGGTTGAAGGCGCGTCTTGGCATCGAGTGATCGCCTACGACTTTGGTATCAAGCGCAACATCCTGAGGCTCCTGGCGGATCGGGGCTGCCGGCTCACGGTCGTCCCGGCCAAGACCCCGGCCTCCGAGGTATTGGGGGCGAAGCCCGATGGCGTCTTCCTCTCGAACGGCCCGGGCGACCCGGGGGCTTGTGATTATGCCATCGCCGCCATCCGCGAGATCGTGGAGGTGGGTGTGCCGGTATTCGGGATCTGCCTCGGCCATCAGCTCCTGGGACTCGCCTGCGGCGGCCGCACGGTCAAGATGAAGTTCGGCCACCACGGTGCCAACCACCCGGTGCTGGACCTCGATAGCCAGCAAGTCCTCATCACCAGCCAGAACCATGGATTCACGGTCGACGCGGAGGGTCTGCCCCCGAGCCTGCGGGTCACGCACCGATCACTCTTCGACGGCACCATCCAGGGCTTGCATCACCGTGACCAACCGGCGTTCAGCTTCCAGGGGCACCCCGAGGCGAGCCCCGGCCCCCACGATGGGCGATCGCTCTTCGATCACTTCACCGAGCTGATGGTGCGCCACCGGCGTGCCGTCTGAGCACATGCCCAGACGCACTGATATCGAGAGCATCCTGATCCTTGGGGCCGGGCCCATCGTTATCGGGCAGGCCTGCGAGTTCGACTATTCCGGTACCCAGGCCTGCAAGGCCCTGCGGGAAGAGGGCTATCGGGTGGTCCTGGTGAACTCCAACCCGGCCACCATCATGACCGATCCCGAGATGGCCGCGGCGACCTATATCGAACCGCTCCGATGGCAGAGCATCGCGCAGATCATCGCGCGGGAAAGGCCGGATGCGCTCTTGCCCACCATGGGGGGCCAGACCGCCCTCAACTGCGCCCTCGACCTCTGCCGTCAACAGGTCCTGGCGGAATACGGAGTCGAGCTGATTGGCGCGAGTCGCGAGGCCATTGACAAGGCCGAAGATCGCGAGCGATTCCGCGAGGCCATGCACCGCATCGGGCTCAAGACGCCCCGTTCCAGCATCGCCCACAGCCTGGAGGAGGCCCGCCAGGTACAGGCCCGGATCGGCTTCCCGGTCATCATCCGTCCCTCCTTCACCCTGGGGGGCACCGGCGGGGGGATCGCGTTCAACCGCGAGGAGCTCGAGGCGATCGTGGCACGGGGACTCCTCTCATCGCCGACCCGTGAGGTGCTCCTGGAAGGATCGGTGCTCGGCTGGAAGGAATACGAGATGGAGGTGGTGCGCGATCGCCGCGACAACTGCATCATCGTGTGCTCGATCGAGAATCTCGATCCCATGGGGATCCACACCGGGGACTCCATCACGGTGGCGCCGGCCCAGACCCTGACGGACAAAGAGTACCAGCGCATGCGCGATGCCTCGATCGCGGTGCTGCGCGAGATCGGGGTCGATACCGGCGGCTCCAACGTCCAGTTCGCCATCGATCCCGAAAACGGCGAGATGGTCATCATCGAGATGAACCCACGCGTTTCCCGGTCCTCGGCACTTGCGTCCAAGGCCACCGGCTTTCCCATCGCCAAGGTCGCGGCCAAGCTCGCGGTGGGCTATACCCTGGACGAGCTCGCCAACGAGATCACCGGGGGCGTTATCCCCGCTTCGTTCGAGCCGAGCATCGACTACGTGGTGACCAAGGTCCCGCGTTTCGCGTTCGAGAAGTTTCCCGATGCCGACGACCGCTTGACCACCCAGATGAAATCGGTGGGCGAGGTCATGGCCATCGGGCGCAACTTCCAGGAGTCTCTGCAAAAGGCCCTGCGCGCCCTGGAGACCGGCCGCACGGGTTTGAACGGGATCCTAGATCTCGGGCGCGACGATGCCCGATCCGTCCTGGAGCACGAGTTGCGCGTCCCGGGGGCCGATCGCCTGTGGTATATTGCCGACGCCTTCCGGCTGGGCTACACCCCGGCGGAGATCCACGAGCTGACCCGCATCGATCCGTGGTTCCTGGCCGAGATCGAGGACCTGGTGGTCGAAGAGGCCGAGACGCGCCGAGGTGGCGTCCCGGCGCTAGATAAGGCACGGCTCGCGGCGCAGAAGCGCAAGGGGTTCTCCGACGCGCGCATCGGCGAGCTGTGTGGTGTCGCCGAGGCCGAGGTCCGCGCCCTGCGCCAGCGCTTCGGGCTCCGCCCGGTCTACAAGCGGGTCGATTCCTGTGCCGGCGAGTTCCGGGCCACGACCGCATATCTCTATTCGAGCTACGACGAGGAGTGCGAGGCCCATCCCAGCGCGCGCGACAAGGTCATGATCCTGGGCGGGGGGCCGAACCGCATCGGCCAGGGCATCGAGTTCGACTACTGCTGCGTGCAGGCGGCCTTGGCGCTCCACGACCGGGGTTACGAGACCATCATGGTCAACTGCAACCCCGAGACGGTCTCGACCGATTACGACATCTCGGACCGCCTGTATTTCGAGCCCGTGACCTTGGAGGACGTCCTCGAGATCATCGCCCTGGAACGGCCGGTCGGGGTGATCGTGCAATTCGGCGGGCAGACCCCGCTCCAGCTCGCACGCGGCCTGGAGGCGGCCGAGGCGCCGATCGTGGGAACGCCCCCCGATGCCATCGATCTGGCCGAGGACCGCGAGCGCTTCCGCCGGTTGCTGGACCGGCTGGGGTTGCGGCAACCACACAACCGCACCGTCACCGAGCCGGCGCGGGCGGTCGGGTTGGCCCACGAGATCGGCTATCCGCTGGTGGTTCGCCCGTCCTATGTCCTGGGCGGCAGGGCCATGGAGATCGTCTATAACGATCAGGACCTTACGACCTATATCGGGCGGGCCGTTACGGTCTCGAACGATGCACCGGTGCTCCTGGATCGGTTCCTGGCGCATGCCACCGAGGTCGACGTGGACGCCGTCTGTGACGGGCGCGAGGTGCTGATCGGCGGCATCATGGAGCACATCGAGCAAGCCGGGGTACACTCCGGCGATTCCGCCTGTTGCCTGCCGCCGCACCAGCTCTCGGCGGCCGTGCAGGGCGCGCTGCGGCGACAGACCGAGCAGCTCGCCATGGCCTTGGGGGTGGTCGGCCTCATCAACATCCAGTTCGCGGTCCGGGGGGAGGAGATCTTCGTGCTCGAGGTCAACCCGCGCGCCTCCCGCACCGTGCCATTCGTCTCCAAGGCCACCGGGCTGTCACTGGCGCGCCTGGCAGCGGAATGTATGATGGGCCGGCCTCTCGCCGATCAGGGCGTGCGCGAACGGGTGCCGGGGTACTGGTCCGTCAAGGAGGCGGTGTTCCCCTTCATCAAGCTGCCGGGTGTCGATACGCTGCTCGGGCCCGAGATGAAATCGACGGGGGAGGTCATGGGCGTCGGCGTCACCTTCGGCGAGGCCTTCGCCAAGGCCCAGCTCGCCGCCGGCATGGAGCTGCCGGCCACCGGGCGGGTCTTCATCAGCGTCCGCGACGCAGACAAGAATGCCGCCAAACACTTGGCGCATGCCTTGGTACAGCTCGGCTTCGAGGTCACGGCGACGCGCGGCACCGCCAAGGCCCTGTGCGCCGCCGGCGTCCCCTGTCAGGTGGTGAACAAGGTGCTGGAAGGGCGCCCCCACATCGTCGACCTGATCAAGAACGACGCGATCACCCTCATCATCAACACCACGGAGGGCCGACAGGCCATCAAGGACTCGGTCACAATACGCACCTCGGCCCTGGAGCGTCGGGTCGCCTACACCACGACCATGGCCGGGGCCATGGCGATCCTGGCGGCCATTCCGGAGCGCGCGCCGGGTCGGGTAAACCGCCTGCAAGACCTTCACGAGGAGCACGGCGATGAGCAAGACACCCATGACCCAGAGCGGGGCGCAGAAGCTCAGAGATGAGCTTCAGCGCCTCAAGAACGACGTCCGTCCCCGCATCACCCGGGCGATCGCCGAGGCGCGAGCACACGGTGACCTCAGCGAGAACGCCGAGTACCACGCCGCGCGCGAGCAGCAAGGGTTCGTCGAGGCGCGCATCGCCGACATCGAGGCCAAGCTGTCGCACGCCGAGCTCATCGACATTGCCGCCATCAATGCTCGCGGCAAGGTGGTGTTCGGGGCCACCGTGGAGATCATGAACGTGGACACGGAAGAGGTGGCCGTCTACCAGATCGTCGGGGAGGACGAGGCCGACATCAAGAGCGGCCTGGTGTCGATCCGATCCCCCATCGCCCGTGCCCTGATCACCAAGGCAGTCGGGGAGATCATCGTGGTCGAGGCGCCGGGCGGGCGTCTGGAATACGAGATCATCGACGTGCGTTACGTCTGACCGCCATCGTAGCCCGAGCCGGCTTCGACATGGGGCGCAGTGCCAGCAGCCGCCGGTGGCTCGAAGAGCACCACGGGGACCCCTATGTGGCGCGCGCACGCCGTCTGGGGTTCCGGTCACGGGCGGCGTTCAAGCTCCTTGAAATCGATGCAAGGGACCGCATATTGCTGTCCGGTATGACGGTCATCGATCTGGGCGCCGCGCCCGGCGGGTGGAGCCAGGTGGCCGCGCAAGCGGTCGGGCCGATAGGCCGGGTGGTGGCGATCGACCCGATCCCGATCGAGCCTCTGTCTGGGGTGACGGTGATAACAGGAAGCATCTTCGAAGATGGGGTGGCGGGCGTTTTACGGGAGGTGCTGGGCGGCGCCAAGGCCGATCTGGTGCTCTCGGACATGGCGCCGAATATGAGTGGTATCAGGGCCGTGGACGCGGCCCGCGCGCTGGCTCTGGCGGAAACCGCGCGGGATTTTGCGACCGAGTTCCTTAAACCCGGGGGCGATTTCGTGGTCAAACTATTCCAGGGTGCCGGTGTGAAGGGCTTGCTCGTCAGCTTGCGTGCCGGTTTCCGCCGGGTTTTCATACGCAAACCGCAAGTGTCACGGGGCCGTTCGGGAGAGGTCTATGTCCTCGGCCGGCGTTATGGTCTATAGTCTAGACAAACGAGCCCGGTCCATGAGGGCGGAACGTGAAGGATTTTCATGCTTAGCACGCTGCGGCGTCTAGGGGTAATCAAGTGAACGATATGGCCAAGAATTTGGTGCTTTGGGTCGTCATCGCCCTGGTTTTGATGTTGGTTTTCAACAATTTCGGCCCGCGCCAGGGTACTAGTAGTCATGTCGACTACTCGCAGTTCGTCGCCGACGTCAAGAGCGGGCAAGTCGAAAAAGTGCGCATGGAGGACGGGACCATCCACGGCAAGATGACGGATGGCGTGGCGTTTTCGACCTATAGCCCCGAGACCAACAACGCGCCGCTCATCGGTCTGCTGCTCGATCACGGGGTCGAGATCGAGGCACGGCCGCCCGATCAGCAGAGCGTGCTCATGCAGATCTTCATTTCCTGGTTCCCGATGCTCTTGCTCATCGCTGTCTGGATCTTCTTCATGCGCCAGATGCAGGGCGGGGCCGGGGGGCGCGGGGCCTTGTCGTTCGGCAAGAGCAGGGCGCGCCTCTTGGGAGAGGACCAGGTCAAGATCACCTTTGCCGACGTGGCGGGTGTGGAGGAGGCCAAGGAAGAGGTCGGAGAGTTGGTGGAGTTTCTACGCGATCCCGGCAAGTTCCAGAAGCTCGGCGGCAAGATCCCGCGTGGAGTGCTCATGATCGGCCCGCCGGGAACGGGCAAGACGCTCCTGGCCAAGGCCATCGCCGGGGAGGCCAAGGTGCCGTTCTTCACGATCTCGGGCTCCGATTTCGTCGAGATGTTCGTCGGTGTCGGTGCCTCACGCGTCCGTGATATGTTCGATCAGGCCAAGAAACATGCCCCCTGCATCGTGTTCATCGACGAGATCGACGCGGTCGGGAGACACCGTGGGGCGGGGCTGGGTGGCGGCCATGACGAGCGCGAGCAGACCTTGAACCAGTTGCTGGTCGAGATGGACGGCTTCGAGGGTAACGAGGGGATCATCATCATCGCCGCGACCAACCGGCCGGACGTCCTGGACCCGGCGCTCTTGCGCCCCGGGCGTTTCGACCGTCACGTGGTCGTGCCCTTGCCCGACATCCGCGGCCGCGAGCAGATCCTCAAGGTACACATGCGCAAGGCGCCGATCGCGGAGGATGTCAAGCCATCGATCATCGCCCGCGGGACGCCGGGATTCTCCGGGGCCGATCTCGCCAACCTCGTCAACGAAGCCGCGCTGTTCGCCGCGCGCGCCAACAAGCGGCTGGTGGAGATGGATGACTTCGAGAAGGCCAAGGACAAGATCATGATGGGGGCCGAGCGGCGCTCTATGGTCATGACTGAGGACGAGAAGCGGTTGACCGCCTACCACGAATCCGGGCACGCGATCGTCGGGCGCTCGGTGCCCTCCCACGACCCGGTCTACAAGGTCACGATCATACCGCGCGGTCGTGCCCTCGGGGTCACGATGTTCCTGCCCGAGCAGGACCGGTTGAGCTACAGCAAAGAGCGCCTGCAAAGCCAGCTCTGCAGCCTATTCGGGGGGCGCGTGGCCGAGGAGTTGATCTTCGGCCCGTCGCAGGTGACCACCGGTGCGTCCAACGACATCGAACGGGCGACGGATCTGGCGCGGAACATGGTGACGAAGTGGGGCCTGTCGGAGAAGCTGGGGCCGTTGGCCTATAGCAAGGATGAAGGCGAGGTGTTCCTCGGGCATTCGGTCACGCAGCACAAAAATATGTCGGACGAGACCGCCCATGCCATCGACGAGGAGGTGCGGTCGATCATCGAATGGAGCTATGGCCAGGCCAAGTCCATCGTGGATTTCAATAGGGACAAGCTCCACATGATGGCGGAGGCGCTCATCAAGTACGAGACCATCGAGAGCGATCAGATCGACGACATCATGGCCGGCAATACGCCGCGCCCTCCAAAAGGTTGGTCGGAGGATGAGCGTCGTGGTCCCTCCAAGCCGGACGTGAAGACCACGACCCCGGAGGCCGGCAAGGCCGATGGGGCGATCGGGGGACCCGCCAGCCTGCACTAGACACAAGCTCGACCGGAGTATGACGTCGGCAAAACCCCCACCACATGGTGGGGGTTTTGCTTTGGGGGTCGGACACACGCGCGTAGAGTCGCGCAGGGAGGTTTCAAATGAATGATAGCAGCAGACTCCACTTCGGCACCGACGGGATCCGCGGGAAGGTCGGAGAGCCGCCCATCACGCCCGATTTCGTGATGAAGCTCGGCTGGGCCGCCGGCCGCGTCCTGGCGCCTTCGGGGGGTGGCCGGGTGCTGATCGGCAAGGATACCCGTATCTCCGGCTATATGTTCGAATCCGCGTTGGAGGCGGGTCTGTCGGCCGCCGGTGTCGACATCCTGTTACTAGGTCCCATGCCGACGCCGGGGATCGCGTATCTGACGCGGACGTTCCGTGCCCAGGCCGGGGTCGTCATCAGCGCTTCCCACAACCCCTACGACGACAACGGCATCAAGTTCTTCGGGAGCAACGGCATGAAGCTGCCGGATGAGGTGGAGGCAATGATCGAGAAGGCGTTGGAGGCGCCACTCTTGACGGTGCCGTCTGCCCACCTCGGAAAGGCGCATCGCATCGACGATGCCGCCGGGCGCTATATCGAGTTCTGCAAGAGCACCATCGGCACCGGCAGTCACTTGAGCGGCCTCAAGATCGTCGTCGACTGTGCTCATGGGGCGACCTATGGCATCGCCCCCAGCGTGTTCGAGGAACTCGGCGCCGAGGTCGTGGCCATCGGTATCGAACCCGATGGCCTCAATATCAACGCAGAGCGCGGCGCTACCCATCCGTCGGTGTTGCGCGATGAGGTCATCGCGCGAGGTGCCGATCTCGGCATCGCCCTCGATGGGGATGGGGACCGCGCGATCCTGGTGGACCATGTCGGGGAGATCGTGGACGGCGATGAGATCCTGTTCGTCATCGCCCGCGAGCACCAGAAGAAGAAAAAGCTGAACGGCTCCGTGGTCGGCACGCAGATGAGCAATCTCGGGCTCGAGCGGGCGCTCAGGAGCCTGGGTCTCGACCTGAAACGCGCCAAGGTGGGTGACCGCTATGTGCTCGAGATGATGCAAAGCGGGGGATGGCGCTTGGGTGGTGAGTCGTCGGGCCACATCATCTGTCTCGACATCACCACGACCGGTGACGGGATCGTGTCGGCCCTCCAGGTGCTCGAGGCCATGATCGTGACCGGCCAACCCCTGCACACCCTCAAGGCCGGCATACAAAAATGCCCCCAAAGGCTGGTCAACGTGCGTCTGCCGCGCGCCGTCGAGGTACACACGCAGTCGCGCGTGCGGGAGGCGGTCAGGGAGGCCGAAGCGGCGTTGCAGGATCGCGGGCGGGTGCTGCTGCGTCCTTCTGGGACCGAGCCGCTGGTACGCGTCATGGTCGAAGGGCCGGAGGGTGGCGAGGTGGACCGTCTGGCGGAATGGCTCGCCGGGGTAGTCGACGAGACTATCCGGTCGCTGGCGGCGTAGGACCTGGCCTACTCCCTCCCCCGTCCGCAGAGGGGAGAATCTAGTGGCCGCCGCTGCCCTCAGGCGTCGCGCAGGAGCTCGTTGATCGCCACCTTTGCGCGGGTCTTTGCGTCCACCCTCTTCACGATCACGGCGCAGTAGAGGCTGTAGCGCCCATCTGCGGAAGGCAGATTGCCCGAGACTACCACGGACCCCGGCGGGATGTGCCCGTAGCTGACCGTGCCGGTCTCGCGGTCGTAGATCTTGGTGCTCTGCCCGATGTAAACGCCCATGGAGATCACCGCGCCGGCGCCCACGATCACGCCTTCGACGATCTCCGAGCGGGCGCCGATGAAGCAATCGTCCTCGATGATGGTGGGTGCTGCCTGGATCGGTTCCAGGACTCCGCCGATCCCCACCCCGCCCGACAGATGGACGTTCTTACCGATCTGGGCGCAGGACCCCACTGTAGCCCAGGTGTCGACCATGGTGCCGGTGTCGATATAGGCCCCGATGTTGACGTAGCTCGGCATCAACACCACCCCCGGCGCCACATAGCTGCCGAAGCGCGCCGTCGCGGGTGGCACGATGCGCGTCGCCCCGGCCTCCAACTCGGCCTGGCCCTGATCGCGGTACTTGAGCGGGACCTTGTCGTAGAAGCGGCTGTGTCCACCCTCCATCAAACGGTTCTCTGCCAGCCGAAAGTACAGGAGCACCGCCTTCTTCAGAGTAGCGTCGACCACCCAGCATCCTGCCTTCCGCTCGGCGACGCGGCGCCGGCCCGCATCCAGGTCCGCGACGCAGGCCTCTACCGCCGCTTTCAGATCCGGTGGCGCGTTCGCAGGTGTGAGCGCGGCGCGCTGCTCGAAGCCTTCATCAATCACGTCCTGCTGGAACGGGGGCATCTGTAATCTCCTGCTCACGACCCTTTTCGGTCGCGATTCGATGGTCACGTTGGCGTCGGGTGTTTATGAACTGCGGTGCCTGGCCAGTGCCGCTTGGCCACTCGGCCGACCCGCCGCGGATCTGATAGAATGACGGCGTGGAGGCCAAAGGGTCAGGGGGCCCTTGCGCCGTCGGGGCATGAGATCCCGACGCGCAGCCGATATCTTCGATAAGATCTAGCCAAAGATATTGAAATTGTATGCTCTTATCCATCCCTTCCCACTGGAAGGGGACGGTAGGATGGAGGTTGAGTTTCTCATGCGATGTTGAACCCCGCCCTTCCCCCTCCCCCTGGAAGGGGTAGCAGGGGGAGGGGATAACCTCGTGCTGGCAGCTTATTGAATTTGCATGTTATCGATTGGGTGCGGTGGTGCCCAGAGCCGGATTCTAGGGTATCCCGCGTGACGCACCAAGGCGACCGCGACCCGAGACCAGCAACGCCACCCGCTGTCCGTGCCGGCATGATTGCCTGATGCGCGCCGGGGATCGGTCCTCTGTGAGCAAGACGGTTTTATTGTTGCCCGGCGATGGCATTGGGCCCGAGGTGGTGGCGGCAGGCGCCGGCGTCTTGAAGGCCTTGGCGGGCCGGCATGAGATCGAGATCACGCTCGAGCAGGGGCTAATCGGGGGCGCGGCGCTGGATCGCTCGCAACCCCCCCTGCCTGCCGAGACCTTGGCGCAGGCCAAGCGCGCCCAGGCCATCCTGCTCGGCGCGGTGGGCGGGCCCACATGGGACCGGGTAGACGCCTCGCTGCGTCCCGAGAAGGGTCTGCTCGAGCTGCGCGCGGGGCTCGGCCTGTTCGCCAACCTCAGGCCCGCGACGCTTCATCCCGAGTTGAGCGGGGTTTCTCCGCTCAAGCCGGAGGTCGTCGAGGGGCTCGACATCCTCATCGTTCGCGAGCTCTGCGGCGATGTCTACTACGGCGAGCCGCGCGGCATCCGGGTGCTCGACTGCGGCGAGCGTCAGGGTTATAACACCCTGGTGTATCGCGAGGGTGAGATCCGGCGCATCGCGCGCGTGGCATTTGATGTGGCCCGGCGGCGGCGGCGCCGGGTGTGTTCGATCGATAAGGCCAACGTCCTGGAGGCGACGCGCCTATGGCGTGAGGTGGTTCAGGGGGTGGGGCAGGACTTTCCCGACGTGGACTTGACGCATATGTATGTCGACAACGCTGCCATGCAGCTGGTGCGGCAGCCCACGGCCTTCGATGTCATGCTGACGCCGAATATGTTTGGCGACATCCTCTCGGATCTGGCGGCGGCAGTGACGGGGTCGATAGGCATGCTACCCTCCGCATCCCTGAACCAGGGTGCCTGCGGGCTGTACGAGCCCATCCACGGCTCGGCGCCCGACATCGCCGGCCGCGATCTGGCCAACCCGCTGGCGACGATCCTGTCGGTGGCCATGATGCTGCGTCATTCCCTCGGTGCGGGAGCGCTCGCGGAGCGTGTGGAACAGGCCGTCACCCGCGTCCTTCAACGAGGCCTGCGCACCCACGATATCTATGCACCCGGGACCACCGCGGTGGGCACCCGTACCATGGCTGAGGCCGTCCTCAGGGAACTGTGATCCCAGGGAAACTGTGATCCATTGCGAGAGGTCAAGCATGAAGAAGATCCGGGCGCGATGAGCGGGCGATACAAGGTAGCGGTGGTGGGGGCGACGGGGGCCGTCGGGGAGACCATGCTGGCCATCTTGGAGGAACGCGAGTTTCCGGTGGCGACCCTGCACGCCGTGGCGAGTCGCCGTTCGGCCGGCGCAGAGATCGAGTTCCGTGGTAAGTCGGTGGTGGTCGAGGCGCTGGAGGAGTTCGACTTCGAGGGTGTCGATATCGGGCTATTCTCCCCCGGTGCATCCGTTTCGGCGGTCTATGCCCCGAAAGCCGCCGCGGCGGGTTGCGTGGTGATCGACAACACCTCCCAGTTCCGCTACGAGCCGGAGGTGCCCTTGGTCGTGCCGGAGGTCAACCCGCACGCCGTCGCGGAATACCGGAATCGCGGGATCATCGCCAACCCCAATTGCTCGACGATACAGATGGTGGTCGCGCTCAAGCCGCTCTATGACGCGGCGGGCATCGAACGCATCAATGTCTGCACCTATCAGGCGGTGTCGGGCACGGGCAGGGAAGCGATCGAGGAGCTGGCAGCGCAGACTGCGGCGCTCATGAACGGCAAACCGGTGGAACCGCGCGTTTATCCCCGCCGGATCGCTTTCAATGTCCTCCCCCATATCGACGAGTTCCAGGACAACGGTTACACCAAGGAGGAGATGAAGATGGTGTGGGAAACCCACAAGATCTTGGAGGACGACGCCATCGAGGTCAATCCGACCGCGGTGCGGGTGCCGGTCTTTTACGGTCATTCCGAGGCCGTGCACATCGAGACACGAGACAAGCTTGGGGCCGATGAGGCTAGGCGCCTGCTGCGCGCGGCTCCTGGGGTCGTCGTCGTGGACGAGCGCGCGGCCGGCGGCTATCCCACGGCCGCGATCGAGGGCGCCGGGCACGATGGCGTCTATGTGGGCCGGATCCGCGAGGACATCTCCCATGCGCGCGGCCTGAACCTCTGGATCGTGTCCGACAACCTGCGCAAAGGAGCCGCCCTGAACAGCGTTCAGATCGCCGAGATCCTGGCAAGAGACCACTTTTAGACTCTATACTTAAATACTTAATTTAGCTTTGTCATAATCGTGCTATATACAGCGCGCCCCCCCCGGCGCAGCAGCGCCCACCTGTAGATCAAAAGCGATAGAGATCACATACGATGTACCGATTGGCCTATTGTCTGTCCCTCGCATTCCTCATCCCCCAAGCCGCCGTGGCGCTTGGGCTCGGCGACCTCAAGAAGCACTCGGAGCTGAACCAACCGTTCCATGCCACTATCGATCTGGTCGACGCGAACGCGGAAGAGCTCGAAACGCTGCGGGTCAAGCTCGCCGATGCCGAGCGTTTCCGGCGCGCGGGGATCGAAAGACCGCACGTGCTGTCGCAGTTGCGCTTCGAGGTCGTGGAGACCGATTCGGGGCCGGACCGTATCAAGATCACCAGCCAGTCGCCCATCCAGGAGCCCTACCTCAGTTTCTTGATCGAGGTCAGTTGGTCCAACGGGAGGTTGTTCCGGGAATACGCGGCGCTGCTCGACCCGCCGGCCTACGATCGCGCCACACGGCCCCCTACGGCGCCACAGGGCCGGGCCCCGGATGTGGCCAGGCCTATGGCCTCCGGGCCGGGCAGGCGCCCGTCGTCGAGCGCCGCGCGAGCCGCCATGGCAAGCCCCGGCAGCTACGGGCCGACCGTGCCCGGCGACACCTTGTGGGAGATCGCGCTCCGCACCCGCTCGGATAGCTCCTTGACCATACAGCAGGTGATGATGGCGCTCCTTCGTGCCAACCCCGACGCCTTTTTCCAGGACAATGTCAATGCCTTGAAGGCGGGGGCGGTACTGAACATACCGGACGCCTCAGTCATGGCGACGATCGCTCGCTCCGAGGCCGTGGCGCTGACGGGCCGACATTGGGCGCTCTGGGAGCAGTACCGGGGCCGCGTGGCGGGAACAACGGGGCGCGCACCGATCGGCCAGGTGGCGTCGACGGGGCAGGGCGGTGACGGGGCCATCTCCCCCGGATCCGGCGCGGCCGCCGATGCCGAGCTCAGACTGCTCGCGGCCAATACCGTAGGGACCGGAGGCGTGAGGTCCGACGGTGGAGACCCCGGCGAGCTCCGTAAGGAGCTCGATGTGGCGCAGGAGACCCTCACCAGCCAGAAGCAGGAGATCGGGGAGCTGAGCTCCAAGCTCGCCGAGTCGGACGAGATCATCAAGCTGTTGCGGCGCCAGATCGAGGTGAAGGACGCCGAGCTCGCGGCCCTGCAGGCCAGGGCCGCCGCGCCGTCCGTGGCCGGAACGCCAGAGGCGGCGCCGGGTGCGACGCCGCCCACGATGCCACCATCGGCGGCTGCGGACACCGGGGCCGCCGTTCCCGGCGCGTCGGGCCCGGCTGCCGAATCGCCACCGGAGACGGCATCTCCACAAGGCGTCGATTCGACACCCCCGGAGGCCGCCTCGCAACCCGAGGGGCTGGCAAACGAGGCACCGAGAGACGCCGCGCTCGGCACGGGCACCCCGGATACCGGCACGGACGCTGCCGGGCCGGGTGTGGGACGGGCACCGGACACGGATCCTACGGCGGGTGGGGTTACGGATAACCTCGGCGCCGACCGGGCACCGCCCGCCGGCGCATCGCCCGACAGCCCCACCGCAGAACTTCCGGCAGCATCTCCGGCGGCCGCCCCGGCCGAAACGTCATCCGCTCAGGATGGCGGGATCCTGGAAGCCATTCCGGGGGGTGCGACGACGTTGGGGATCGTCATCGCATTGATCCTGGGGTCGGTGGCCGTGGCGATGCGAAGGAAGCGGGCGGCCGAGGTGGCGCCGATCGAAGACGATGTTCCGGACAGCGAGCCGCTTACGGAGCCGTCGGACCCGACCGGGAGGGTGGGTCTAGAGGATACTATGGCGAAGGGCCGTGTCGCCGTCGGCGAGACCACGGGCCCGGTCACGGCGGTTGAGATCGCCGACACGGTACCGCCGGTGGCACCCGAGGCCGCGATCGAGCTCGAAGAAGAGGATCCGCTCTCGGACATCAACGTCTACCTCGCCTACGAGCGTTTCGATGAGGCCGAAGAGACCGTCAAGCAGGCCATCGCCGGCAACCCGGACCAGCACAAGCTCAAGCTCAAGCTGCTCGAGGTCTACTATGCGGCGGGGAACAACGCGGCGTTCGAGCAGTACGCTCGTGTGCTCCAATCCGCGGTGGATGGAACGGGTCCGCTCTGGCACAGTGCGCTGGCGATGTGGCAGGCCATGTCTCCCGAACGTGCGCTGTTCGCGCCGGTCACCGGCGGTGAGCCTGCCTTTGCTACCGCGCCACCCCGTGAATTCATCGATATCAGCTCCACGATCGGCGACACGCAAGGCCCACCGCCGACCGTCGATCGAGAAAAATCGCTGCCGGCGGCGACCGCCGGTGGGCGGACGCTAGAGGTACTGGATTTTGACCTCACCGGTGTCGGTACCTCGAGCACGCCCGATCGAGAGCGTGTCGTCGATATCTCTACCGGCAACGAGCTGGAATGGGACGGCAGCGGGCTCGTCGTGGACACCGCCAGGGCCACCCCGGGCGGTGGGGCACTCGTAGATGATCTCGGTGCGGGCGGGGTAGGGGACGAGACAGGTCCCGAGGTGCTGGATTTGACCGGGGCGGCTGCATCGGAGCATTCGTCCCGCACCGATAGTACGGGCACTGAGCCGATGCCATCAGCCGGGCGATCGACCACGTCGGCGACCGCCGAGCGGTTCGGCACGGCACCGGGGGCGGCCGCGACGGTCGATTTCGCTTTCGGCGATGGGCCGGAGAAAGAAACGCAGGATACGGCTTTGAGCGGCGCTTTGGAGGGGACCGGTGAGGCCATGTTCGACGTGGGAGTGAGCACCGACGAGGCGCCCACCCCGGCCCGTGTCGATCCCTTACTCGGGGGCGCGACCATCGATCTGGAAGCCGCGGTATGGCCAGAGGCGCCTCTGGAGGCGGGACGTGCGAGCGCGCGTTCGATGCTTGCCGACGACGACGATCGCTTTTCGACGGCACCCAATCGAGAGGAGCGAGACCGCATCAAGGAAGACTCGGTGGAGTTCGATCTTGGGGACATCGACTTTGAGGTGGTCGAAACCAGCCCCCCAGATCCCATCGAGACGGCGACCGTTACGGATACTTTGGGATTTGGGGGGCCCAGGGCATCCGTACCGCCGGCGTCCACCATCGACCTATCGTTCGGCTCGCGGTTGGCTCTCGACCCGGGGACGCTCGAGCCGGGGGATGACGGTATCGGCCTGGACCAGGACACATCGTCCGAATCGGACGTCAAGCTCAATCTCGCCAAGGCCTATATCGAGCTCGGCGATGCCGAGGGTGCCCGTGCGATCCTTCAGGAGGTGACCCGAGAGGGCACGTCCGCAGAGCGGGATGAAGCCGCGCAGTTGCTGGCACAGATTGCTTGACCGTGTGGGCTTGACCGTGTGTGGGCTTGACCCGCCGGGTCACAGACCCCCCAAACCTGACACCAGGGGGGCACCTTCAAGCCCAAATTTTCAAGCCCAGACGCTTCAAGCCCACACACGGGGCCGAGCGTACCGGCGCGCGAGGCCCGGTGCCGGCCCTCGCGTCGCTTCTGACCCTGGCGGTCCACGAAGGGGTGGTGGCTACCCCGTCCACCGTCCGGATCGCGGCGAGTGGTACGCCTCCGCCCCGGCAGTGGCTGTCCCCGGCCGCGCTCGCGGACCCTGTTTATGGCAGTCCAGATGCCCCTGTGAGGGTCGCCCTGGGTCTGGAGTATGACGGTAGCGGGTTCCGAGGCTGGCAGATCCAGCGCGGTGCGCGCAGCGTGCAGTCGTGCGTCGAGGCGGCCCTCTCCCGTGTCGCCGACCACGGCGTACGGGTGGTGTGCGCGGGGCGCACCGATACCGGGGTGCACGCCCTCTCCCAGGTGATCCACTTCGATAGCCAGGCGATGCGGGACGAGCGGGCCTGGGTGTTAGGCGGCAACACCAACCTCCCGAGCGACGTGAGTATCTTGTGGGCCCGACGGGTGCCGGATGACTTCCATGCCCGCTACTGGGCCACCGCCCGTGTCTATCGCTACGTGATCCTGAATCGCCCGGCGCGCCCGGGGGTCTTCGCTTCCCGGGTCACCTGGGAATACCGGCCGCTCTCTGAAACACTCATGCGCGAGGCGGCGTGCTACCTACTCGGCGAGCACGACTTCTCCGCCTTCCGTGCAAAGGGCTGCCAGGCCGGACACGGCGTTCGCACCATCCACCGGCTGGAAGTCGAGCGTGAGGAGGATCGGGTCTCGATCGAAATCGAGGCCAACGCCTTTCTTTACCACATGGTGCGCAACATCGCGGGCGTGCTCATGGCCATCGGACGGGGCGTCGCTCCCCCGGTGTGGGCGCGCCAGGTTCTGGAGGCACGCCGGCGGGCGCAAGGCGGGGTCACGGCACCCGCGTCCGGCCTGTACCTGACGGCCGTCCGCTATCCCCCGACACGCGGGATCCCGGGGCCCGGCGCGACGGCGTTTTCGAGAGGCGGGCGCGCGATCCTGCCCGGGTGAGATGCGGGTCGCGGGATGGGCTCGCGCTTGTCCCGATCGAAAGTCCGTGCGCCGGTCCGAGCGCCTGCCGTCACGGCAGGCGACGCATCGCAGCGCAGGAACCGCGAGCCCTCGATCCAGTCGCGATCGGGATAGTAGGCGAACACGAGTTGACCGTCGCGGATCTCGTCGATGAGCCGGCGCGCGATCGCCGGGCGTACCGCGGGGCAGCCCCAGCTACGGCCCAGATGACCCAGTTTGGCGACCGTATCGGTACTGACATAGGGCGCCCCGTGCATGACGATGGCGCGCTCGAAGGCGCGGTCGTTCACGCCCGGCTCGAGCCCGTGCAGGCGCAGCGAGTAACCATTGCTACCGACATAGGTGTGCGCGGTGCGAAACAGACCAAGGCTCGTCCGGCGGCTTCCCAGGCGATTGGAAAAGTGCCGCGCCATGTTGTCGCCGGTGGCTTTCCCGTGCGCCACCCATTCCTCGAACAGCAATCTAGCGCGCCAGAGGTCGAACACCCAGAGCCGTGGCTCGGTCGATGGCCGCGAGTAGTCGATCACCGTGAGGCGCGAAGCCGCCCTGGCACCGGCGCGCGCGGCGCACTGCGCGGCCTTGACCGCCAGATCGATCACGGCGCGATTGGCGCGTGGCGCCTGTGCCGCGAGCTTGCCGGCCGGGGGCAGGGCGTGTGTCGCGTCGGCGATGAAGAGCAGCATCGCCGCGAAGCGCCGTAAGGACTTGAGCGAACCCGGCCTCGGCCGGTCCGCTCCGGTGATCGGTCTAAGGTCGCCCACCGAGGATCCCCACGCCGGTGAATGCCGAGGACACCTCGATCATGGGCCGGACATCGACCGCGTGCATCGATTGCGATGGGTATCTTCGAAAACATATTCGTTTTTTAGCTACCACTCGCCCGTCCGATGCCATCGTCATGTCCTCCGGATCATGATCCTACGTTCATTCACTGGACGCGCGCTTGGAAGGCGGTGTCCACGAGCCTCTCCACCGCTGCGAGGAGCCTCATAGCGGCTCAGAGCGCTTTGCTGTAGATGCCAAGGTCTTTGTCCTCGTGAATGATGCTCTCGATGAGCTGCCAGCCACAACGCTGCAGCAGACTTTGCGCCGAACTCGTGCCGCAATAAATGCGGCTAAAGCCTAGATGTCGGACCTTTTGCTCGAGCGCGTCCAAGAGCAAGCGGCCAATGCCTTGTCCGCGCATTGAGTGATGGACCAAACCCGCTGCCGCCCAGGGCGACAAGTGCGCATGGCTGGCGATGGATTCTGCCTTGAGAGCCGCAACGCCACACGCACTGCCTTCGCGAAGCGCGACAACACCCACGGGGAGGCTGCCCTGATTCGAGTAGGCCTGCAGATCGCGCAACGCGGAACCGCGGCCGCCAGCACCATAGTACGACGGCCATTCTGCCTCGAACCACTCGCTCAAGACCGGCAATGCCTCAGGATGCCGAGCAAGCGGTTCGATGATCAGACTGGCGCTCATGGGACACGCGCTCTAATAACGCTCGCGACCAGGGGCCGCGAAACCGCCCCTGCCGCGCTAGCCTGCCGCGGCGTCGGCTGGATTTCCGCCCGGGCCGTAGCTTGACATCTGATGCGTCGATCCAGATCATACCGCATCATGCGCACGACCATCGACATCGACACCCCGATCCTGAAAGAGGTGAAGGCGCTGCAGAAAAAGGAGGGGCAATCGCTCGGCCGCCTGATTTCCGACCTGCTGGCGCAAGCGCTGCGGGCGCGCAAGACCGGCGTCGGCAAGTCCGCTACACCCGCCTGGGTCTCGCGACCCATGGGCGCGCGGGTGGATCTGGGTGACAAGGAGGCCGTGTACGCTGCGATGGAACGGCCTCCCGCCGTCGATGGAAAAATCCGCACGTGAGCTTCGCGCTGGATGTCAACCTCTTGCTTTACGCCTCCGACACGGAAAGTCCGCTCCATAAGCGGGCGAAAGTGTTTCTCGAGTCCTGCATGCGAGGCGGGGAGTTGTTCTGCCTCGGTTGGCCGACCGTGATGGGCTATCTGCGCATCGCGACGCACGCCTCCGTGTTCGCCCGACCGCTCGCGCCCACCGAGGCAGAGGCCAATGTCGAGGCACTTTTGGGCCTGCCCCACGTGCGGTGCCTGGCGGAGGAGGAAGGCTTCTGGGAGATCTATCGCGAGGTGACCGCACGCGTTCCCACGCGCGGCAACTTGGTGCCCGATGCCCATCTCGCGACCCTCTTGCGGCAGCATGGCATCAAGATGCTCTACACTCATGACCGGGACTTCCACAAGTTCGAGTTTCTCGAGGTGCGCGACCCCCTTCGCTGACCGTGGGTTTCGTCCGGACCGGCCCTGGCACCCTGCCCCTAGAAATGGTAGCCGAGCCGTACCAGATGGAAGTTGATCCCGGGGTTGGAGTCACCGATGCTCAGGTTCGACAGGTGCTGGTAGCGGTAGCCCAGATCGAAACGGGCCCGGTCGCCGAAGCGGATCCCGATCCCGCCGTGGCTGCCGAAGGCGAATTCCGTCGAGAAGTCCTTGTCTCCCAACTGGTCGTTGGTCATGCCGTGGACACCGACCCCGGCCTCCACGTAGGGTAGGACGCCATAGCTCATGGACGCCTTCTGGAAGCGCAACACCGGCGTCAGCCCGAACTCGCCGAGCGATCCGGTCCCCGTCCGACCCTCGTCGCCTTGCCAGTAGCTCGCCGAGAGCTCGAAGTAACCGCCGAGATACCAGTCGCCGACGGGCAGCCACCGGACCCCCCAGTCCCACTGCAAGGCCAGGCCGCCACGCCCGACGCCGTCGTCGCCGCTGCCGGCCTCGACGGCGAAGGCCTTGATGCGCAGGGGGGATGCGTCCGCCGTGGGCCTCACGTTGCCGCCTGTGCCGATCTCGCGCGTGAGGGTATCGCCGGCGCGGGCCTCGATCGGACACATGCTGCAGAGCGCCAAACCGAGCACGAAGCTCGTCGCAGGAGCACGCATAGGGATCCCCCGAGATCTGCTAGTGTAGTGTCCCTTAAATAACTTTACAGATCATACCTTCTTCTTTTTCCCTCGGGGCAGGGTGGATCCGGGCTTGATCTGCTCCATCTTGACCCGCGCCCGGTCGACCTTCTCGATGATCTGC
>JBOIDR010000044.1:0-29633 GCA_050740695.1 Gammaproteobacteria bacterium | reverse complement strand
GCGTCGCACAGACGATGCGCAAACTGAACAGAAACATACGCTTGGTCTTCGACTACCTGCGCATGACGAGAAACTCCTGCGCCACCCGCGATGCGTGAGGCGGAGACCGGAGAACAAATTTACCGTGGGGACTACCCGGGGACTACCTCCGCTTGCCGCCGCGCTTCAGGCGTTCGACGACCTTGGCCGTGACATCGACCTTGTCGTTGGCATAGACCACGCCTTCTCCCACGATGATATCGAAACCCTCCTCCCTGGCGAAGGCCTGGATGGCCTCGACGACCTGGCGCTGGATCTTGCCGAACTCTTCATTGCGCCGCACGGTGAAGTCCTCGCGGAACTCGTCCTGATCGCGCTTGAGCTCGCGTTTCTCGTTGATGAGGTTGCGCTCCAAGGTGCGGCGCTCGGAGTCGCCCATGCCGGGCCCACCCTTGGCCAGCTTGTCCTCCAGGCCCTTGATCTTCTTCTGCGCCGCGACGATGGTCTTGTCGCGCGGCTGAAACTCTCGCTCCAGACGCTTGCGCGCGTCGTCGGCCTGCGGTGCGGCCTCCAGCACCTTGATGGGATTGACCACCCCGAGGCGGAAATCGGCGGGCCGGGCAAGGGTCGGAAACGCGATGCCGGCCCAGGTCGAACACAAAACCACACACCAAAGACCCCGTGACTTATTCAAGATCAAGCTCCACTCAGAAGTTTGTACCGAAGGTGAATTGGAAAGGCTGGGTGTCGTCGTCGTCCTGATCGTTGAAGGGCTGAGCGACGCTCACGGTGAGCACCCCGAAGGGCGATACCCAAAGGCCCGAGATCCCCGCCGAGTACCGCAGCTTCCCGAGGTCGATATTCTCGTTTTCGCCATAGACGTTCCCGGCATCCACGAAGGCGGTCACGCGCACCGACTCGAGGTCCTGCAGGAACGGGACGGGGAGGATCACATCGGCGTTGCCGACCAGGAGGAAGTTCCCCCCGAGCGCCCGGCCCCTCGAGTCGTCCGGACCCAGGGTGTTCTCTTCGTAGCCGCGCACTGTGCGCGGTCCGCCGGCATAGAAGTTCTCGAAGAACGGCAGCCCGGAGGTGTCGCCGTAACCGTCGCCATAACCCACCTGACCTTGCAAGGCGAGCACGTAGTCTTCCACTATCGGATAGAACCAGCGGGACTCGTAATCCACCTTATAGTACTGCAACTCGGCGCCCGGCACCGCGACCTGGGTTCGGAAGCGTTGGAAGATACCCCGATCGGGCAGGAGAGCCTTGTTTCGGGTGTCATAGGCGAAGCTCCCGGTGACGCGGATCTCGTCGAAGTCCTCGCCGTTGTCGTCCACGAAATCGCAGATCTCGTCTGCGGTGCTACCGTTGGGGCCGCATTCCGTGTCGATCTCGGTCTTCTGGTAGGCCATGCCGAGGTTCAGGAAATTGAACTCCGATACCGGGATGCCGAAGTGGGCGCCCGCGGTCAAGACCGTGGAATCGAATCTCGTGATATTGCTACTGCCGCCTTGGGTGTCGGTGTCGCGATAAGAGAGGTCGAAGCCCTGGCTGATGCCGTCGATGGTGAAATAAGGGTTGGTATAGCCGAGGGCGAACACCCGGTTGACATCGCTGTTGTTGAAGGCGAAGTTGACGCGGTTGCCGCTGCCGAGAAAATTATCCTGGACCACGCTGGTATTGAAGATGAGGCCCTGGTTCTGAGAAAAACCGACCCCGAACAATAGATTCCCGGAGGGCCGCTCGGTCACGTTGAAGTTGACATCCACCTGGTCCGGCGTGTCGGGGACCGCCGGGGTCTCGACATTGACCTCCTCGAAGTAACCGAGCTTCTGCAACCTCACCTTGGAACGATTGACCTTGCTGGTCGAGAACCATCCGCCCTCGAGCTGGCGCATCTCGCGCCTCAGCACCTCGTCGCGGGTCTTGGTGTTGCCGGCGAAGTTGATGCGACGGACGTAGGCGCGCTTGCCAGGGTCGATGAAATACGTCAGGGCCACGGTCTTGCCCGCATTGTCGATCTCGGGTACGGGGTTGACGTTGGCGAAGGCATACCCTTCGTCCCCCAGGCGGTCGCTGAGATTGGTGCTGGTCTCGGTCACCGACTTGCGCGAGAAGATGTCGCCGCGCTTGGTGGCGATGAGCGGAAACAGATCGTCTGCCGGGATGATCAGATCACCGGCCAGCTTGACGCTCGAGAGCGTATAGCGGTCGCCCTCGCTCACGTTTACGGTGATATAGACCTCGCTCTTGTCCGGGGTGATCGCGACCTGGGTCGAATCGATGCCGAAATTGATGTAACCCCGGTCGAGGTAATACGAGCGCAAGCTCTCGAGATCCCCCGCGAGCTTCTGTTTGGAATACTGGTCGGACTTGGTGAAGAACGAGATCAGGGTCGGGGTGGTCAACTCGAACCGCTTGACCAGATCGTCGTCGGCGTAGGCCTTGTTCCCGACCACGTTGATGGACTTGATCTTGGCCGCGCGGCCCTCCTTGATGGTGATGCCCACCGCCACGCGATTGCCGCCCAGAGACTCGACCAGGGATTTTATCTCGACCCCGTACTTGCCCTGAGAGAAGTACTGGCGCCGAAGCTCCTGCTCCACGCGATCGAGGATCGAACGATCGAACACCTCGCCTTCCGCGAACCCGATCTGTTTCAAGGCCGTGAGGAGGTCTTCGGTTTTGATGTCGCTGTTGCCGGTGATCGAGATCTGCGAGAGGGTCTCGCGCTCGGAGACGATGACGATCAAGACGTCGCCGTCGCGCTCGATGCGGACGTCCCGGAACAGCCGGGTCTTGAACAGCGCGCGGATGGCGTCGCCGGCGCGGCCTTCGTCGAATTCATCGCCGATCTTGACCGGCAGGGCGTTGAACACGGTGCCGGGCGACAGTCGCCGCAGGCCCTGCACGCGGATATCCTCGATGACGAAGCGCTCACCAGCGGATACGGGATACGCCCGAAGCCCCATTAGCACTACCAATAGCAAGCCCAGGACTAGCCCCGCCGCCCCTCCCCCCCTGATCATCTCCCCCAGAGACACGCTGTGCTCTCCGAATCGTAATTATGGAGACATTCGCGCGCCCCCCTCCGGCCATGAACGAGCCCTAGCCGAGCATGCGCACGATGTCGTTATAGATCGCGATGATCATGAGGCCGGCCAGGATCACCATCCCCACCTGCTGCGCCACCTGTTGCATGGCGACCGACACCGGCCGGCGACTGACGAACTCTATAAGGTAATACAACAAGTGCCCGCCATCCAGTAACGGGATCGGCAGGAGATTCAGCACCGCGAGGCTCACGCTCACGATGCCGAGAAATTGCAGGAACGGCACCACCCCGAGGCTTGCCGACTGGCCGGCGAACTGGGCGATGCTGAGGGGGCCGCTGAGGTTCTGGACCGAGGCCTGTCCGGCCAGCATCTTCCCGAACACCTTGAGGGTGAAGGCCGACACCTCCCAGGTCTTTTCCACGCCCCGCACCATCCCTTCCCAGAGCCCGTAGCGCTCCACGGCGAACAGCGTCCGATCGACATCCGCAGGGGGCCGCGGGCCCGCACCGATGCGGCCGATGACCCGCTCGCCGGCCTTCTGGGGTTCCGGCGTTAGCGTGATGCGGAGCGGCTCTCCGCCCCGCAGCACCTCGACCTGGATGGGCCGGCCCGGCCGCGCCTGCACGTGCTCGACAAAACGGTCCCAGGACTCGATCGCGACGCCGTCCGCCTTCAGCACCTCATCACCGGACTCAAGCCCGCTCTTCTCGGCCGCTTCGCCCGAGACCAGGTCGCCGATGATGGGTAGGAGGGTTGGCCGGTATTGCCGGATGCCGAGCCGTTCGAGGAGGTTGCCTCGGTTCAGATCGTCGATGCTGAGCGAGCCGAGGTCGAGGACAAGCTGCCGGTCCGCACCCCGTGTGTCGCGCGCGGTGACTCTCAGGGCCCCACCGTCGATGACCTCGGGGATCCCGGCGTAGACCACCGCCTCCCAGGTCGGGGTGGGCCTTGAGTCGACCGCCACGATCTCGTCACCGCCCCGGAGCCCGGCGCGTTCGGCGATGGAGCCCGCCGTGACCTCGCCGATGAGCGGCCTGATCCCCGTGACGCCGATCACGAACATGGCCCAGTAGGCCAGGATCGCGAAGAGGAAATTGAAGAGCGGACCGGCGGACACGATCGCGGTCCGCACCGCGAGCGGCTGGCGGTTGAACTCGCGGTGGGCCTCGGCGTCCGGGACCGGGCCCTCGCGCTCGTCGAGCATCTTGACATAGCCCCCGAGCGGCACCGCGGCGACCACGAACTCGGTCTCGTCGCGACCCAGACGCCGGCCCCACAGCGGCCTGCCGAACCCGACCGAGAACCGCAGGATCTTGACCCCCGACAGGCGCGCCACCCAGAAGTGCCCGAACTCGTGTACCACGACCAAGAGGCCGACGGCCACGATGAACGCCAAGAGGGAGTAGAGCAGTTCGATCACAGTGGGCGATAAAATGAAGTTATAAAGGTGGCAGCGGACGCGCCCTGACCGCCGAAGTGGCCGCGGTCCGGGCCGCGGCATCGGCCCAGAGCACCGCCTCCAGGGAGGACCCCGCATGGTTCGGCACCCGCGCCAGCGCATCTTCGACCACGGCCGGGATGTCGAGGAAGCTCAACTGCCGGTCCAGGAAGGCGGCGACGGCCACTTCGTTGCTCGCGTTCAGGATCGCGGTGGCGGTGCCGCCGGCCGCGAGCGCCTCGCGCGCCAGCCGCAAGCAGGGAAAGCGCCTGGCATCGGGGGGCTCGAAGTCGAGCCTGGCGACGGTGAAGAGATCGAGGGGCGCGACCCCGGAGGGGATGCGCTCGGGCCAGGCCAGGGCGTGGGCGATGGGGGTGCGCATGTCGGGATTGCCGAGCTCGGCGAGCACCGATCCATCCGTGTACTCGACCAGCGAGTGGATGATGCTCTGAGGGTGCAGCACCACCACGACCCGGTCCGGACCGGTGTCGAACAGCCAGCAAGCCTCGACGATCTCCAGGCCCTTGTTCATGAGGGTCGCGGAATCCACGGAGATCTTGCGCCCCATGACCCAGTTGGGGTGGGCGCAGGCCTCCGCGGGGGTCACGTGACGGAGCGCGGACAGCGGTCGGGTGCGAAACGGTCCGCCCGACGCGGTCAACAAGATGCGCCGCACGCCTAGGTGGTCGAGGCCCCCACGAGAACTGATGGGCGGATATTGGGTGGGCAGACATTGAAAGATGGCGTTGTGCTCGCTGTCGATGGGCAGGAGCTCGGCGCCATTGGCGCGCACGGCCTCCATGAACAAGGTGCCGGCCATGACCAGCGCCTCTTTGTTGGCCAGCAACACGCGTTTGCCGGCGCGCGCGGCGGCCAGGGTGGGGAGGAGTCCCGCGGCACCGACGATGGCGGCCATCACATAGTCGGTCTCCGGGGCGCGGGCGACCTCTTCGACGCCGGAAGGGCCGCCGAGCACCGTGATCTCGGGGCAGATCCGGCGCAAGGCCCTGTCGAGCACCGCCGCGCATTCCTCATCGGCCATCACGGCGTAGCGCGGCCGCCACCGTTCACACTGGACCTTGAGCCCGTCCACGTCCCGGTGCGCCGTCAGCGCCACGACCTCGAAGCGATCCGGATGGCGGGCCGCGACATCCAGGGTATTCACCCCGATGGAGCCGGTGGAACCGAGCAGGCAGAGCCCGATCACATTGGCACCCCGACCAATACCATCCCGAGTGCGAATACCGGTGCCGCCGCGGTCAGGCTGTCGATGCGGTCCAAGAGCCCGCCATGGCCGGGTAACAAACTGCCGCTGTCCTTGACTCCCGCCTGGCGCTTGACGAGGCTCTCGAAGAGATCGCCCAGGATCGAGAACAGCACCGTGACCAGGCACACGAACACGAACAGGAGCCGCTCGTGGGGTCCGAGCGCCAGGGGTGCCGAGCACAGGATGGCCACCGAAGCACCCGCCAGGAGCCCTCCGATGACCCCCTCCCAGGTCTTGCCGGGACTCACCCGATCGGCGAGGCGGTGCCGGCCATAGCGCCGGCCCACGAAGAACGCCCCGGTGTCCGCGGACCATACGATCAAGAGCAGCAATACGACCAGATACCCGCGTGCGTCGATCGCCCCGTGCAGGCGCACGATCGCCGCCCAGGCCGGTACCACGACCAGGAGCCCGGCCATCGCCAGGAGCGGCCGAGAGCGCGGGATGCCGAGGCCCTGGCGCTGGTAATCGAACAACCAGTAACCGCACAGGCCCCACCACGACAGCAGCAAGGCCGAAAGACCGAAGAGCCCGGCGCCGTCCCAGGGCCGGCCGAGGAGGTTGTAGGTGAGCCACAGGCAGGCCCCGATCACCAGGCAATACAGGACCCGCGAAGACGGTTCCGACCATCCCGCGAGACTGGCCCATTCCCAGGCGCCGATCCCCGCGAACACGGCGAACACCACCGCAATGGCCGGGGTCGGCAGCAACAGGAGGCCCGCGAGCAGCGGCGGGATCAGGCAGCCGGCCGTGATAAGGCGGTGCTTAAGCATGCTCTGCGGGCGCCAGCTGTTCGCCGATGCGCCCGAAGCGGCGCTGGCGCATGGCAAAGGCGTGCAGCGCGTCCTCGAGCTCGGCGGGGCCGAAATCCGGCCACATGCACTCGGCGAAGTAGAGCTCGGTGTAGGCGAGCTGCCACAGTAGAAAATTGCTGATGCGTTGCTCCCCACCGGTGCGCACGAAGAGGTCGGGCTCGGGGAGGCCGTGGAGGCACAGCTCGCTGGCCACCGACGCCTCATCGATGGCCTCGGGCTTCAGATCGCCGTCCGCGGCCCTCCGCGCCAGGGCGCGTGCCGCCTGGGTGAGGTCCCAGCGGCCACCGTAGTTCGCCGCGATGATCAGGAGGAGCCCGCGATTGGGAGAGGTGACGCGTTCGGCCTCCGCGATGGCTTCGCGGAGCTTTTGGGGGAAAAGCGTTTGTTCGCCGATGAACCGCACCCGTACATCGTGCTCGTCCAGGCGGCTCGCTTCTTCATGCAGGCTCGTCATGAACAGCTCCATGAGCAGGCCGACCTCACGTTCCGGGCGCCGCCAGTTCTCGCTGCTGAAGGCGAACAGCGTGAGCACTTCGACGCCGCGCTCGGCACACGCGCGCACCACTTCCCGCGCCGTCGCGACCCCGGCCCGATGGCCGGCGATCCGGGGCAGCCTGCGCCGCTCGGCCCAGCGGCCGTTGCCGTCCATGATGATGGCGATGTGGCGCGGAGGCCCCGAATGCTCGTGCGGCGCACGCGCGCCCGCGACGTCTTGGTCACGCACGTGGGATCACGGGCGGGATCATGCAACGCACGAGATACGCAAGCCGGGGGGCTCCCCAAGGGCAGTACCCGGCTCGGGCCTGTGTCGTAAATGTCGAACAACACCGCTCATGCAAGTCCTGATTCACATGTAAAGTCAATAAGCTGCAAGCGCCAGGGTATTCCCTCCCCTGCGCAGCGGGGGAGGGTCAGGGTGGGGGCCAGGCGCGTCAGGCGGAGACGAGGCTGGTCAGCGACTGAAGGGCTTGGCCCCCGCCCCACCCTCCCCCGTCCGCAGAAAGCGCAGACAGGGGAGGGGAGTCTCCGGGTTCCCTCCCCTGCGTAGCGGGACGATAAATTTTCAAATGTCTTTGGCTAGATCTCCAGGAGCTCCTTTTCTTTGGCGGCGAGGCTCACCTCCACCCGAGCGATGTGTTCGTCGGTCATGCGCTGGGTCTTTTCCTCGGCGCGCCGCTCGTCGTCCTCCGAGACGTCCTTGTCCTTGACCAACTCCTTGAGGTGATGGTTGGCATCGCGCCGGACATTGCGGATCGCGACTCTAGCCTGCTCGACCTCGTGGCGGACCACGCGGATGAGGTCGCGACGGCGCTCTTCGGTCAGGGGCGGGAGCGGGATGCGGATCACGTCCCCCGCGACCGCCGGGTTGAGCCCGAGGTCGGACTGGCGGATGGCCTTCTCCAGGGCCTTGGTCAGGCCCTTGTCCCACGCCAATACCGAGAGCGTCCTGGCATCGAGCACCGAGATGGTGGCCGCCTGGCTGATCGGCACCTCCGAGCCGTAGTACTCGACCCGGATATGGTCGAGAAGGCTCGCGTGGGCGCGCCCCGTGCGGACCTTGGCCAACTCGTGCTGCAAGGCCTCGATGGCCTTGTCCATGCGGTTCCCCGCATCGCGGAGGATGTCGTCGATGGGTGCCATAGATTATCGGGCCTCCCGCAAGCGGACCGTGCCGGTAACCAGCGTGCCCTCGGGCTCGCCCATGACCGCGCGCATCATCGCTCCGGGCTTGGTCATGTCCAGGACCCTAAGGGGTACGCCGTTGTCACGGCACAGCACCACGGCCGTGGCGTCCATCACCCCGAGCCGGTCCAGGAGGACCTGGTCGTAGTCCAGATGCTCGTAACGCCGCGCGTCGCGGTCCTGCCGCGGGTCCGCGGAATATACCCCATCCACCTTGGTGGCCTTGATCATGAGATCGGCGTCGATCTCGATGGCCCTCAAGCTCGCGGCCGAATCGGTGGTGAAGAACGGGTTGCCGGTGCCCGCCGCAAACACCACCACGCGGCCCTTTTCGAGGTGCCGAACCGCGCGCCGCCGGATGTACTCTTCACAGATCTGGTGGACGCGGATGGCGGACATCACCCGTGCGTAGAGGCCGATCCGCTCGAGCGCGTCCTGCAACGCCAGGGCGTTGATCAAGGTCCCGAGCATACCCATCTGGTCGGCCGTGACGCGGTCCATGCCCTTGGCCGCGAGCCCCTGCCCGCGCAACAGGTTGCCGCCGCCGATCACGATGCCCACCTGGATGCCGCAGCTCACCAGGTCCTTGACCTCCTCCGCCAGACGCTGAATGACGTCGGGGTCTATGCCGTAATCGCTCGCCCCCATGAGCGCCTCGCCGCTCATCTTGATCAGGACCCGCCGATAGGCCGGGACCCGCGCGCACGTGGTGGGTCCGCCCAAGCTATTCGCCCCGGACCTCTGCCATGACCTCGGCCGCAAGGTTACTGACTTTCTTTTCAATGCCCTCGCCGACCTCGAAGCGCTCGAAACGGGTCACCCTCGCCTTGGCGTCGGTCAGGAGCTTGGCCACCGGTGTCTTGTCTGCG
Source organism: Gammaproteobacteria bacterium (assembly GCA_050740695.1). Classification (GTDB taxonomy): domain Bacteria; phylum Pseudomonadota; class Gammaproteobacteria; order JACCXJ01; family JACCXJ01; genus JACCXJ01. Next base: position 20,523 of record JBOIDR010000044.1, on the reverse strand, counting down.
GCCTTCACGAACGGCTGGCCGAGGAGCGTGACCTCCTTCAGAAAGTCCTTGACCTTTCCGGCCACGATCTTTTCAACGATCTGGGGGGGTTTGCCGGTCTCGGCCGCCTGGGCCTTGAAGATCTCCCGCTCGCGCTCCATGACCGTCTGCGGCATATCCGCCTCGCTGATACACAACGGCCGGCTCGCGGCGATGTGCATGGCGATATCCTTGGCCAGATCCGTCGCGAGGGGCGCGTCGCCACTCTCGAGCGCCACCAGGACCCCGATGCGGGTGCCGTGGCGGTAGACGCCTACCCGGCCGTCCTCCGGCGCACTCATGACGGCGAAACGCCGCACGGTGATGTTCTCGCCGATCTTGGCGATGAGGCCGCCGCGGGCCGACTCGACGCTGTCACCGCCCGGATCGAGCGGCAACGCCAGGAGGGCCGCGAGATCGATCGGCCGGTGCCGGAGGACACAGGCGGCCACGGCCTCCGCGAAGAACTGGAAGTCATCGCCGCGAGACACGAAGTCCGTCTCGCAATTGACCTCGACCATGGCCGCGAGGCCCGGTGTAGGTTTTCGATGATCGTGGCAGACCGCGATCACGCCCTCCGCGGCGATGCGGTTGGCCTTGGTAGCGGCTTGGGCGATCCCGGAGGCGCGCATGAGATCGATCGCCTTTTCAATGTCCCCGGCGGTCGTGATGAGTGCCTTCTTGCACTCCATCATCCCCGCCCCGGTGCGCTCGCGGAGGGTCTTGACCGTCCTCGCGCTGATGATCTCCATCGCCCTGTCACCCCTGAGCTCAAGCGTCGGCGGGCAGCGCCGGCTCACCGGCCTCTGGCAGGGTCTCTGCACCCCAGGCGGCCTCCCCGCCTGCGACGTCGGCCGCGGGCGCTTCCGTGGCGGCATCACCCGCGGGCCCCTGCGCCACGCGTCTCTTGTTGTCGATCACGCGTCTGCGCACCGGGGGCTTCTTCCGGACCGCGGCACGCCCTTCCTCCACGTCGGGACCCACGATGGGCTCGCCGGATTCGTTGAGCTCGACGAAGTCATCGCCGCCCCCCTCCATCGCCTCGGGGATGGACTCGCGTCCGTCCAGGATCGCGTCGGCCGCGCTCCGGAGATAAAGCTCGATCGAGCGGGTGGCGTCGTCATTGCCCGGGATGATGTAATCGATGCCCTCCGGGCAACTGTTGGTATCGACCACCGCCACGACCCGGATACCGAGCTTTCGCGCCTCGGCCACGGCGTTCTTTTCGTGCATCACATCGACGACGAACATCGCGTCGGGCTGCGCCTCCATGTCCTTGATGCCACCGAGGCCGCGTTCCAGCTTTTCGAGCTCGCGCCGGTATCTCAAGAGCTCTTTCTTGGTGAGCTTGCCGGAATTCTCTTCGCCGCAGATCGTCTCGAGCTCGCGCAAGCGCTGCGCGGAGCGTCGTACCGTGCGGAAATTGGTGAGGGTCCCCCCCATCCAGCGCCGGTTGACGTAAGGCATACCACAACGGGCGCCTTCGGCCTTGACGACCTCCTGGGCCGCGCGCTTGGTGCCGACCAGCAGGATGACCCCCTTGCGCGCCGCCATCTTGCGCAGGAAAGCCATCGCCTCGTTGAAGAGGGGCAGGGTCTTCTCGAGATTGATGATGTGGATCTTGTTGCGTTCCCCGAAGATGTATGGGGCCATCTGGGGGTGCCAGTAGCGGGTCTGGTGGCCGAAATGGACACCCGCCTCCAGCATCTGGCGCATGCTGACATCTGTCATGAACGACTCCGAAAGATTGGGGACCCGCCACTCGACGCATCGATCCTGAGGCGCATCGACCGCTCCTTTTACGTTTGGGCCAGCGGTCTCGGCCCCTCGGGCACCCGGATGCACGTAAACGTGAGTGGTTTGCTACGAAAGCCCGCGCTTTATACCATACCTCCCTGCCGCCAACAATTCGGCATCGGAGCAGAACACCGCCCACCATCGAGCACCCGGAGCCCGAAGACGGCCACGGGCCCGGCCAATCAATGTTGATGGGTTCCCATGGCCTATTCCATCAAGACCGGCGAAGAGATCGACAAGATGCGCACGGCGGGGAGACTGGCCGCCGAGGTCCTGCGCATGGTGGAGCCCTATGTCGTGGCCGGTACCACGACCGCCGAAATCGACCGCATCTGCCACGATTATATCGTGGACACCCAGGCCGCCATCCCGGCACCACTCCACTACCGGGGATTCCCGAAATCGATCTGCACCTCGGTCAACCACGTGGTCTGTCACGGCATACCGGGGGACAAGACCCTGAAACCCGGGGACATCGTCAACGTCGATGTGACCGTCATCAAGGACGGCTACCACGGCGATACCAGCCGCATGTTCTTCGTCGGCACGCCGCCGCTGCGTGCCCGTCGCCTTTGCGAGGTGTGCCGGGAATGCCTGGTGCGGGGCATCCAGGCGGTGCGGCCGGGTGTCCGGCTCGGGGACATCGGGCATACCATGCAGCGCCACGCCGAGGCCAACGGTTTCTCCGTGGTACGCGAGTATTGCGGCCACGGCATCGGGCGCGAATTCCACGAAGAGCCGCAGGTCCTGCACTACGGCAAACCGGGGACCGGATTGGAGCTGGTGCCCGGGATGGCCTTCACCATCGAACCGATGATCAACGCCGGCAAGCGCCACGTGAAGTTGCTCCCGGACCAGTGGACGGTGGTCACCAAGGACCGCAGTCTCTCCGCTCAATGGGAACACACGGTGCTCGTAACCGACACCGGTTGCGAGGTTTTGACCCTGCAACCCGGTGAGCATATCTGAAGCCATGGCAGCGACTTTGGAATGATGCACTTGGCCGCGCCGGACCCGACACTCTTCGACCCGAGGCGTTTGGAGGGCGAGATCCGTAGGGGAGCCCCTCCGGTCGCGGCCTACCGCGAGGCACTCGCGCTCGGGCGCGAGCACTTGAAGCAAGGGTTCGACATGGGGGCCGGGATCGATGGGCTCTGCGCCCAGCGCGCCTGGCTGATCGATCAGATCCTCCTATGCGCGTGGCAAGAGGCGGGACTCGATCCGGGGCGTTTCGCCTTGCTGGCGGTGGGTGGCTACGGGCGCGGCGAGCTGCATCCCGGCTCCGATGTCGACGTCGCGATCGTGACGGGCAGAGAGACCCGAGAGGAAGAGCACCAGCGCATCGCCGGTTACGTGCGTTTCCTGTGGGACATCGGCCTGGACATCGGCCACAGCGTGCGCACGGTCGAAGACTGCGAGACCGAGGCCGGGTCCAACATCACGGTCATGACCAACCTCATGGAGGCGCGCCTCCTGTCGGGCTCGCGGGCACTGTACGAGGGTATGCGGGAGGCCACCGCGCCCGACCGCATCTGGCCACCGGCCGCCTTCTTCGAGGCCAAGCTCGCCGAGCAGACGGCGCGACACGCCAGGTTCCACGGCACCGCCCACAACCTCGAGCCCAACATCAAAGTAGGGCCGGGCGGGCTGCGGGACATCCACACCATCGCGTGGGTAGCGAAGCGCCAGTTCGGAGCCGAGTCCTTGCGGGGGCTCCTCGATCACGGCTTCCTGAGCGAGGACGAGCAGAGGGTCTTGAGCGCCGTCCAGTCCTTCCTGTGGCGCGTACGCTTCGCACTGCACCTGCTCGCGGGCCGCCGCGAGGACCGGCTCTTGTTCGACTACCAGCGCCATGTCGCGGCGCGCTTCGGGTATGGCGACCAGGAGGGCGTGCAGCTCGGCGTCGAGCGTTTTATGAAGCACTACTACCGCATGGCGATGGAGCTCCGGCAACTCAACGAGATGCTTCTGCAGCTATTTCGGGAGGCGATCCTGGAATCTCGGCGGGAGGCCCGGATCGAGCCGCTCAACAAGCGCTTCCAGGTCCGCAACGGCTACCTCGACGCCTGTTACGATCAGGTCTTCGAGCGCTACCCCTGTGCCCTGCTCGAGGTGTTCCTGCTCCTCCAGCAGCACCCCGAGATCGAAGGCGTACGCGCCAGCACCATCCGTTTGATCCGGGACCACCGTCACCTCATCGACGAAAAGTTCCGCCAGAACCTCAAGTCGCGCGCGTTGTTCATGGAGATCATCCGCCAGCCGCGCGGTATCGGCGACGAACTGGCGCGCATGCACCGCTACGGGGTGCTGGGCGCCTACCTGCCGGTGTTCGGGGACGTTGCCGGGCTCATGCAGTTCGATCTGTTCCACGTCTACACCGTCGATGTCCATACGCTCTTCGTGGTGCAGAACCTGCGGCGCTATTCCGACCCTGAGTCCGCCGAGGCCACCCCCATGTGCCGGCGCATCATGGCCCAGATCCCCAAGCCCGAGCTGCTCTATATCGCCGGGCTCTATCACGACGTCGCCAAGGGGCGGGGCGCCGATCACTCCGAGCTCGGAGGCCGCTACGCCGCCGAGTTCTGCAATGATCACGGGCTCAGCCACTTCGACGCCCGCCTCGTGGCCTGGCTCGTCGAGCACCACCTGCTCATGTCCATGACCGCCCAGCGCCGCGATATCACGGACCCCGAGGTCATCAACGAATTCGCACGCGCGGTCGGGGATCGGGTGCGTCTCGATTACCTCTATCTGCTCACCATCGCCGATATCCGCGGCACCAACCCCGCGCTCTGGAACAGCTGGAGGGATGCCTTGCTGACCGAGCTCTACGACGGCACCCTGCGGGCGCTCCGGCGCGGGGTGCGCAACCCCCTGGAACGCGAGGAATGGATCGCGGAGACCAAGGGCGAGGCCCTGGCTACCCTCATGCACTCGGACCTCCGCAAGGAGGCGATCGTGTCGGTGTGGCGGATGCTCGGGGAGGAGTATTTCGTGCGGCACTGGCCCGACGAGATCACCTGGCACACGGAGGCCATCGCGAGGGCGCGGGAGGAGGACCTGCCGCTGGTCTTAATCCGGGAGATGACCCGCCGTGGCGGCACGGAGATCTTCATCTACGGCAAGGACCACGACCACGTGTTCGCCACCACCACCTGGGTCCTCGACCAGCTCGGGCTCACGATCATGGATGCACGCATCATCCGCCCCCCGGACGGCTACAGCCTCGATACCTACATCGTGCTCGAGGCCGCGACCCACCAGGCGATCCGGAGCGAATCGCACAGCCGGGAGATCGTGACGGTCCTCCGGGAACGACTGCGCGGCGCTGCCCCTGTGCGGCTCAAGGTCAACCGCCGCTTGGACCGCCAGCTCAGGCACTTCCGGATCCCGACCGAGGTCTCGTTCAGCGATGACCCGGCCAGTGCCCGCACCGCCATGGAGGTGATCGCGACCGACAGGCCCGGGGTCCTGTCCCACATCGCGAGCGCCATGCGCTTCTGCGGCGTCCGCCTCCAGAACGCCAAGGTCGCGACCTTCGGAGAGCGGGTCGAGGACATCTTCTACATCACCGACGCCGATAACCGCCCGGTCGAAGACCCCCTGAAGCTCGAGTGCCTGCGGTATTCCATCACCACCGCGCTGGCACAGCCGTGACGCCCCTCTCCGTGTTACTCTGAGACCATGGCCGCGGTACTGAACCTCAAGCCGGCGCCGGCCGCGGCGCGCATCGACCAGCGCGTGCGCCTGCACGGCGTGAGCTGGCAAGACTTCGAGACGCTCTTGGCCATGCGCGGCGACAACGGCGCGGTTCGCGTCAGTTATCTCGAAGGGGAGTTGGAGCTCATGGCACCCTCGATCGACCACGAGAACCTGAAGACGCGTCTGGCGCGCCTGCTCGAGGCCTATGCCGAGGAGCGCGGCATCGAGTTGGAGGGTTTCGGTTCCTGGACGCTCAAGGCAGAGGCCCTGGCGCGCGGGGCCGAGGCGGACGAGTGTTACCTGGTCGGTTGGCGAGAGCCCATGCCGCCGGTGCCCGACATCGTCATCGAGGTGATATTGACCTCGGGCGGCTTGGATAAGCTGGCGATCTATCGGGGCTTGGGCGTGCCCGAGGTCTGGTTCTGGCAAGACGGGGGCTTGTGTTTCTCCCTACTCGATGAGGGCGGCTATACCGCCGGCGCGCGCAGCACCCGGCTCCCCGACCTCGACCCCGATCTCCTCACCCGCTGCATGGCCGAGCCCACCACGCAGACCGCGGCCGTGCGTGCCTATATCGGCAAGCCTTGCGCGGAGCCGCTCCGGGTGACGATTGAAAGTCAAAGTCGGATGGGGGTGATGCGAGCGGCGTCAAAACAGCAATGCCGGATAGCTGGTCACGGCTGGTCACAGCCATACGGCGGAACGCCGAAAAGCGGCTTCCGCCCTGTCCGCCTTACGCGCGTTGGTCCGTCCCGGTGCCCGCACGTGCTCGGGCGGGCTGAAGCCGTGGGTTGCCGCGCGCGCCGGGGTGCGCGTCACTGTCGCATCCGCAGACTCCTTGGCGATCCCGAAGTCGATTAGGACGATCCGGTCGGGCTCGTCGAGCAGGATGTTCTCCGGTTTCAGTTCCCGGTGCACGATGGGCGTTGTCTGGCCGTGGAGGTAGGCGAGGACCTCACAGAGTTGCCGCATCCACGGGACGAGGCGCTCCACGGAGATGCCAGGCTCCGCGTGCCGCCGAACTCGAGCACCAGAACATCATCTCGTCGACGTCGAAACGGTCGCTGAAGTCGGGGATGGCCGGGTGCCGCAGACGCGCTAAGAGCGCCAACTGGTACGCATCGTAGAGGTCCGGCGGTGCCTCCTTGACCGCCGGCGCTTGCCTTGAAGCTGCTCGTCCACGACCAGGCAAGTGGCGGCACTGATGAGCATCACGGGGGTCAGTGTCGGCTCTCGTGTCGGCCGGTTCGCAAGCTCAGGCTTTCCAGCCCGGAGGCATGTTTCCTGCTTAAGCCAATGGGCACGCGGTGATAGAACGTCCGCAGTAGCCGAAGCCTCATCGCTGTGCCAAATCATGCTTACGGACGGTATTATCATCTCGGTCAAGTAAAGTAAGTAGAGGATATGGACATGAAAGTCAGAGTCATACGGAGTTTGATCATTGCGATAACCATCATCGGGACGTCGCTTCCTCATCTTGCTGTTGCAGGGAGTGTCGCAGATGGTTTCTATAGAGGGTACGCCAAGGGGCAAGCGATTGGTAACGGTGACTGGCGAACATACAACGATATCCAACAGCAAGAACAGTGGGAGGAGGATCGACAACAACAGCAACAGCAACTGCAACAGTATCGACAACAACAGCAACTGCAACTGCAGCAGTATCAACAACAACAGCAACAGCACACTTACGAACTACGGCAGTTGAATCAGGGACTACAGCAACTGAATAACAGACTACGTTATTAACAGAGTTTAACAGAGGATATGGAGATGAAAGTCAGGGTGGTCCGTCGTGGTAGGGGCTTTAGAGTTGAGCACGACGGGTGTGGGCGGAAGCGAGCGAGCAAGAGCGCAGCCACGATGCCATCGGGCGGCGCTACCGACCCTACCAGAAGCAGAACCGGCTGGAGGCGCGCTGCAACGGCACTGGCTCAGGCCTACGTCGATTTAGCGTGACTCTTGATGAAATACCCGGCGAAGTCCGCGAAAACGGCTGCGATGTTGTGAAGGCGCATCACGATTTCGTCCGTTTTTTCTTGGATGTCGGCAGGCTCTTCGTACTCGGGAATCTTGAATATCCAGTGCACGATGATGTCATTCGCGAGCCATTCCGTCGGCCTGAGGTACCAATCCAGCGCTTCGCGACCGAGCGTGAGTGCAGCGAGGTCGCTCGTGTACTTCTTTTCTTGGCGCTTCCTTTCTTGTCGCTTCTCTATGCGCTCCAGCGACTGCAAGACGACCTTGCGGTCATAGTGGAAGCCGATTTTGTTTCGGATGTGTAGCAGCAGCTTGTAGTCGTCGCCCTTCAAGAATTCCAGCAGAGCCTGATAAGACTTCTTCGTCTGCGTATCGCATGCCTCTATGGCCGCTTTGAGCTCATCGCTCTTCTCGATCTCCTTCTTAATGATTTCGAACGCCTCGAAGAGGTGCGACATCTGCAACCGGAGGAAGTATCTGCCTGCTCCGACCTTGCGGTCTTTGCGCTTCGGGTCTTCTTCCTTCTTCCACGTCTCCATCGCGTGGTTCGCCAGCGCATAGTCCTGCAAGACCATCATGAGCCGGACCATGATGCCTCCGGTCTCGCCCTGCTGGGCAAGCCGATTCATGCTGACCATCCAGGTCGTGCTCTTGCTCATTCGCGCACCCTGTTGGCGTTACACAATTCGGACATATGGCCAAAGTCGGCCGCCCCAAAGGCTCCAACTCCGATGTCCTCAAGAAAGCTGAGGAGTATCTTGCCGCGTGCGTCGATTCGATGAGCTGGTGTGCACCACCGACGCTGAAGGCAATCCGGCAATCCAATTGCGTACCGCCAGCGTCTTCGTGAACCTGCCGCGGAATGTCCGCTGCCAATAACTTCAATACTTCGGAGAGGCGCAAGTCGATATCCCGATGTTCCGGCGTCGCTTCGACACGCTTGTAATCACGTTTGAAGGTGTTGGTGCGTTCAATCCTCCACATTCACGTCTGCTATCAATTCTTCTACATTGGCGAACGAAGGCAGATTACCCCGGCGAGCTTCCTTCATGGCCTGTACGGTTTCAGCATTGGGAATCAGAGGCTCGAACGGCAACGCCTTTTCGCGGGCCACTCGGGTCAGCATGATACGTAAGGCGTCGGACACGGTAAGCCCCATGGCGGCCAACACCGCGGTAGCTTCTTCCTTGATATGCGCGTCGATACGGGCGCGCACGACCGAGTTTGCAGTCATGATCTCTTCCTCCAGACGAATGAGCTACCTTGTAGCCCAATACCGCAATCGTCGGAAGGGATGAAACCGGTGCGACCCGGTGCGACCGACAGGCCCGGGGTTCTGTCCCAGATCACGGGCGCCATGCTCTTCTGCGACGCCGACTCCAGAATGCCAAAGTCGCGACCTTCGGAGAGCGGGTCGAGGACATCTTCTATATCACCGACGCGCCCAGGACCGCGCGGTCGAAGACCCGCTGAAGCTCGAGTGCCTGCGGTATTCCATCACCACCGCGCTGGCACAGCCGTGACGAGCGACGGGGTCGTGCGGCGATCCCACGTAGGCAGTCAAGGTGTCCGGTCGCGCGTCACGGACGACGTGAAGACGTAACCCGCTGCACGCACGGACTTGATGAGCACGGGCCGGTCCGGGTCCGACTCGATCTTCCGGCGCAGGCGTCCGACCTGCGCGTCGATGCTGCGGTCGAATGGACCCGCCTCACGGTGGCGGGTAAGCTCCAGCAACCGGTCGCGGGAGAGCACGCGATTCGGATGCCGAACGAAGACCGCGAGCAGATCGAACTCGCCCGTCGTCAGCGCGACTTCTTTGCCATCCGGGGCGAACAGCTGGCGGCTCGCGAGATCGAGTTGCCATCCCGCAAAACGCACCGCGGGATCCGGCTCGCCCGTCTCCGGCCGCATGGGGCCGCGCGTCCGCCGGAGCACGCTGCGCACCCGTGCCAGCAACTCGCGCAGGTCGAAGGGCTTCGCGAGGTAGTCGTCCGCGCCGATCTCGAGACCGATGATCCGATCGACGGTCTGCCCTTTGCCGGTCACGATGATCACGCCCACATCGGAGTGCTCGCGCAAGTAGCGCGCGAGGGAGAGCCCGTCCTCGCCCGGCAGGCCGAGATCTAGAATGACAAGATCCACGCCCTGCCCGGCCAGCTCGCGGCGCAACTCCTGTCCGTCCCCGAGGGTGCTGACATGATAACCCTCTTGCGCCAGGTAGGTTCGTATCAATTCCCGGACGTCCGGTTCATCGTCGACGACCAGGATGTGCGCGACGCTCATCATCGTTCACACGGTTTGCATCGGCTTCCGGTTTTCAATGGGTCCGGCTCTGCAGGATGGAGTAACACACGGTTACCCATCGTTACGCAATGGCGACGCCGCGACATCAAGCGATTACACCCGTCCGGTTAGCCTCTTCTTTCAAGAGGGGACCGCTAGAACCAGCGCGTCCCCGGTGAGTGGGGGGAAAGCCGCGCGTTCGAGCGATCCCGCGCGTGCAACGCGGAAGGCATTGTCCCGCAACACGAGGTCCCTGTGAACACAAACGCGCGAGGTATGCCACGATGGGAACTCTGATCCGCCTCCTCGAACCGGTTGCCCGCGGGCGGCATGCGGATGGAGGCGTGCCCGCCGGGCCCGGCGTGTCGTTGCCGTGGATGGCCGAATTCAAGGCCCGGCGCGTCTCGTCGTGACCGTTTCGACGGTTCATCCGGACCACCCCCGGGCGCACGGCTGCGCCGTATGCGTGGTCGATGATGACCCCGGGGTGCGTGAGCTGCTCTCTACGCTGTGCGAGTCGGCTGGGCTGGCCACCGAGGCCCATGATTCCGCCGAGTCGTTCTTGAGCGCCTACCGCTGTGAGCCTATCCGGGCTCGTTGCCTGGTGCTGGACTTTTGTTTACCGGGAATGAGCGCTCTCGATCTTCTGAAGGAACTCAACGCGCAAGGGGTTCGCCTCCCCGTGCTCTTGATGAGCGGCGTGGCCCAGCACGAGACGGTGGTCCAGGGACTCAAGCTCGGCATCGTCGATTTTTTCCCCAAACCGTTCGAGGTCGAGGCGCTGTTGGGTCGCATCCTCGAGGTAACAGAGCACAAGCGTCGGCACCGGTCCAGCTTCCAGCCGCTGTACCGGTCCAGCTTCCAGCCACTGTATAGCGATTATTAGTCACCGGCTGGCACGCGGCGGGGGCTTACCCCGGGTCCGAGTCCGGCATCAGCCCGGTGGGGCATCCAGGATCCCGCGCACGGCCCGCGCCAGGTCTTCGCGCCGGTAGGGTTTCATCAGCGACCGCGCGCCCTTGTCGAGCTTACCCGCACGCAGGATGGTAGTCCTGGGGTAGCCCGAGGTGTAAAGCACCTGGAGAGCCGGCTGGCGCCTATTGGCTTCCAGCGCGAGCGCGTGCCCATCCAGGGTCCCCGGCAGCACCAGATCGACAAACAGCAGATCGATGGCCTCACCGTCCTCGAACAGTGCCAGGGCCCCCTGGGCCTCGGCGGCCTCCAGCACGCGGTAGCCAAGCTCGGACAGGTAGGTGACGGCAAGCGCCCGCACGTCCGCATCATCCTCGACCACCAGGATCGCCTCTCGGCCCCGCAAGTCTTCCAGGGGCAGAGGGCCCTGGGCGACGGCAGTGGCCGGCGCGTCCTGGGCCCGCGGCAGGTAGAGCTGGACGGTGGTGCCCTTTCCGCGCTCGCTCTGGACCTTCACCTGCCCGCCCGACTGCCTGGCAAAGCCGTAGACCATGGAGAGCCCCAGCCCGCTCCCCCTTCCCGTCGTCTTGGTCGTGAAGAACGGCTCGAAGGCCTGTCTCTTGGTCTCCTCCGACATCCCCTCGCCGGTGTCGCTCACGGAGAGCAGCACGTAGTCACCCGGCGTGAGCTCGGCCTCCGGCGCCGTGGCGTCTTGATCCAGGGTGCCGTTAGAGGTCTCGAGGACGAGTCGGCCGCCTTCGGGCATGGCGTCGCGCGCGTTCAAGGCGAGGTTGAGGAGCGCCGCCTCGACCTGCCCGGGATCGGCCAGCGCCGCCCAAAGATCCACGCCCGGCGCTAGCGCGATCTCGATGGGCTCCCCCAGGGTCTGGCGCAGGACCGGCATCATCCCGGCGACGATTTCATTCAAATCGACCGCTTGCGGTTGCAAGACCTGCCGGCGTGCAAAGGCCAGGAGCCGGTGCACCCGCTCCGCCCCGCGCTCGGCCGCCCGCGCCGCCGCATCCCGCAGCTTTTGCCCGGCCGCGTCGTCCTGGAGCCGCGCCTCGAGCAGCTGTAGATTACCCCCGATGACGGTGAGGAGGTTATTGAAATCGTGTGCAATACCGCCGGTCAGTTGGCCTACGGCCTCCATCTTCTGGGCCTGCGCCAGGGCCTCCTGCGCATGCACCAGGTCGTCGATGTCGGAAGACACGCCAAACCACTTGATCATTTGGCCACTAAGGTCGCGGATCGGGCGGCCACGGGTCAGGTGCCAGCGGTAGCCGCCGGCGGCGCTCTGCAGGCGGTATTTGATCTCGTAGGGCTCTTCCGCCGCAAGCGCCAGCCGCCAGCGGGACTGGTCCCGCGCCCAGTCCTCGGGGTGCAGGGACTGCGTCCAGCCGAAGCCGTCCGCCGCACCGGGCGGCAGGCCCGTGAGCTCGTAGAACCTCGGATTGGTGTAATCACTGAAGCCGTCGGGGCGGTGGGTGAAGATGATGTTCGGCACCGTCTCGGCCAAGGTGCGGAACCGCTCCTCGCTCTCGCGTAGCGCCTCCTCGCCACGCTTGAGCTCGGTGATCTCGGTGTAGATCACCACCACGTCCTCGATGCGGTCCTCGTGGGTCCGATAAGGCAGTACCCGCTGGATGTACCACTCGCCCCCCACCGTTCGCACCTCGCGCTCCATCGGGGTGAGGGTATCGAGGACCTTCTGGGCGTCGGATAACAGGTGACCATCGGAAAACTTATTGGCGATATCGTCCACCGGCCGATTGAGGTCCGAGGGGATCAGGTTGAACAAGCGGGTGGAGGCGGGCGTGTAGCGCTTGATGCGGAACTCCCGGTCGAAAAACAGGGTCGCGATGTGGGTGCTGGCGAGCAGGTTATCGAGGTCGTTGTTGGTGCGTTCCAGATCAGCGACCTTCTCCTCGAGCTGGGTGTTCACCGTGGTGAGCTCTTCGTTGAGCGACTGCAGCTCCTCCTTCGATGTCTCCAATTCCTCATTGGTGGATTGCAGCTCCTCGTTCATCGACATAGCCTCTTCGTTCGAGACCTTCAGTTCTTCGTTGGCGCTCTCCAGATCCGCGACCACGCTTTCCAGCTCTTTCTTGGCGCTGGCGAGCTCTTCTTCCAGGTGGCCCACCGCCGCCGACTCTTCGATGGCGCGGGGCCCCGGCTCGTCCTCGGCCGCCGGTGCCGCCGAAAACGTCACGAGCCACAGTCCCACTCCCTGCCGCTGGTCCTCCACTGGTGTCACCGTCACCCGTACCGGGAGGGAAGCGCCGCCCCGTTTCACCTGGGTCACCACCACCGCCGGCTGGTCTTCCCGCATGGCCCTATGCAGGGCGGCGCGCAGCTTGAGGCGCAGGCCATCGCGGGCCATGGCCAAGAGGTCGTCGGTCGGTTCCCCGGCCGGGTGCACCAGGTAGTCGTCGGTCTGGCCATGGAAATAGAGGGTCCGGCAGTCACGGTTGACCAGCACGGCGGCCGGGGCATAGCGCGCCAGCAACAGGGCGCGGATCACCTCCCCATAGTCGCCGGGCCTGGGCTTGCGTGGCCGCGGCCCGCCCGGGCGCTCGCCGGGTAGGGCCTCCGGGATGAGCGGAACGTCCGCTGGCACATGCCGGACCGGCCCGCTGCGCCGGTAGATCCGCCATTTCTTCGAGAGGGGCTCGAACAGGCTCGGCTGCCGGCCGACGGTCTCGGACTTGCCCAGGAATAGATAGCCGTTCCGGTTGAGGGCGAAATGAAACAGCGCGATGACCTTCTGCTGCAACTCGGGCTCGAGGTAGATGAGCAGATTGCGGCAGATGATGAGGTCCAGGCGCGAGAAGGGGGCATCGGTGATCAGGTTCTGCGGTGCAAACACCACCGCTTCGCGCAGCTCCTTCTTGACCCGGTAGCTATTGTCGGACTTGGTGAAGAACCGGGTAAGACGCTCCGGAGTGAGGGACGAGGCCATGCCCTCCGGGTAGGTCCCCGCGCGGGCGATCTCGAGCGCGTGGCGATCGATGTCGGTCGCGAAGATCTGGAGCTCGCCATTGTGCTCGCTGCTCGCCACCCGCTCGAGCAGGAGCATGCCGAGGGAGTACGCCTCCTCGCCGGTGGCGCAACCGGTGACCCACACGCGCAGGGGCGCCTCGGGGTGCTCGGCCGCCACGAGCGCTGGGATCACCTCCGTTTCCAGGACCGCCCAGGCCTCGGGCTCGCGGAAGAACTCGGTCACACCGATCAGGAGGTCCTTGGCCAGGGACTTGAGCTCGGCCGGGGTGTCCCCGAGATACTGGCCGTAATCGCCGATCGCGGCGATACGATTGAGACCCATGCGCCGCTGGATACGGCGCAGCAGCATGGCCTTCTTGTAACAGCGAAAGTCATGTCCTTCCCGGGTGCACAACAGGGCCAATATGGCGTGCAGAGGGTCGTGCCGCGGGTCGGCGGGGACCGGGATCGGAGCGCCACGCAGATGGGCATGCTCGACATACTCGAGCAGCGCCCCGGGCATCTCTTCCACGGGCAGCACGTAATCCACGAGCCCGGTGGCGATGGCGCTGCGGGGCATCCCGTCGTGCTCCGCGGTGTCCGGGCTCTGGACCATACACCAGCGTGCCGTCGCTGCCGGTGCCCGAGAAGATGATGCAGATGGCCCGCTCCTGTTGGTACTCCGCCAGGCTCCGCAAGAAGCCGTCGATGGGCCGCGGTATGCCGGGACGGGCCACGGCCGCCCCGAGATGCAGGACGCCCCGCTTTATCGTCAGTAACGCGTTCGGCGGGATGATGTGCACGTGCTCGGCCTGGACCGGCGCCCCCTCGTGCGCCTGTTCGACCGGCATGGGGGTATGCCGGCCCAGTAACTCTGGCAGGTGGCTCACATGGGTGGGATCGAGATGCGGGATCACCACGAAACCGAGGCCGTTCTGGGCCGGCATGGCGCTGAAGAACCTCTTCAATGCCTCGAGCCCCCCGGCCGAGGCCCCGATCGCGACCACCGGGAAGTCCCTTGGGTGGCCTTCGCCAGCCTCATCAGCATCGGGAGACGCGTCCGCCGCCGGGCGAGGCGCAGGGATACCTCCGCTAGCCTCCGCTGGATTGGCCGACTGCTTCTTTCCGCGTCTTGTTGCCATGCACGACCTCGGCTCGGTCAGCTACCCTCGCCGACCGAGCGCGTCATCCCTTCGCGCCACCGATCCGAGTGGCCGCAGGGAAGGCCGGTGCCGCTTGTGCCCTCCGGCGATCATACGGGCTCGGGTAATGCCGAGAACCGTCCGCGGCGCGGTCGTTTCCGAGCTCGGAACCCAGACCCGCTGCCGGCATCGTCCCCGCCCACGGCGATGCCGGCCCGCCAAGGGGCTCAGGCGGCTCTGGCCCTTTTGCCTGCGGGCGATTGGACAGTCGGCTTGGCGTCCTCTTCGGCGGCGGTGGCCGGCGGCCAGTGGCCCTCGAAGGAATCGAATGTACGCATGGCCTCCGCACGCGCTTCCGTGAGGCATGCGAGCAAAGCGCGGAACTGGTCCGCACACTCCTTGTTGAACTCCATGGCCAGGCTCGATTGGGCCCCGATGAGGCCCGGCAGGTCCTTCCCATTCGTCCAGAGCTCCAATTCCCGCTGGCCGTATTTGGTGCATAGCTGCAGGAAATCGAGCTGTTGCTCGGTATATTTCGTCCAGAAGCGTGTGTTGATCTGCCGGTAATCCTTCATGACCGCGTAGGCCTGGGAGCAGAATTCGTTCGTTTGTTCGATGCTTGGCTGTTGCATGGTGACACCTCTATTTCTAACCGTTAACCCACCGCGTCGATCACCACGCTTTGGACGAGCGAGACGAAAGATGGTAAGACCGATTCGGACCGATTGCCGGCGCGGAGCGGTCAGTCCCCTGATGTCCCGCCGGGATGCATCTATGAACGACGGTCCCTCCCCCTCGGTCCTACGTTCATTTCGTCCTAGTCTACAGGTTTGGTGCAGTGTGTCAAAGGGACGTTGTGGGCTAGAAGCCGGTCAGCAGCACACCGGAGCTTCGGGCGACGGGCAGCGGTTCGGCCCCTGCATCTCGGGATCGCGAGGGGGCCCGATGCGGGTCCCGCGGATAATAATAAGACCCCTCACGGCTCGGTGAAGGGCGTGCGGCGCCCGGGAGATCGACGGGATCGTTTCTTGGCCCCGTGGCGGCGCTTGGTCTCTACGCGTAACCGCTGGGAGGAGGCGGACGGCCGGGTCGCAATGCGCCGCTTGGGCGTGGCCGCGGCCTGACTCAGGAGTCCCCAAAGGCGCGCCAAGGCGTCCTGACGGTTGAGTGCCTGGGTGCGGTGCCGGCAGGCCTCGATAAGGAGCATGCCGTGCTTACCGATGCGCCGACCCGCGAGCGCCCAGAGCCGCAGACGGACCGGCTCGGGCAAGGCCGGGCTGTGGGTATCGAAACGCAATTCGACGGCGGTCGCCACCTTGTTCACGTTCTGTCCGCCCGGTCCGGGGGCGCGCACGAAACGCCAGGATAGGTCCTCTGCGCGGATCGCGAGCTGGTCGGTCACGCGCATCATGGGGACGGGTGGGAGATGTGGCGTGGGAGGGTGTCGAAGACCGCCCACCCAGCCGTGGGGTTCTGCGAGCCGCTCGTGTCGGGATAGCTAGTCTTTGGACACGGCCTGGACGGGCAGGTGGGATTCCCCTTGCCTGGCCCAGTTCGGCCCGCGTACCTGCGCGAGCCGTCGTGCCCTCTCGATGTCGCCTGGAGACATGGACGCCGCGACCTCCTTCAAGAACCCGGCGGCCTCGGGATAGCCGTTGACCTCGGAGACGCTGAGCCAGGCATAAGCCTCCACCCGGTCCTCTTCGACACCGAGCCCATCGGCATACAACTGGCCCAGGAAGCACTGGGCCGCGCCGTGCCCGGCTTCGGCGGCCATGGCCAGCCAGTAGGCGGCTTGCTCATAGTCCTGGGTCACGCCCTGACCGTCGGCATATAAAGCGCCCAAGAACGTCTGGGCCTCGACCTGGCCGAGCCCGGCGGCCTTCCGGAACCAGCGCACGGCCTCCTGATCGTTGACGGCCACCCCCTGTCCCTTGAGGTGCATGAGACCGACGTTGTACTGGGCGTTGCGGTCGCCGCCGTCCGCGGCACGGGCGAACTCGCCCAGGGCGGTCTCGTGATCCCCGCTCATGTATGCCTTGACCCCTGATTCGTAGTCTGCCTGGACCGGAACCATCAGCCCAAGCAAGATCGCGGCGCCCCACACCGGCCCGCGCCCCACGGTCTTCATGACTTACCTCTAACCTGTCGCTCGTAACGCCGCCCCCACCCTGCCGATCCGGCGGCCACGGCCGATCCGCCGGATGCGCCGATGCTCGCTCTCTCCATCACTCTAGTGCAGGGACGGGCGACTGTCTGTGAAAAGGTACCTACGCGCCGATGAAAACAGTCCCTACCGGCTAGGACAGGCCGATCGGGGCACGGGTTCATGGGAAGTCGTGTCGGTGCGGGTGCTTGTCGCCCGCCCATTATCCACCGCCACGCGACGCAATAACAGGGGTTGCCAGGTTTTTTTGCACGTCTGCGCGCCGCCGGTACGTCTGCGGCAAGGGACATCACGCGCTCGTCGGGGGCAGGCAGAGGCCCCGGTACTCGCGCGCCAGGTAACTGACGGTGACCAGCCACAAGACGCACACCGACATCGTGAGCCACCCGAGGCCGACGAGACCTGCGTCGACCGGCAGCCAGCCGGTCAAGAGCAGGATCAGCACCGCCCCGAGCACCTTGAACACACGGTATCCGAACATGTCGATCCAGGCCTTGGCCCGGTAGCTCAGGTTGGGGTGGATGGGGATATAGAGCAACTCTTTCGAGGCCCGGTTGATCGAATAGGATAGGCCCCGGTCGCTGACCTTCATCGCGGAACCGAACGCTAGCGTCGGGCTCAAGATGAAACCGAAGGTGCAAATGAACAGGAGGAGCGGCTGCGTCATGAGCCCGGCCACGACGCCGAGATAGCGGTGCACCACCGGCGTGATCGCCAGGTTGACCAGGATCGATATCAGCCCCATCGTGCTGAACAGCCAGGCGATGAAGGCGGTGCGCGAGTCGAGCTCGGTGTAGCTCAGCTCCACCATCTTCATGAATTCGTACTCGACCAGCGGTTCTGCCACCTGGGCCAGGAGCACGGTGGCGCCTACGAGCATGAGGTAGCGGTCCCGCAAGATTGGCCGCGCTGCCGGCCGCTCCGTGTCGCGCCGGTTCGCCGCCGCCTCGAAGACCCCATAGCGCGCCAAGGCCAGGTTCACGGTGACGACGAGCCCCAGGATGCCCACCGCCACCAGAAGGAGATCCGGGGTGGTGAGAGAAGTGTGCGTCACGATCAAGGTCGCCGCCGCCGCCCCCAAGAGCCCGCCCAGGACGCCGCCGGTACCCAGGAACCCGTACCAGCGCTTGCCCTGCTCGCTGCTATAGAGGGTGTTGGTCAGGCTCCAGAACTGTTCGACCAAGACCACGCCGAAGATGTCCACGAACACATAGAACGTCAGCGCCACCGCCGCGCTGTCCGTCGTGAGCAGTACGCGGAAGCCCGCCAGCATCGTCATCGACAGGACACAGCTTCCGAGCACCAGCCGCAACCGGCTGTAACGCCCGACCAGGCGGTGGTAGCCGCCGATGATGAGCCCCAGGAACAAGGCCGTCCCGATCCAGACATACGGTAGCCGATCGGCGCCGAGCTGTCCGATGAAGAGCGAGCGGCTGGCCGGCTTGATCTGGTAGTAGGCCAGCATGATGAAGAAGAAGTTGGCGAACAAGAGGCTCGCGCGTTTGAAGGGATTTCCGGCCATGGTCGTCGCGTCCTTGGGGCTCCAGAGGTTCTGTTAGAATCCGGGCCGGCGGTTTGCCCTGCAAAGGAGCCGGCCGGATGGGGGCCATAAACCACACCATCATTTTCTTGGCGTTCGCACTCGGCTTTATGTCGGATGCAATCGGCGCACCGCCCATTCCCGACTTGCGGCGAAGCCCCGATCCGGTCCTGCAGCGCAGTCTCGAAGGGGCGATCCGGCATATCGGCCTGAGCCGTGCGGTCCTCGACCGGCGCCTGGCGGTGGCCCTATCATTGCGCTACCTTTTCCACCAACGCCGTTGCGCCCGTCGTAGGACGGATAGAGGCGATAGCCGAAACCCATCACGTGCGCCGTCACCCATTGATGGGTTTCGCTCCGCTCTACCCATCACGCGGGCTTACAAGTACAGTAGGGTGGGCATTGCCCACCTTGTGCTTCAAACAAGGCCATAAACGGTAGGCGGTGCCTACCCTACTCGAATCTCAGCGTGCCCCCACCCGGACCTCACAGCGGCGGGCGGTGCCGGCGCCTGCGCCTCCGTCACACCGTCTCGACCCCGTGCCTCCGTTCAGCGCATCGCGGCCCTTCTCCCCGAACAACACGTCGCGGCCTGCGCCGCCGAAGAGCCGGTCGCGGCCCGCACCGCCGAACAGCCGATCTCGGCCGTCACCGCCGCAGAGGACGTCGTTGCCGTCGAGGCCGCGGAGCACGTCGTTGCCACCACCTACGTCGATGACGTCGTCGCTCGGGGTCCCGGTGAGCGTCTCGCCGTTGTCGCTGCCCTGGATGTGACGGGCAAGCCGTTGCGGTGGTGGCGGTGGTGGCGGTGGCGGTTGGCCGAAGACCACATAGCGGGCGCCGAAGGCCCCGATGACGAGGTCCGCGCCCCCATCGCCGTTCACATCCCCCGCGCCGCTCACATCCCCCGCGCCGCTCACCGCGAAGCCCGAGTGGTCACCGGCTCCCCCGTTCAGGCGAAAGCCGCTCGTGCCATCGAGCATCGAGATGCTCGAGCCTCGCCGGGAAGGGGTTCTCCGCGGTGTCCCGCCCGAAGACCACATAGCTCGCCCCCGAGTAACTGCGGTTGGGGCCGACGCGGTAGGCCCCGATGAGGAGGTCCGCGAGGCCATCGCCGTTCACATCCCCCGCACCGCTCACCGCGCGGCCCGAGCGGTCACCGGCCGCGACGCCGTTCACGCGGAAGCCGTTCCTGCCATCGAGGCTCGAGAGACCGAGGCTCTGGGGAAAGTGCGCGGCACCCGCGGGCGCCCAACCGCAGAGCGCGAGCGCCGCCAGGAGCACGGGGCGGCGCAGGGGAAACCGGGCCTCGTGCTTCCGATTGAGCCGGCGTCCGGGGCGGGATCTCTTCTTTGCTTTTGACATATCCGTTCTCCTACTTTAATTACAAGTACCGTAGGTGGGCATAGCCCACCTTGTGCTTCAGACAAGGCCATAAACGGTGGGCGGTGCCCACCCTAGATCAGGCTCTCAGTTCTCGTCGAAGCCTGAAACCGTTTGGGATCGCAGAGCACGGAGCCCGGTCGCCTTTCTCGATGCGGCAGAGTAGGGCGGGTGCCTTACCGGATGATTTCAAAGCGCCGGAATTTGCTTACAAATGAAATCGATTCGGTTACAGTCGTAACGTCGATGCGCGGGCTTCGAGGCGATTGGCTGAGGGAGAAGATTCCCCTCTGAGTTTAGATTCAATGAGGTAGGCGAGGGTCTGTCGTCGTATATGACAATTTTGTCGGGGGGCTAGGTGAGTGAAGGGGCAGGAGATCTCTGGGATAATAGGAAGTCTGCAATCAATCCTAAATCCGGAGGGCTGCCCCAATGATAGTTTCACACGAATGCACGGCACGTGTCACCCCTTTGGGCGCCGTGGAGTGGCTACAGGCGTTCATCCTGTACCTCCCAAAAGCATTACATCCATGTAATCCCGGTTCATCGGCGGGCGGCGGTCATCGGACGAGCCGTGCGGGGATATGGAATGCTTCGAGCGGGAGTTGCACGCG
>JBOIDR010000043.1:0-30266 GCA_050740695.1 Gammaproteobacteria bacterium | reverse complement strand
ACCCACCGGCTTTTAGCCGGTGGTTGTTTAGTGACTACTTAAGACAACCCACAGATCCTGCTGAGGAGGCTAAAACTGTTACCCATGTCCCCGGACTAAAGTGTTACCCATGTCTCCGACCGTTCACGTAGCAGCCTGGGGAGTTGTTTTGGGTGATCTAAAGGCATCGCGGAAATCCGCTTCCCGATCATAGGCAAACTGCGCCGCATGATTGTCCTGCATGTCGGCGAGGAGCGATTCGTAGGCCCTCCCAACCGACGCCAGTCAGGAGAATACGCTGCTCCGGTCTGCTCGGTTGACCGCCGTGAACCTGGGGCAAGGTTGTCTGTGTCACAGTTTGCATACGTACTCCGCTCATCAACCGCGGATGGTACGATCCAGATGTTCCCCGATGCCAGTCGGGCAGGGGATCCGGAACCCTTACGGTGCTAGAAAAACGGCAGGAATCGAGTAGTAGTCTTGATGGTCCCCGAGCGCTGTCCTAGCCTCTCGGCGGAAACACCGCCTGGAGCGCGATTCAGAAGTAGAACGTCAGATACGGGTGCAGCTTGTTGTGGGGCTGGTCGCCGGCGGCGGCGAGGGCGTCGGGGCGTCACTAGGTTCGCCGTGGCTTGCTGGTAGGCCGTCGCACCGGCGGAGCGGCGAGGCTGGCTGCTGGCCCGAAGCGAAGAGATCGCCCACGTCCGGGGAGGCCCGCAGGGCCTGGCTGTGATCCGGGATCGCCGATTCCAGGAGCGTCACCGTCTCAACGCCTCCTTGTTCACCGAGGTCGTGCAGGGAACGTTCGGACCCCTGTCTTTGATCGGTTCAGCCATCTTCTGTTTCTCCTATCTGGCTCAGGGCGTCGCGCAGGTAGCGTTGGTGTAGTTCACCGTCGTGCCGCTCCCCGCGTCCACCGTCGGGTCCAAAGCCGCAGGATCGTCGTCGGTGGCGGCGATGAAGTTCTGGACGTTCGTCGCGTTGGTGCCCAACCCGACGAGCCCTTGGATCTGGAACGTCGTGTTGGTGTACTGCTCGACGAAATAGTCGGTGAAGGCGAGCGACCCGCCGTCGATGAGGTTGCTGACGAAGTTGACGCAGGTCCGGCTGGACTCGCCCGGCGAGGCATTGCCGGAGAACAACCAGACGCCGGCAACCTCGGCCGACTGGACCGTGTTGTCTTGCAGCGTGATGTCCGCCGTGCCATTTCCGATACGCGCTCCGCCGCGTATGCCGTAATCGAAGTCGTTCGTGCCATCTCCGTTTATGGTGTTGTTGTTGATGTTGGCGATGATCGAACCGACATCGTTGACGACAAACTGGATCCCGAAGGCCGGGTTGTTAGTCACATTCGTCGAAATCGTGTTGCCGGAGATGGTGCCGCGCAGCGAAGACGGGCCAACCGACGACAGATTGATCCCCGTAGCGGCCCGCACGCTGACGTTGGAGTTGTTCGTCACCGCGAACGTTCCGACGCCATTGCCACTCGCGGAAAGGTTGATCGCCGCCTGGCCGGCGTTGCTAAAGGTGCTCGTAGAGATCGATGCATTGGAGCTGGACGATCCACTGGCATCTATCTGAATGTTGTCGGAGGTATGGGTGCTGGGATCGACCAGCGCGGTGAAGCTCGATCCGCTGACTAGTGTTTCGAAGTTGGCGGTGCCAACGTTGGCGACCGTGATGTGATCGCCGATCACATTGATGCCGCTGTTGGAGAACTGGCTGTTCGTGATCGAGAGCCGATCCTTCTCGGCCGGCGCGGCGACCGTGGGCGTCCCGTTCGTGATAAAGATGTTGAACTGGCCGGTGTTCGAGACGTTGAGGTTCTGGAACACGCTGTCTTGACTCGCGCTCACCCGACCGGCCAGGTTCGAGATAAACATCCCCGATTCCCAGACCTCGTTGCCGGTGCCGGAGATCGTGACGTTGGTGAGATCCAGGTTCCTCACCCCGTTGCCGTTGATCCCGTGCTGCGCCGTCGTGGTGATGGTCACGCCGGTCAAGGCGACATTGGCCGCGCTCTGCAGGTGAATGGCGCCGTTCTCGTCCGAATTGCCTCCGACCACGCCGTCCGGAGCCGTTGGCCCATCGTTTTGGCTGGCGTTGGTGAAGCTCATGTTCGTCAACGAGACGTTGCTGGCATTGATGAACGAGGCCCCGCGGGTGGTGATGTTCTGGATCGTCCCGCCCGTCCCAGCCGCACCGGTGCCGGTCACCGTGAAGCTGCCGGTAGGATTGTTGTTGAGGATGATGCCATTTGCGGCATTGCTCGAATCGACGCGGGTCAGCGTGAACGTACCACTGGCGCCGAGATTGACCGCCGTCGCATTGGTCGCGCTGACGCTCGCCTCGCTCACGGTCACGCCGCTCACCGCGCTGCCGGTGAGACCGGTCGCGCCGCTCGTGACGATGTTGAGACCGCGCACGACGCTGCTTCCAGCGACCGTGACCGTCCCGTTCAACTGCGGTCGGGTGCCCCCAAGCAGGGGTCTGGTATCGAGCGTGCCGTTGCCGGGCACCGTCACGCCGAGCACGCTATCGAAGGTACCGGATGATCCTTGGCCGATGAGGTGCTCACTCGTGAGCAAGGTCTGCCCCGTGCCGTAGGTGCCGGTGAAGACGAAGATCCGATCGCCGTTGCCGCGGGCCGCGGGGAGGTCGGAGAGCGCATCGAAGGGATCGGTGCGTCTACCGGTACCGCCCGCACCCGCGGTGGTATCGACGAACCAGAGGTCCGGGCCGGTGACGTTGAAGCTCACTGTCGTGGCCGCGCTGCACATGGCCGGTGGCGTCGGGGCGCCGTCGTCGCAGACCTGGAACTGGAAGGAGGCCGCGCCGGAGTGACCGGCTGGTGGGTTGTAGGTGAAAGTTCCCGTCGCCGCGTCGGTCAGCGTGATGGTAGCCGCTGCCGGGGTGATGTTGCCGAAGGTCGCGTTGACCGCGAGATCGCCGAACGGATCGTCCACGTCGGTGGCGCCGTCCTTGAGCTTGCCCGTGTTGGCCGCGCCGATGGTGACGCGGATCCCGGAATGGGTCTGGTGCGACTTGGCGGTCGCGACGGGCGCGTCGTTGACCGGCGTGACGGTGATGGTGAAGGTCTGCGCGTCCGAGGTATCGTCTCCGCCGTTCGCGATGCCGCCGTTGTCTTGCACGGCCACATCGAAGGTCGAGGTGCCGAAGGCGTTGTCCGCCGGGGTGTAGGTCAGGGTGCCGTTCGCAGCCACCGCGGGGAGCGCGCTGAACAAGGCCGAGTTAAAGACGTTGCTTACGGTGTAGCCGACCACGGTCTGCGCCTCATTGGCCGGCCCGGGATTGAACATCGCCCAATTCAGGACTGTGTGTGGCCCAGCGTCTTCCAATACCGTTGGCGGATTGCTCGCCGCAAAGCTCGGCGCGTCGTTGACGGGATTGACCGTTACCGTGAATGTCCGCGTGAAGATCCCGTTGTCCCCAGCGGTCGCGAGATTGCCGTCCGGGCCACCATCGGTGACCGTCACGGTCATGACCGCGGTGCCGAAGGCATTTGCCACCGGCGTGTAGGCCAGCGAGCCGGTCGTAGTGGGTGACGTATAGGTGACGGTCGGATTCGGGATCAGGCCTGTGCTGTTGCTCGTCGCCGTCACCTGCAGCGGCTGCGTCTCGTCGCTCCCCGCGGTGATGCCCGCAAGGTTCACCGTCTGCTGGCCGGCATCCTCGTTGATCGCGACCGGGTCGGCGATCGCATTGAGCGTCGGCGGATCGTTGACCTCAATCACCGTCACTGTGAACGTGCGAGTTACCGTCAGGTTGTCGCCCGTGGTCGCCAGGTTGTCGTCGAGGCCGCCGTCGGTGACGGTGACCGTCACGATCCCGGTGCCGCTCTGGTTCGCCTCCGGCGTGTAGGCCAGCGATCCCGTCGGATCCGGTGACGCGTAGATCACCGTCGGGTTCGGGATCAGGCCGGTGTTGTTGCTCGTCGCCGTGACCTGCAGCGTCTGCGACTCGCCACCGCCCGCCGAAATGCCCGCGAGATCCACCGTTTGTTCGGGGGCGTCTTCGTTGATCGGGGCCGGGTCGGCGATCGCATTGAGCGTCGGCGGATCATCCACGGCATTGACTGCCACCGTGAATGTCCGCGTGAAGATCCCGTTGTCGCCAGCGGTCGCGAGATTGCCGTCCGGGCCACCATCGGTGACCGTCACGGTCACGACCGCCGTCCCGAACGCATCGGGCACGGGCGTGTAGGCAAGCGACCCGGCCGTGTTCGGGGTCGTATAGGTGACCGTCGGGTTCGGGATGAGACTCGTGTTGTTGCTCGTGGCCGTCACCTGCAGCGGCTGCGTCTCGCCGCTCCCCGCGGTGATGCCCGCAAGGCTCACCGTCTGCTGTGAGGCATCCTCGTTGATCGCGACCGGGTCGGCGATCACATCCAGCGTCGGCGGATTGTTGACCTCAATCACCGTCACTGTGAACGTGCGAGTGACCGTCAGGTTGTCGCTCGGCGTCGCGAAGTTGTCGTCGAGGCCGGCGTCGGTGACGGTGACCGTCACGATCGCGGTGCCGAACGCATTCGCCACCGGTGTGTAGGTCAGGGATCCCGTCGGATCCGGTGACGCGTAGATCACCGTCGGGTTCGGGATCAGGCCGGTGTTGTTGCTCGTCGCCGTGACCTGCAGCGTCTGCGACTCGCCACCGCCCGCCGAAATGCCCGCGAGATCCACATTTTGTTCGGGGGCATCTTCGTTGATCGGGGCCGGGTCGGCGATCGCATCCAGAGTCGGTGGATCGTTGACCGCATCGACAGTCACCGTGAATGTCCGCGTGAAGATCCCGTTGTCGCCAACGGTCGTGAGATTGCCGTCCACGCCACCATCGGTCACCGTCACCGTCACGATCGCGGTGCCGAAGGCATTTGCCACCGGCGTGTAGGCCAGCGAGCCGCTCGTATCGGGTGACGTATAGGTGACGGTCGGATCCGGGATCAGGGCTGTGTTGTTGCTCGTGGCCGTCACCTGCAGCGGCTGAGACTCGGCGCCGCCCGCGGTGATGCCCGTGAGGTCGATCGTCTGCTGTGAGGCATCCTCGTTGATCGCGTCGGGGTCGGAGATCGCGTCCAGCGTCGGCGGGACGTTGGGGGTGACGGTGATGATGGTGTCGTAGTTAATGCTGGTGCCGCCATCGCCATCGCTTAACACGAAGCGCGCGGTGCGGTTGGCGATGTCAGGCGCCACGGTGTTGCTGTTGACGTAGGTGACATTGCGCAGCAGTGCGCTCACCGCAGCAGCATTTGCGTTGGTGTTGAGGGTGACGACCAGATTCCCGCCACCGGCACCACCGCCGCTGAAGCTGCCGATGATGACGGCACCGCCGCCGGGGTTGAACGTGACATCGGTGCCGGTGACCCCGATCTGGTTGGCACCCGTACCCTGGTTGCGGATACCGATCTGATCTTCCGCAGGGACGAGGCCGCCGGGGAGCGACACGGTCAGGGTGCCGGTATCGAAATCGGGCGAATCGACATCGGTTGCGGTGGCGTCAGCGCCCTGATCGATCGGGGTGGCAAGATCGCCCTGGGTATAGGCCAGGATATCGCCGGCGAGGTTGGCGATGACGGGTGCGTCGTTGACACAGTTGACCGTGACGCTGACCGAGGCGGTCGAGCCGCCGGGGCTCAGGGTGTAGGTGAAGGTGTCCGGCGTGGTGCCGGGTGGGGCATTACAGAAATCGGCCGCCGGCTGATACGTCAAGTCCGCGCCGCCGTTGGTGACCGTGCCGCCGTTGGCCGAGGGGTTCTGCACCGCCGTGATCGCTTTCAGGCCTCCGTCCAGATCGGGGTCGTTGGCCAAGACGGCGATGGTCGTGGCGGATGCGTCCTCGTTTATCGTGAGCGCATCGTTGGCCGCCACCGGCGGATCATCGACGCAATCCACCGTGACGCTGACCGTGGCGGTCGAGCCGCCGGGGCTCAGGGTGTAGGTGAAGGTGTCCGGCGTGTTGTCGGGTGGGACGCTGCAGAAATTGGCCGCCGGCTGATACGTCAGGTCCGCGCCGCCGTTGGTGATCAGCACCGTGCCGCCGTTGGCCGAGGGGCTCTGCACCGCCGTGATCGTCTTCGCGCCCCCGTCGAGGTCCGTGTCGTTGGCCAAGACGGCGATGGTCGTGGCGGGCGCGTCTTCGTTCACCGTGGCCACATCGTCGACCGCCACCGGTGGATCGTCGACCGCACCGACCGTGATGGTCACCGTGGCCAGGTTGGTCGAGTCGACGGTGCCGTCGTTCGCCCGATAGGTGAAACTGTCCGTGCCCTCGAAATCGGTGGCCGGCGTGTAGGTAAAGGACCCGTTGGGGTTCAAGGCAAGCGTGCCCTTGTTGACATCGGTATCCAACACGGCGGTGAGCGGATCGCTGGTGCCGTCGCTGTCGTTGCCCAGGACGCCGGGCGCTGGCTCATTCAAGCCGGTGTCCTCGGCCACCGTGAAGGCGTCGTCCATGGCCACGGGCGCGACGTTGGCCTTGACCTGCACCTGGTCCATATCCATGAGATCACCATCGGAGACGTCCAAGCGCAGCAAGTAAAATCCTTCCAGGTCGGGGGTGAAGCTCGGCGCCACCGTGGTCGCGCCCGAGAGATCGGCATCGCTAAGAAGGCTATCCACGGGCACATTCACGAAGGTCCACTGGAAGCTCAAGGGGGTGGGACCGCTGTCCGGATCGTTGCTCGCCGCCCCGTCGAGCGCGGCGCCAGCGCCGAGTTGCACGATCAGATCGGCACCGGCATCGGCGTTGGGCGCCACGTTCGGCAAGGCCGCGGCTATCAGCACCTCGTCTCGCCCGGTGTCGGCGCCGTCGTCTACATCGAGTGAAATGCGATAGTCCCCTGCGAAATCGGGCGTAAAGGAGGCGAGCGCGGTGTTTGCGCCGGCGATGTCCATGTCGGACAAGAGGCTTCCGGGCGGAACGGCCGCGAAGGACCAATGGAAACCTAGCGCCGCGGGTCCATTGTCCGGATCCGTGCTGCCCCGGCCGTCCAGATTGACCGGTTGACCCGCGAGCGCATTCGCGTCCGGGCCGGCGTTGGCGTTGGGGGGGACGTTGGGTGCGCGCGCCGTGACGATGACGCTATCGACAGCCGACATCGTGCCATCCGAGGCCTCGAGCGCCAGCTCATAGGGGCCATCGACGTCGGGCGTGAAGCGTGGGGCGGCGGTATTCCCGTTCGCGAGCGAGGCGTCGGTGACTGTGCTCGGCGGCGGCACCGACAGGAAGCGCCACAGGAAAGTGAGCGCATCGCCGTCGGGATCGGAAGAACCGGACCCGTTCAGCGTCACCGGGAAACCCGTCGTCGTGTTCGTATCTGAACCGGCATCGGCCAGTGGGGGGTGGTTACCCCGCTCCACGATCATCCTGACCCGGGCCGCTCGTGATCGCGCGTGATCGTCGTCCCGGACGCGGTATCGAAACTGGTCCCGTCCCGTGAACCCGAAAGCCGGGATATAGGTCACGGTGCCGTTCCTGTGATTTCGCACCCGGCCATGTTTAGGCCGCTTGACGATCTTGATGCTCTTGGCCACCAGGCGGCCATCGGGGTCACGGTCGTTCGCCATTACGTTGATGCGGACCGATGTGTTCTCGGCCGTTCGGGCGGAATCGTTCCTGGCCATGGGGCGATGATTGGCATGGCCGTCACCGGATACGATCTCACAGAGCGGCCGCGTGCAACGGAGCGCGCACAAGAGCTCGTCGTTGCGCAGGATACGGCCATCGCCGTCGCCATCGCGCGGATCGTTTACCCCGCTCGCGGGGGATCCGACCGCCTGACGGATCGAAACGATGTCCATGCGGTCGATGTCGCGGTCGGCATCGACGTCACAGCGTTCCGCGGAGGCGGCCTGGCTGGCCATCCCCATCGTAATCGCCAGAACCCAGTACGGCATTAGAGCAAGCGGATATCGTTTGGAGCGCATGGTCAGGGTCCTGGATGAGACAGCGCTCGCCTAGCGCTGCGCTCGGGCGTGGCGGTGTTCTTTTGAATGGGGCCGCACATCGGCCCGTCCGGGTTCCGCCTTGCGCGTCCGATCGGGCGGCTCGTTCGCGAGTCGTGCGCACACCGGGTAAACTGTTTCAAGTGAGTCGTATTGGGATGAGATCAACCAAGGTGGCGGTCCGTTGACGCGCATGTCGCTCTAACTGGCGCTCTAGCGTGGATTGTGCCAGCGTAGATCGGACGATTCGCCGCACAA
Organism: Gammaproteobacteria bacterium; assembly: GCA_050740695.1. Taxonomy (GTDB): domain Bacteria; phylum Pseudomonadota; class Gammaproteobacteria; order JACCXJ01; family JACCXJ01; genus JACCXJ01. Next base: position 22,068 of record JBOIDR010000043.1, on the reverse strand, counting down.
GGTCGGCGGGGGCATCGCCGTGGCCAGCGATTATGCGTTTCGCGGGATCTCGCAGACCGACAATCATCAAAAGATATAGGGAGTTTGGAGTATGGCTACGAACCGTGGGGCGTTTCTCTCGGCACCTGGGCCTCAGCGTCAATACCATGACGTCGGACGGGGAGGACGTAGACGTTGCGGGTGCCATCCGACACTTCCGCCTCGGGCTATACCGGGATGATCAAGCTGAAACGGGCCTATGAAAAACCCGCCGAGGATGACGGCGAGCGCATCCTCGTCGAACGGCTTTGGCCGCGCGGCCTCACCAAGCTAGGGGCCAGGATAGATCTGTGGCTGAAGGATGTGGCGCCGAGCACGGAACTGAGGCGGTGGTTCGGGCATGATCCGGATAAGTGGAAGGAGTTCCGCCGGCGTTACCAAAAGGAGCTCAAGGACAACAACGATCTGATCAAGCTGCTCAAGCGCAAAGCCACAGCAGGTACGATCACCCTGATTTACGCGGCGCGAGACGAGGAGCACAATAGCGCTCTGGTCTTGAAGCGGTTCCTTCAAAAAGGCTGACCAAAGACATTTGAAATAATGTCGTGCCTTCCCCCTGGAAGGGGAAAGGTTAGGATGGGGGTCGAGCCCGTCCGATCGAAAGGACGCAGCCACAGCGCTCAACCCCCACCCTCGCCCTCCCCCTGCTAGGGGGAGGGTTGAGGAATAGAGTGGCGTCGCCCAGCTTATCTTATTGACTCTGCTAATAGATCAGGACTTCTTCGAGCGGGCTTGTTGAACATTTTAAAGGCGGTATTTAACCGTCCTTTCTGTGCAACCGTAGTATCGCCGCAATCTGTCCCTGAAGTGCCGACTGGTAGACCTTGACCGGCGGTTGGAGGGTGCGCAGATCGCACCCTGTGGCCGCCCTTTGTTCTCGCATCTAGGCGACCTGCTCCCTGGTTGCGAGTTTTGGAGGCGCGGATCCGACCGACGGCATGGCGAAGCGGCGGGTAGCGAGGCGAACGGCCACTACCGCGCTGGTTTCACCTCAAGTGCAAGACGCGGCGCGTCGCTAGCCTTGACCTCTGACCTATTGGGGGTAGATCAGGCTGACTCGGTCCTGAGACGAGATAACGCACTAACTAATATGCTATGAATCCATCGATCGCACGACGAGTGTTTAGCGCCGACGAGGCGCCGAACACGGAGAGGAACATGGCGATCGGGATGCCCGGCCGGCGTCGTTTTCTACGGACCATGATCGTGACGGCGATCATGGGCTATACGGCTGGGTTCATGGATATCGCTCACGCCTTGACGCCTGGAGCACGGACCGCGGGCCCGGGGTGCGGACGCGGAAGGAGGTCTTTCTGGGTCTGCTCGGCGAGACCTTTGTCGTTGTCAGCGAGGATCGCAAGAAAAGAGTAAGGATGAAATTATTCGATGTCTATGACATCTATGAAACTGCCGAGACCGAACAGTTCTCTCTGGTGTTTCGCGCGCCGCTCGGGGTGAAGCTGCCGAAGGGCATGTATAGTATTCGCCACCGCCAGGCCGGCAAGACCACACTTTATTTACTTACAGCCTAGCGGTGCGGACGAATTCAACCGCTACTACGAGGCGCCTTTTAACCTGCTGCCGTAGCGTTATCGGTCCCGCCTGTCCGTAGCCATCCCACCCCGGACGTCCAGAAATACCTCAAAGGTGCCCCGGGGCTAGCGACGCGCTGCGTCTTCCACCATGAGGTTGAAGCCGGCGCGGTAGTACAGGCCGTCCGCCTCGCTACCCGCCGCTTCCAGAAATAGCTCAAAGGCGCCCGAGCGCGGGTGCTCGAGGGTGTATACCCCGTTCGACAGGGGGCGATCCGGAGGGCCTTGGAAGCGCACTGAAAAGGCCTCGGTGTGGGTATCTTGATGCCGTTCGGAGACCTCAATCAAGCGCAGGGACACAACCTCGCGCGCACCCGTGCCGCCATAGACCCGGAACCGCTCTCCGAGATAGGCCCGGAAGCTATCGTAGCTTGGCGATTGGCTCACGGTCGCGGCCGCCGCCTCTACCGGGGGCACGCTCAGCATCACCAGCATCACCACAAGAAAGATGCATGGCGCGCCGGATCGGGCGGCGATCGGGACCGATGGCTTAGGCATGTCTTTCGGCGGATCGAAAGCAGGGTGCGCTGTGCGCTCGCGGAGAGAGCGGTCGTGCGCGTTCAATAGGTATCGACCGTTGGAACCGCCATGCGCTTCAGCGATCCGATCCTTCGGACGATCGTGCCCACGCCCTCACCTGGCGGAGCCAGGCACGGGCGCGCGAAGCCATTCGGCAGCGCATCGAGGAGTTGATGGGATCGCCCACCCCCTAGCCCCCTCCCGTCGGGAGGGGGAATAAAGGGACACCGCCTGCCGGAAGTCGGGAGGGGATAAAGCGACACCGCCTGTCGGAAGTGGGAATGACGTCGCATCTCCCTCACCAGAAGCCCCAGTCTCCCCCTCCCATCGGGAGGGGGTTGGGCGATCAAATAACCGCGCAGCGCACACTCTATAATGGTATGCATGAGCCGATCGCCCGCCCTGCCAGCCCAACCTCCGTGCCTGTCAAATGCGCAACCACCCACCCCACCGAAGCGGAGTCGCTGTTTTGGCAGCACCTGCGCAGAGGCCAGATCCTCGGCCGGAAGTTTCGGCGAGCCATGATCTCTACTACTCCCCTATCATAGGCGAAGTGCGCCGCATGACTGTCCTGCATGTCGGCGAGGAGGGATTCGTAGGTCTCCCAACGGACGCCGGACAGGAGGATACAGTGGTCCGGACTGCTCGGTTGAACGGCGTGAACCTGGGGCGAGGCTGTCTGTGTCGCGGTTGGCATGCGTACTCCGCTCATCGACCTCGGATTGTACGCTCCAGACCATCCCCGATGCCAGTAGGGCGGGGGCGAGGGTGGGGATTGAGCCTCGCATGTTCTGAGAGACTCAAACCCCCATCCTAGCCTTCCCCCTTCCAGGGGAAGGGATCGGAAAGATCTGACAACGTTGAATGCCGCCCGGGTAGGTAAACAGCGCCTCGGCGCCAATGTCCGGGCGCGAGCGGAAACATCTGCGTGCGCACTCCGTTTGCTACCAGAGGCGTTCGGACTCCAGAATGAACCCTCGTAGGACAGGCGCTCCCGAAAGCGCGGTGGGATGGTCCAGGCATTCCATTTGGGTGTTGGGGCGATTGACGTACACCCTTCGGTCATCCGGATCGATGAGCCAGCCCAACTGTGCACCATTGGCCATATACTCTTCGAGCTTGGCTTGCAAAGCGCTCAAGTCATCCTAGGGTGAGCGCAGCTCCGCGACAAAATCGGGACAGAGAGGCGGGAAACCTTCCCGTTCCGCCATGCTCAATTGTTCCCAACGGGAACGTCTCACCCAGGCGAGATCGGGAGAGCGCTTCGCCCCGTTAGGCAGCGTGAAACCCGTGGATGAGTCGAAGCCTATACCGGTACCGTCGTGTTCCACCCATTCACCAAACAGCACCGTCAGGTTGAAACTGCGGCGGCCCGTCTCTCCCCCTGTGGGCGGCATGATGATCAGATCTCCCTCGCGGGTGCGCTCGATGCGCAGATCGCTATTCAACTGACAAAGCTTGGTGAAGTCTTCGTCATTCATCATCTTGACGAATGGTCCGAAATTCACCACAATCGGTTGGGCTCGCGCCGCGATGATGACGTTGGCGGACATGGGCAGCGGTGCTCAGGTCTCCTAGTAGTTAGTCAAAATTATTCAAACAGGCACGTCATTCCGGCATGGTTTGCCGGAATCCAGAGCACATGGACGTAGGTGCGGTCCTGCATCCTGGACCCCGGCACAAATCCGCCAGGAGCGGATTTCGACGCGCGTAGCGCGGGGCGCAGCCCGAACCGCAGGGACGCGGTGAGCAATCCCCCGTATCAAGTACGGGGCAGGCTCTGCCGGGGTGACGAATCACTTCGATTTAACATGACTGATTACTAGGACGATCGTGCCCATGCCCGCACTCGGCGAAGCCAGGCGGGGCGTTGCAATTGGCTGCTGGCGTCGATGAGCTCGGTCAGGATCGCGCTCGTTACTTTCGGAAGGACCGCGCTTTCGGCGCGCTCGACATAATCGTTGTCGACCAATGTGAAGATGGCGACGCGCGCTCCGTCGTGCCGCCAGACCTCCGGGATCCCCAGTGCCGCGAAGATGGGGAACTTGTTCAACGACGGGCCGGTGATGTCGATTTCGATAATAAGGTCGGGTGGGGGGTCTTGGGCAAGATCGATCTGTTTCTTCCCGCGTACCCGCTCGGCGTGTTGAATGTAGAAGCATTCATCAGGCTCAAAGCCTTTCGCCAAGTCTTCACGACGAAAAGTGGTCGAGCCGCCTCCATGAATATCCATCTCCATCTCCTCAGCCAGAACCTCAACTAGCATCGCAATGACGTGTTTGAGGCTTTCGTGCTCATATGAAGGCCCCATAATTTCTAGCATTCCTTGGTCATAGGCAAAGTGCGCCGCATGACTGTCCTGCATGTCGGCGAGGAGCGATTCGTAGGTCTCCCAACGGACGCCGGACAGGAGAATACAGTGGTCCGGACTACTCGGTTGACCGCCGTGAACCTGGGGCGAGGTTGTCTGTGTCGCGGTTTGCATACGTACTCCGCTTATCGAGCGCGGATCGTACCATCCGGTCCGTCCCCGCGGCCAGTGGGGAGGGCCGGCACCCTTACCGTGTTAGAGAAACGGCAGGTATCGAGCAGTAGTCTTGATGGTCCCCGAGCGCTGTCCTACGTTCTCGGCGGGAAGACCCCCTGGAGCGCGATGCAGAAGTAGAAGGTCAGGTAGGGTTGCAGGTTGTTGTGGGGCTGGTCGCCGCCGGCGGGGGCGAGCGCTTGGTCGGACATCGAGACCAGCGGTGTGCCGGCAGGGAGGACAGGGGCGAGGTAGACATTACCTCCGGTCGCCCGCGCCAGGACATTACCTGCCGGGTTGCGGTTGTTCCCAGGCGCTGTCGCGGCAAGCAACCCGTGACTGTGAGCCGGGATCTCGGATTCGAGGAGCGTGACGGTCTCGGATCCCCCTGTTTCGCCTAAGTCGTGCAGCGACAATCCCGGCCCTTGGCCGGGGTGCATCGGCGCACGGCCTTGCAGGTCGGGTAGGGCGAAGTTCGATTTCCCGTTGCCTCCGTAGGTCGTCCCCAGCAACGAGAACAGCGCCGTGTTCTGCGACAGCGGCATGAGCTGCCCATCACACCATGCCCAACCCCTGGGCGCGAAGTTGAAGGGGAAGATGCGGATCTCGGCAACGAATGGGTCGGCCATTGTTCTCTCCTTCTAGGTTGGCGAGGGGAAGATCCCGAACAGTGAGATGATGAAGTCGACACAGAGATACGGCTGAAAATTCGTGTGCGGCTGGCTGCCGCCGATCGCGCTTACCGATTGCGGTGCCAGCGGCGAGCTCGCGCTACCGACACGATAGAGATCGACCACCGTAGGGGTACCGAGGACCGTGGCGCTGGGCGTCGTCTGGATCGCCGTGTTGGCTGAAGCCAGAAGTGGGTGGGCGTGCGCCGCGATCTGATTGACCGTCAGCGTGATCTCCTCGGCACCGCCGGTCTCGGCCAAGATGAAGCCGTTCCCCTGATGGATGGGAATGCGGCCGCGCAGATCGGGGAGCGCAAAAGTGCTCTGGCCGTCTCCGCCGTAGGTCGTGCCGATCAGGTTAAAGAGCGTGTCGTTCTCGGAGATGGGCAAGAGCTGCCCCTCGCAGAACATCCAGCCTGCCGGAGCGAAGTTCCCGGCAAACATGCGGATCTCACCGACATAGGGTTGTGCCATGCGTTATGTCCTCAGTTCGGCGACGGGAAGATCCCCTGCAGGGCGATGCAGAATGACAGGGTCAGGAACGGCTGCATGTTGAGATGCGCCTGGCTGCCGCCTACATTCCCGATCGTGCTTGGGGCGAGTGCTACCGGGTTGCTCGGCGCCGCGTAGATCTCGCTCGGCGTGGTCGCCAGGAGATTGGCGGTCGGTATGTTGGTGCCGTTCGGGTCGGCGCTGGTGGAGGTGCCGCTCACGACATGCGTATGGGTCGGCAGCTCGGCGATGCTCAAGGTATGCGCCTGCTCCCCGCCCCGTTCCCCCAGCGTGTGGCCGCTGCCGACGTGAATGGGCGTCTTTCCACGCAGATCGGGGAGCGCGAAGTTCACACGGCCGTCCCCGCCGAAGGTGGTTCCCAAGAGAGAGAACAGCGCCTGGTTCTGGTTGATGGGCAGGACCTGGCCGTTGCAGAGCGCCCAACCCTTGGGCGCAAACTGGAACGACATGATCCTGATCTCTGATAAAAATGGTTCAGCCATCTTCTGTTTCTCCTATCTGGCTCAGGGCGTGGCGCAGGTAGCGTTGGTGTAGTTCACCAACGTGCCGCTCCCCGCGTCCACCGTCGGGTCCAAAGCCCCCGGATCGTCGTCGTTGCTCCAAGACCCACAGCTCCCCCTCCGGCGTCATTGGGCGACGCCGAAGCTTATATACAAAAGGTACTGAAATCCGTAACGACGTCCGACTGGGTTCTTCTCGCCCGGATCGGGGGGAGTCGGAGATCCGATGGGGATGATACATATCCTTTCGGTGAATGCAAGCGTTCCAGAGCATGTCCAGCGCCCCTCAATTGTGGGGTTGTTCACACCCCCCGTTCGACCGGATATGCTTTTATGTTCTCTGGCGGAAAGGGCGAGGAGTTGAGTCAAGTCCTCCGTGCCGGTGAGGTCCGAGCGCCGCGGTTCACACCCTCGTCGGGCTCGGCGCGAGGGCATCACGAGACCCGCGCCCTGAAGACCGCTCGAACAAGTCCTGATTCGTATGGAAAGTCGATTAAGGTCCAACCGCCAGGGTGGTCCCTCCCCTGCGCAGCGGGGGAGGGTTAGGGTGGGGGCCAGGCGTGTCAGGCGGAGACGAGGCTTGGTCAGCCGGCTGAAGGGCTTGGCCCCGCCACCCCACCCTCCCCCGTCTGCAGAAAGCGCAGACAGGGGAGGGAGTCTCCGGGTTCCTCCTCCCCTGCGAAAGCCGGGAAGTTCAGGTGGGGGTCGAGCGGTCCTTCCGACCGGATGCGCTCGACCCCCATCCTATCCTTCCCCCTTCCAGGGGGAAGGGATGACATATTTCAAATGTCTTTGGCTAGTGCTACCCCCACCGATCCCACGTGTACACCGTGAAGCCGCGCTGGTGATACGAACGCTCGCCGCCATAGACCAAAGCACCCGGCGCTTCGGCTTTCCCGGGACGACGCCGCCAATGCTCGAGCCCCTTGAAAAAATCCTCGGCGACGGTCTCTCCCGATTTGATCTCGATCGGGAGCACCCGCTGGCCGAGATCCAGCACCAGATCGATTTCGTTTCCCCGGGAATCGCGCCAGAAATAGAGGTCCGGCTCCCGGCCGCGATTGTGATAATTCTTGCACAATTCCCCGATCACCCAGTTCTCGAACACCGCACCGCGCATCCCGTGGATGCATAACTCCCGGGCGTCTCGAATACGGAGCAGATAGCAGAGCAGACCCGTATCGATGAAGTACAGCTTCGGCATCTTTACCAGCCGCTTGCTGAAGCTCTGAAAATGGAGCCTCAGCAGAAAGACGACGAAACTGCTCTCCAGGAGCGAGAGCCAGCGTTGGCGGTGGTGTGGCTGATACCGCAGTCGTTGGCCAGGGCCACCAGGTTGAGCAGTTGCCCGCACCGTCCGGCGCACAGGCGAGCGAAGCGGGCGAACGCCTCCAGATCCCCGACATGGGTCACTTCCTGCAGATCGCGTTCCAGATACGTCTGATAGTAGTTGCGCAGCCAATCGTGCGGATCGAGCCCGCCCTCCTGCAGGCGGGGATACCCGCCGCGATGAATCACGGCACGATGGTCCGGCGCTTCCAGCGACACATAATCGTAGGCAGGGAACGTCGCCCGCACGAGCGTCGTCTTGCCGAACTGACGAGCATCGGTGACGGACAAGGGGTACTGTGCCGCGGCGGTCTTGAGGAGCGGGGCCAAGTGGCGCGGGATCATGCGGCACAATCTGAACTTATGTTGTTCAGATTGTTCGCTGTCGACGAGGAAGATCAATACACGGTTGGGAACGGCGTTGTCGCACAAATCTCATAGACTACGTGAGCTATACTGCGAACGGGCATCACTTCCAGAAATCATGATCATCTCCACGATCCCGTCACCCCAGCGAAAGCTGGGGTCCATGGGGAGTTGGAAGTCACGCATGGATGCCAGCCCCAGCTACAAGCATGCTGGGGTGACGACCTTTCGCTGGCATGACGAGGTTATTTTAACCGTCGCAGGTATAGATTGCTGTAACACGCTCATCGCGTTCCACGCATGCCGCCCCCTCGTTCTTGGGGTTGTTCACCCACCTGTCGACGGGATAGGCTTCCATGTCCTCGGGCGGGAAGGGCCCGAGGAGTTGCGTCAAGACCTCCGTGTCGGTAATGTCCGTGCCGAGCCACGGCCCGTACGCGCGCGGTTCCAGGATCACCGGCATGCGCTCGTGGATGGGCGCTAGGAGGGCGTTGGCGCGGGTCACGATGATGGCGCAGGATCCGATGGCCTGTCCCTCGGGACTCCGCCGCTCTTCCCAGAGACCCGCAAAGGCCAGGGGCAGGCCGTCCTTTAGACGGATAAAATAAGGTTGCCTGATGCGGCCTGCCTTTTTCCACTCATAGAATCCTTCCGCGGGGATGAGGCAGCGGCGCCGGCGGAAGGCGCCGCGGAACGCGGGCTTGGTGGCCACTGTCTCGGCGCGGGCGTTGATCATCGAATGGCCGCTCGTCTCGGCCTGGGCCCAATACGGCACCAGCCCCCAGCGCAGCATAGTCAGCTCGCGCCGGCCTTCCCGGGAGCGCCGGATCGCCGGCACCTCCTGGGAGGGGGCGATGTTGTAGCGCGGCCGAAGCTCCGGCGTGCGCGGCAGATCGAAGCGGGCGACGAGCGTCTCGGGATCGGCGTACAACGCGTAGCGTCCACACATGTGGACAGGATAGACGGCCGGGTGCGGCTCGAAAAGGGCCGGGGGCGAGGGGCAGTGGCGAGAAAGGCGGGTTGGCACGGAGACCTGGTTTGAAAGAAGTCGCACTGAGGGGGAGCTTCCTGGCCGCTATCGTCCTCGGGTCATGCGTCCTCTTCGGCTCTCCGGCACTCGCGGGTACGCGCATCGCGGTATTGGATTTCGAATTGAATGACTTGACCTTACTGCCCGGCACGCCGGAAGAGCTGGCGCGGACTGCCAACGTCGCGCCGTTGCTGCGGGAGGCGCTGGTGAAAAAGGGTGGCTATGAATCCGTTGCCATCGGCCCGGCCGCTCAGGCACGGGCGAACGTGTCCTTCGGTTATCTCTTCGATCACCCCGAGGTTGCGGCGGAGCTTGGCAAACGACTCGGGGCCGACTGGATCGCGGTCGGACGGGTTCACAAGCCGAGTTTCTTGTTTGCGTACTTGAAGGTCCGTTTGGTGAACACGAGGACCACGCGGGTCGTGGGCGACTTCGTGGTCGAGGTCAAGGGATACTTGCGGAAACTGACGGAGCGGGGAGCGGCGATCTTGGCGGACCAGATCGATCAAACGATCCGCCCGAAAACGCCGTAGCATACGGCGGAACGCCAAAAAGCGGCTTCCGCCCTACCCGTTTTTGTAGGTCGGAACCGGCTTCATCGGGTTCCGACAAAACGGCATCCCAATAGCTATCCAGACATATTTGAAATTTCGCGCACCGGGACACTCCCTCCCCTGTCCGCCCGCGGACGGGGGAGGGTGGGGGTGCGGGTCAGGCCTTGCCGGGCTTACCAAGCCCTGTTCCGGCCGCGGCGCCTTTTACCCCCACCCTAGCCCTCCCCCGCTCCGCAGGGGAGGGGATTGGAACGCCTCCCCCGCTCCGCAGGCTCCGCAGGGGAGGGGATCGGAAACGCCTCCCCCGCTCCGCAGGCTCCACAGGGGAGGGGTTGGAAACGCCTCCCCCGCTCCGCAGGCTCCGCAGGGGAGGGGATCGGAAACGCCTCCCCCGCTCCACAGAACTCCGCAGGGGACGGGAAGCGCACTCCACCACTACCCTCTCCGCGAGGGAGAAGGGATTTTCATTTGCTGAAGTCGGTCTGTATCCATTGCTGCGTGAGAATCTAGCCAAAGACATTTGACATTCGTCGTCCCTTCCCCCTGGAGGGGGGAAGGGTAGGGTGGGGGGTCGAGCGCGTCCGATCGGAATGACGCAGCCCGCAGCGCTCAACCCCCACCCTGGCCCTCCCCCTGCCAGGGGGAGGGAATAAAAGGTCGCAAGACAAAGTCGAGGCGTCGTTCGAGTAAACCGCGCCCGAAGGTGCGGGGTCGTCACACGGTGGAGGGCGGCTCGGGGACGTCGCGGGCCCGATGGCGATAGCGCTCGATGAGCGCCCGCGTCGAGCCGTCTTGGTCCAGGCCCGGTATCTGCCCGCGGAGCGCCGCCGCCTCGGTCGCCAGCGTCTTGCCGAGCTCGACCCCCCACTGGTCGAAGGAGTCGATGCCGAGGATCACGCCCTCGGTGAAGGTCTTATGCTCGTAGAGGGCGATGAGCGCGCCGAGCGTCTCCGGTGTCAGGCGCTCGTAGCACAGGGTGTTGCTCGGCCGGTTGCCGGGACAGACGCGGTGCGGCACGAGGCGCTCGATCTCGGACTCCGGGATGCCGCGGGCGCGCATCTCGGCCGCGATCTCGGCGGCGCTCCGACCAAGCATCAAGGCCTGTGATTGGGCGATGCAGTTCGCCACCAGAAGCTCGTGCTGTTCCTCAGGGGGATGGTGACCGTGCCAGGCCATCAGAAAATCGACGGGGATGAGTAAAGTGCCCTGATGGAGCAGTTGAAAGAACGCATGCTGCCCGTTCGTGCCGGGCGCGCCCCATACGACCGGCGCGCTTGCGTAATCGAGCGGGCTTCCAGACAGCGTGACGCCCTTGCCGTTGCTTTCCATCTCGAGTTGTTGAAGATAGGCCGGCAGGTATTCGAGGTGCTGATCGTAGGGGATCACCGCGCGGCTCTGGGCGCCGAAGAAGTCCGTGTACCAGAGGCTCAAGAGCCCGAGCACTACCGGGAGATTGGCCTCGAGCGGCGCGCTGCGGAAGTGGCGGTCCATGCGATACGCACCTTCGAGGAGTCGCTCGAAGACCTCCATGCCGAGAGAGAGCACGATGGGCAGCCCGATGGCCGACCACAGCGAATAGCGTCCCCCCACCCAGTCCCAGAACTCGAAGACGTGCTCCGCCTCGATCCCGAAGGCCGCGGTGGCCGTCATGTTCGTGGACACCGCGACGAAATGGCGGCCGATCACCGCCGCATCTCCCGTGCGCGCGATGAACCAGCGCCGCGCGCTCTCGGCGTTTTTCATGGTCTCCTGCGTGGTGAAGGTCTTCGAGGCGATCACGAAGAGCGTCGTGTGGGGTTGAACCACGGCCAGGGTCTCGGCGATGTCCGTGGGATCGACGTTGGAGACGAAGTGCACGCGCAGGTCGCGGTTTTGATAAGGCCGCAGGGCACGGGTCACCATGAGCGGTCCGAGGTGCGATCCGCCGATCCCGATGTTGACGATGTCGGTGATGAGCTCGCCGGTGAAACCGCGATAGGCCCCGGAACGCACCGCCTCGGCGAGGGCCCGCATGCGCACCAGCACCGCGCGGATCTTGGGCATCACGTCTTCGCCGTCCACCAACACGGTCTCCTGGCCGCGATTGCGCAAGGCGGTGTGCATGACCGCCCGCCCTTCCGTGGTATTGATACGTTCGCCCGCGAACATACGCCCGATCGCATGTTCCAGCCGCGCCGTGCGCGCCAGGTCGTGCAAGAGGCGCAGCGTTTCTGCGACGATGCGGTTCTTGGAGTAATCGAGGTAGAGCCCGGCGTCCTCCATAGTAAACCGGGAAGCACGTCGCGCGTCCTCGTCGAACAGCGCGCGCATGTGCAGGTCCGCCAGGCGCGCCTGATGTGCTCGAAGCGCCTGCCAGGCCGGGGTCTCCGAGATGAGTGGTTCTTGCGCTACGGACACACGGTCCTCCTCGCATAAATGTAGGGTGGGTTAGCCGCGCTTCTTGCGGCGTAACCCACCAGACGACCTCTCAGTGACGAGCGATTATCGTATTCGCGACGAAGCGCTGTGCCAGCATCCGTGCACAGACCGCGCAGGAAGGCCCCAGCTCATTCAAGGCTGCCTCCGAATCCTCCGACGCAGCCTGCGGGTCAGGTCCAGGGCCGATGCATTAAAACGCGGGGTGTTTGCCAAGGCGCTCATTACACAACCGCCATCACGTGAATATCGCCTCATAACGCATCCCCTCGCCATCCGGGCCGATCGGCACGAGGAATAGCTCGAGATCGCCCATCTGATGGTGCCGGAGGCGGTAGATCCGCTGCGGCAGGATGGGTGCCGGGGGGCCGCGAAAAACCAGGGAATACGGGTCGCGCCGGCCACCTGCGCCGTGGCCGAGGCCCGTGACCTCGGCGAGGACCATGGTAATGGTTCCGCGCCCGTCGTCCAAAAGCTCGAACGAACTACCCAGGCATTCGCTCCACGACTCCTTCGTCAAGATTTCGAGCATAGTCAATGCGCCTCGTCCCAATGGGTACCCACCCCGACATCGACGGCGAGCGGCACTGTCAATTGCGCCACGGACTCCATCATGTCTTTGAGCCCTCGAGAGGCACGATCCACCGCGTCCTCGGCGACCTCGAGGACCAACTCGTCATGCACCTGCAGGATCACCTTGGCGTCGATGCCCGTGTCCGCGATCCAGCGATCGACGCGGATCATGGCGAGCTTGATGAGATCCGCGGCCGTGCCCTGCATGGGCGCATTGATGGCCGTGCGCTCGGCGTACTGGCGGCGCGGCGCGTTCCGGGAGTTGATCTCGGGCACGTGCAAGCGGCGGTGGAACACGGTTTCCACATAGCCTTGCCGGCGTGCCTGTGAGCGGATACGGTCCATGAAGGCGCGCACGCCCGAATAGCGCGCGAAGTAGCGATCGACGTATTCCTGGGCTGCGCCGCGCTCGATCCCGAGCTGGCGCGCGAGACCGAAGGCCGACATCCCGTACAACAGGCCGAAGTTGATGGCCTTGGCGGCGCGCCGGTGCTCGGCACTGACCCATTCGGGGGCGACGCCGAACACCTCGGCCGCGGTGGCGCGATGAATATCCTGCCCCTCCGCGAACGCCGCGACCAGCAGCGGGTCGGCCGAGAGGTGGGCCATGATGCGGAGCTCGATCTGGGAATAGTCGCCCGCGATCAGCCGGTAGCCGGGCGGGGCGACGAAGGCCCGGCGGATGCGGCGGCCCTCCTCGGTCCGGACCGGGATATTCTGGAGGTTCGGGTCCGCGGAGGACAGGCGCCCGGTGGCCGCCACGGCCTGGTGATAGCTCGTGTGCACGCGCCCGGTGTCGGGATCGACCTGTTGCGGGAGCTTCTCGGTGTAGGTCGATCGGAGCTTGGCGAGACTGCGATGCTCCAGGATCAGGCGCGGCAGGGGATAGTCGAGTGCCAGCTCCTGCAACACCGATTCGGCCGTGGAAGGCTGGCCCTTGGGGGTACGCTCGGTCGCCGGCAGACGGAGCCGCTCGAACAGGATCTCCTGGATCTGCTTGGGGGAATCCAGGTTGAAGATCATCCCCGCCGCTTCGTGGGCCTCCTCTTCGATGTCACGCAGGCGCCGGCCGAGCTCCCGGCTCTGCTCGCGTAGCATCGTGGCGTCGATGCAGACGCCGTTGCGCTCGATACGCGACAAGACCGGGATGAGCGGCACCTCGATGTCCTCGTACAACTGCGTGAGCCCCGGCTCGGCGCCCAGCCTGGGCCGGAATGCCTCGTGGAGCTTCAAGGCCACATCGACGTCCTCGGCGGCATAGGGCCCGGCCCGTTCTAGTGGAACGCGGTTGAACGTCAGCTGCTGGGTACCCTTGCCAGCCACGTCCTCGTAATGGATGGTACGCAACCCCAGATATTTGAGGGCCAGAGAATCGAGGTCATGGCGGGTCGCGGTGCTGTCGAGGACATAGGACTCGAGCATCGTGTCGTGGCGGATCCCCGAGAGCGCGATGCCGTGGGTCGCGAACACGCTCATATCGTACTTGAGGTTATGCCCCAGCTTCCCGCGCGCCGGGTCTTCCAGGATCGGTCGCAGCGCTCCGAGCACCGCCGCCTCGGAAAGCTGGGCCGGCGCGCCTTCATAGTCGTGGCCGAATGGCACATAGGCGGTGTGCCCCGTCTCGACGGCGAAGGACACCCCGACGATGCGGGCCTGCATGTAGGCCACGCTCGTGGTCTCGGTATCGATTGCGATGAGATCGGCGGTGCTCAGGCGCTCGAGCCACGCATCGAGCTGCGCGCGCGTCAGCACCGTCTCATAGCGGGGTACCGCGCCCTCGGGCAAGGCCGCTTGAGGCGCCGCGGCAAGCAGCTCGTCGAGCCACGTCTTGAATTCGAGCCGGGTATAGAGCGCCTTCAAGGCCCCGATGTCGGGAGCGCTCGGCGCGAGGTCCTCTGGCCTGACCTCCAACGGTACGTCCCGCAATACTGTCACCAGACGCTTGGAGAGGGGCAGATCGGGCAAGGCGGCGCGCAGATTCTCGCCGATCCTGCCCGGGATCTCGCCGGCATGCGCGATGATCCCGTCCAGGGAACCGTACCGTTCGAGCCAGCCCACGGCGGTCTTGGGCCCGACCTTGGGGACACCCGGGACGTTGTCGGTCTGGTCCCCGATGAGCGCCAGGTAATCGACGATGAGCCCCGGCGGCACGCCGAACTTGTCCTTGACCCCGGCCGCATCGAAAATCTTGTTGTCGTTGGCGATCCGGACGCGTTCGTCTACAAGCTGGGCGAGGTCCTTGTCGCCGCTCGCGATGAGCGTCGCTATCCCGGCCGCGCTCGCTTCTGTGGCCAGGGTGGCGATCACATCGTCGGCCTCGACCCCCTCGACCGCCAGGATCGGCAGGCCCATGGCCCGCACCAGCATATGCAGGGGCTCGATCTGGGCCCGCAGCTCGTCTGGCATGGCCGGGCGGTACGCCTTGTATTGGGCATAGAGGTCGTCGCGGAAGGTCTTGCCCTTGGCGTCGAAGACCACGGCCAGGTAGTCCGGCGCATGATCCTGGACGACTCGCTTGAGCATCGCGGCGACCCCGTGCACGGCCCCGGTCGGCTCGCCGCGCGAGGTCGAGAGCGGCGGGAGGGCGTGGAAGGCCCGGTAGAGATAAGACGACCCGTCGACCAACAGCAGGAGCTTTACGCCCGTGGTGTGCATTAGGCTCATAGTGCGTTATCTGTCCGGCGATCGGGCCGTCGCCGCACCATTATGAACGAGCACACCCAGTCCAGCCATCAGGTCACTATGGGCCTTGAGCAACCAGCCACGCGCTAGGTCGCTGATCGTTCATAGAGGACCCTCCCTTCCGCCAGGATCGTCGTAATGAAAGCGTTCGGGACATGTTGCCATTGCGCTACCTCGTCCGGTGTCCAGGACGATGTCGTTGGCAGGGAAAAGGCCTAACGAAAGACATTTGAGGCATGAATGTCCAGTTGATCTCCCCTCTGGAGCCGAGTGATCCTTTTCTTATTTATCGTCCCTTTCTCCTCATAAGGCCTCATAAGGGGATAGGATGGGAGTCGAGCCTATCCGAACCGCGACGCTCCACCCCCACCCTGACCGTCCCCCGCTACGCAGAGAAGGAAACTCGGAGACTCCCTCCCCTGTCCGCGCTTTCTGCGGACGGGGGAGGGTGGGGTGGGGGCCAAGCCCTTCAGCCGCTGACCAAGCCTCGTCTCCGCCTGACACGTCTGGCCCCCACCCTAACCCTCCCCCGCTGTCGCAGGGGAGGGACTACCCTGGCGCTTGCAGCTGATTGACTTTGCATGTGAATCAGGAATTGCTCGAGCGGTGTTGTTCGACATTTACGACGCAAGTACAGCAACTCCTCGGTAACGGAAGGGAACGCTACGCCCATAAATCACTCAGCGGGAGCTCGATAGCATCAAAGGGTGGAACACGGATCAGGGCGTCGTTCTGATCCGTCGCAATCACGGCCCACACCTTGTCCCGCAGCTCGAAGGCCTCCAGCGTGTGTCCCAGTGGGTCCACCAGCCAGGCGTGAGCCACCCCGTAACGAGCATACAGCGGCAGCTTGATCACCCGGTCCTTTTTCGCGGTGAAGGGAGAAAGGATCTCGCACACCCAATCGGGCACGACCTCGAAGCGCTGATCCTCCGGGACGGACGGCATCCGTTCCCGTCGCCAGCCGGCCAGATCCGGCACGGCCACCTCCACGTCGCGAACGAAATGGACCTCTGGTTCAGGGATGATCCACCAACCGCCCGGGCCACCGCGCCCGAAGTGGAACGGCCCGCCGATGTCGATGCTCAAGCCGCTGCCCGCCAGTCCATGCCGCCCCGAGGGCCGGGGCTGGTGTGCAATTGTCCGTTCGGGATCTCGCCGATCACGTGATCCGGCAAGGCCGACAGTCGTTCATACAATGGAGGAGGATTGACGGCTGGGGCGTTGTGCATGGCGGCTCTTCCGATGATCTACTCTGAATACACGGATCTTCCGCCGCCGGTCGATGACCATGTCTCACACGCTAACGTGCCGCCCCGTTGCGGGCAGCCGCGCTGGGGCTTAGTTAGCGGAGGCAAGGAGTGCATTGCGAGCGCTTCTCAGCGAGCAGCGCCCGCGCAAAAAGTCTTTCAAATTACCGGCGGGGACCAAGCTCCAGAGTGCCGCACATAGGATAATCAGGCCGCATCTCCGAAGGGAACACCTCCGCCATGGTAGACGGGTTGGCCCACGGGCAGGTGCAACTTACCGAGTCAATAGCTGTTCCAGCCGCGCCAATAATCCGGTTCCGTCGTGCGTCGTGCATCCACCTGCGTAAGGAACTTCTGCGCGTTGACGCAGCCCCACCTGTAGGCGTCGGACGTCTGCCCTTGGCCCGCGAGGCATGACCCGGGACTAGGGTTGCTGCGCACGGCTGACCAGAAGAATGCACCATCGCGATAGTCACCACGCAAGCTTACAAACCATGTCTCCCATGCGTGCCGGTCCGCCGCACCCTCTCTAAATGCGGGAGGGACCGGGGTGGCGTCTTTCATTGCGGCTTCGACCCCCCTTATCAATGCTTCTCTATTCGCAGTGGACTGGCTGTCGGACAACGCAGTCGTTGTGGTCGCATCCTGAGCACTCGCTGTTCGCGTTGTCGACACGCTGTCCTTCTTGTCTCCGCCGCCAAAAATGGCTCCCAATACGATGATTGCTACGATCCATCCTGTTACGGTGTCCGTTACGGTGCCCGCGTCGCCGCTACTTGTACCTCCACCACCGCTGCACACCGAAACATTCGTTGGGACGGGACGGTAGTACGAAGACATAGAAATCCTCCAAGCGACGGCGTGCGCCGCGCGGTTGAAATCCTTTGCCGGGTTTACCGACAAGCACGTTCTGGCCCTTCTCCGACCCGCTTGTGGCGCTCCAGTCCCGACCGGTTCCCCACGGGGTACGTGGGACCTAACATATTCCACGAAGGGTAGGAATTTCAATGTGAATTGTCAACAGGCAATGTATCGTCAGGCAATGTATCGTCGTACGGGCCGGGTTTCCGAATCTTGGCCCGCTCGACGAGGTCCGCAGGCGCATCATGCCAACGGGATCCCGGGGACGGGCCGAAACGAGCCGCCTCAATCCTCCGACGCGAGCCGGAGCCCCCGCGGCACCAGGGCGCGCTCGGCGAGATCGAAGAGCCCCTGGACGAGGAGCGCGAGCAGGGCCGCCGGCACCGCACCCTCGAGCACGAGCCCCACGTCGTCGAGGCGGATGCCGGTGAGGATGGGCTGCCCGAGCCCGCCCGCACCGATGAGCGCCCCGAGGGTGGCGGTCCCGACGTTGATCACCGCGGCGCTCTTGATGCCGGCCAGGATCGAGCCCCCCGCCATGGGCAGCTCCACGAGCCGCAGGATCGCCATCGGCGGCAGGCCGAGCGCTTCCGCCGACTCGCGCACGGAGCGGGGGATGCTCGCCAGGCCCGCGTGGGTGTTGCGCACGATGGGAAGCAGGCTGTAGAGGAACAGCGCCACCGTGGCGGGCACGGCCCCGATCCCGAGGAGCGGGATCATGAAGACCAGGAGCGCGAGGGAGGGGATGGTCTGGATCACGCCGACCACGGCGAGCACCGCCTGCCCCAGGCGCGGGCGCCGGAAGGCCAGGACCCCGAGCGGGATCGCCACCGCGATCGCGACGGTCAGCGACACGCCGACGAGCTCGAGGTGCTCCGCCGTGTGCCCCAGGATGCGGGCCATCCGTCCTACGGCGGCCGGGGGTGCCGCGATCCCGCGTCGCCCGAGAAAGAAGGTCGCCGCGGCGCTCTCCGACAGACCGTCACCCTGGGCTCGGCCGTTGAGGTCCGCCATCGTCGCGGTGTCGATGGCGCCTTCGAAGCGCGCGATGGCCTGGAACGCGGCCGGCCAGCGCCCCGGCGAGTCGGAGCGGTACACCAGGACCGCGTCGTAGCGCGGGAAGTGCTTGAGATCATCGCGCAAGAGGCGCAGCCCATGCCGGCGGATCTGGGGATCGGTGGTGTAGGCGTCGGTCACGTCGAGGTCCCCCGAGGCGAGTCCCCGGTAAGCGAGATCGTGCTCCAGCCCGCGCACCTCGCGGTGGGGCAGGCGGTAGCGCTCGGAGAGGCTCGGCCACCCCTCACGCCGGTTCATGAACTCGCTGCTGAAACCGAGGCACAAGGTCGGGTGCCGCCGGAGATCGGAGACCGAGCGCACACCGAGCCGCCCGGCGAGCGCCTCGGGCATGGCCAGGGCGTAGCTGTTGACGAAGCCGAGCGGCGCGGACAGCACCAAGCCGCGCGCCGCCAGGCGCTCGCGCAGCCACGCCTCGGAGGGCGGTCCGGCGGCGGGCCGCTCGCCGGACAGGATCTCTTCCACGATGGTGCCCGTGTACTCGGGGTAGACGTCGATCTCGCCCGTCTCGAGCGCGTTCCACACCAGCCGCGTCCCACCGAGGCCCGCCCGGTGCTCGACCGGGACGCCGGCCGCACGCGCCGCCTGCACCACGATCTCCGCCAGGATCACGGATTCGGTGAACGACTTCGAGCCCACGCGCAAAACGGCCTCCGCGCCGACTCCGTCAGCCCCGCCGACGAGGCAGAGTGCCATGGCGGCGGCGCGGATCCATCCCGTCACGGGGGCCCACCCTCGAAGCGCCGCTGCGCCCGGATGAAGCGGGTGACGAAGGGATCGGCCGGCGCTTTCAACAGGTCCTCGAGGACCCCCCGCTGAACGATCCGACCGTCACGTAACAATACGATCTCATGGCCAAAGAAGGCCGCCTCGGCGAGATCGTGCGTCACCATCACCACGGACTTGCCGAGGGAGCGGAACACCTCCGCCAGGTCCTCCTGGAGCTCGGCCCGCACCAGCGGATCTAGGGATCCGAGCGGCTCATCGAGGAGCAGGACCTCCGGGTCGAGCATGAGTGCGCGCATGAGGCCGACGCGCTGTCGCTGCCCGCCGGAGAGTTGGGCCGGGTAGCGCACCAGGGCCTCGCGGGGGAAGCGGGTCAGGGTCGTGAGGCCATCGAGGCGCCCTTGTATCCGGGCCGCATCCCAGCCGAGGTAGCGAGCCATGAGAGAAACATTGCCGGCGGCCGTCAGGTGTGGAAACAGGCCGCCGTCCTGCACCACATAGCCCATCGCCTGGCGCAGCCCGCGGACGTTGTGGGGCACGAGCTCGACGCCGCGGAAATAGACGGAGCCGGCGTCGGGCCGGAGCAATCCCAGCATGAGGCGCAAGAGGGTGCTCTTCCCGCAGCCGCTCGGACCGATGAGCACCGTGCTCCGGCGATGTGCCACCGACAGCGTGACCGGCGCCAGGACCGAGACCCGGCCGAACGACTTCGAGACCTCACGAAGCTCGAGGATGGTTGCGCCGCTCGGCAACGGGCAGGGCCTCAATAGAGCAGCGCGGAAAGCAACGTCCGGTAGCGTTTGACGACGGGCCCCTCGCCACCCATGAGCGCGAAGACCTCTAGCATGGCCTTGCGAGCCGCATCGTCTCCATAGGCCCGATCGCGCCGCACCACCTCCAGGAGCTGTTGCAGGGCGGCCTCGAAGGAATGCTCCGTGATAAGGCGCGCGGCCAACCGATAGCGCGCCTCGCAGTCGCCAGGATCCGTGGCGATGGCCTGGCGCAGCGGTTCTTCGGGCGGTGCCTGGGCCGCGAGCCGCCCGTACTTGATGCGGGCCTGCAGGGTCACGATGTCCTCGTCGAGGGCGCGTCGGGCCGGAAGCCCAGCCAGGATCTCGTCGGCCTCGTCGTAGCGTCCGGTCTCGATCAGCAAACCCGCGAGGTCCGGCGCCAGCCGTTCATTGTCGGGATCGGCGGCCAGGGCCTCGCGCAGCAGGGCCTCGGCGCGCTTGGCGTCCCCGCGCGCCAGGGCGGTTCGGGCAGCCTCTCGCGCGCGATCGGAGGCGCGCTCGATGTGCCGGTCCAGGAGGGCGCGGATCACGCCCTCGGGCTGCGCCCCCAGGAACTCCTCGACGACCGCGCCGTCACGATAGAGCTGGACCAGGGGGATGCTCTGGACACGATAGGTCCTGGCCAGATCCGGGTTTTCATCGATGTTGACGGCGACGAGCTCCATCCGGCCCACGTAGTCTCCGGCGATCCTGGCCAGGATCGGGGTGAGCATGCGGCACGGGGCACACCACGGTGCCCAGAAATCCACCAGGACCGGCAGCTCACGCGAGCGCTCGATGACGCGGGCAGAAAAGTCCGCCTCGTTAACCTCGCCTATGGATCCCGACATACGCCTCCCCGCTGGGCGCCGACTGAGCGGCCTATTGTAATCCTCGATCCACCTCGGGGCTTGATCAAATCACGGGGCTCGATCGAACCGGGGGGGTCGATCCGGCCGCGGGGCTCGAACCGTAGCGAGTCGCCGACAGGGACCGGCCCCTCGCATTTCAATGATGATCGGATACCCTAGCAAGTGTGCGGGTCGCCTTCACCAAGATGCATGGCCTCGGCAACGACTTCGTGTTGCTGGATGGTCTGGCGCGTGCCATCGACATCGACGCCGCAAAGGTGCGCCGGTTGGCCGATCGTAGGCTCGGCGTCGGCTGCGATCACGTGCTCTTGATCGAGCCGACAGAGCGTGACGGCGTCGCGGCCCGCTATCGAGTCTTCAATGCCGACGGCATAGAGGTGGGACATTGCGGCAACGGCGCGCGCTGTGTGGCCCGGTACCTCAAGGACCGCCGGCACACTAGGCACGACCCCATCGTCATCGAGGCCCTCGCGGGGCTCATCCGCTTGGATTGCCGGGAGGACGGATCGGTGCGGGCGGACATGGGTCCGCCGCGCCTCCTGAAACCTAGCCAAAGACATTTGAAATTTATCGTCCCTTCCCCCTCGTAAGGGGGGTAGGATGGGGGTCGAGCCTATCCGAACCGCGCCGCTCGACCCCTACCCTGACCGTCCGCCGCTACGCAGGGGAGGGAATGCGGAGGCTCCCTCCCCTGTCCGCGCTTTCTGCGGACGGGGGAGGGTAGGGTGGGGGCCAAGCCTTTCAGCCGCTGACCAAGACTCGTCCCCACCTGACGCGCCTGGCCCCCACCCTGACCCTCCCCCGCTGCGCAGGGGAGGGACTACCCTGGCGCTTGCAGCTTATTGACTTTGCATGTGAATCAGGACTTTTGTCGAGAGCATTAAACCGTATTCGAGCGCTGTTGCCGCAATGAGAATGTCCGCATCGCTGATAAGTTGCCCGCGTTTATGTAAATCCTCGTAGATGTCGGAGGCACGGTCAATGATTGATTTCAATATGAAGGGTTCAAACCCCCGCCTTTCAGGCGGGCAGATTTCATCTGCAGCCATGAGCGGGCATGGTAGCATAGTCTGATTGAAGAAGGGATCCGATGGACGGCAGCCATACGGTAGTCAAGATTGAATGCCACTTTGTCTGGGTAACGAAGTATCGCTACCAAATCCTGAAGGGAGAGGTGGAGCCGTAGACGCGTCGTTCAGTCGACGCGT
>JBOIDR010000042.1:0-30521 GCA_050740695.1 Gammaproteobacteria bacterium | reverse complement strand
ACAGCCTTTTTCATCATCGCCCGCATCCAAAGTTTCAACCGAAGAGCCCCATCGAAGCCGCTTTGCACAAGGCGGATGACTCAATTGAACAGGTCATTCAATTACTTAAAGCTGCATGAAAATGTTCTACAGCTTTACTCAAAGAACGACAATGTGAGAATCTAAGTCTCTTCTAACCTAGAGGTAGGCACACACGAGTATCATGAACACCGAGATCGGTTCCAATGAAGCCAAAGCCAGGCTTCCGGAGTTGTTGCGCCAGGTGAAGAGCGGGAAGAGCTTTACTATCACCAATCGTGGAAAAGCCGTCGCGGACCTCGTGCCCAGCGTCAGTGCGCGGACCAAGGACAAAGTTGCGGTCGTGGAAAAGCTCAAGGCATTTATGCTGGAAGCTCCACTGCGGGGTGTGAATATCAAGGAGCTCATCGAAGAGGGGCGTGCGTGAGCTTCGTTCTCGACAATTCCGTGACCATGCGCTGGTTTCTTGGCGATGGGAAGCCACAAGAACTACGCTTCGCACGCCGAGTGCTCGATGTAATGAAGAATGCAAGCGCCCTTGTTCCGGTGACTTGGGGACTCGAGGTCGCCAACGTGATCGCCAAGGCGGAAGCAAAAGGCTTGAACAGAGGCTCGAAGCGCAGCATTTCTCGAGATGCTGCAAGACCTGGATATTGAGGTCGATACGGCTACCTTCTCACAAGCGTTGTCAAACACGCTGCAATTGGCGCGGCGATACAAACTATCCTCGTATGATGCGTCGTATCTCGAACTGACACTGCGCGAAGGTGTTCCATTGGCCACTCTCGATGACGACCTGCGGAAGGTCGCGCAGAAAGCGGGGCGTCAGTTTGCAGCCTGCTTAGAGTGCTGACGGGCGTGCAGGTTTGCAGCATAAACGAACCCCCTTGGCAGCCGCGTCGTATCGACGTGACCGTCCTCAACCCGGGCAGTGCAAGCTCAACCGCGTACATCGCCTTCTTGAAGTGGCCCTGCAAGGGCTGGTCGCCCCGCACATCACCCCTAACCGATCCACATTGCGAGACGGCATTGAGTTTTTTGCTCGCGGGTGTCTACGATCTCCTTCCGAGGCTACGATAGTACGAGTGGGACGCGAGCCGACGACGTGTGCCGCGCCGCCGATCGCACGGTCCCGTGTAGCCGATAATTGGCAGCTCGAGGGGGGAGAGATTGCCATGCTGGCTCCGGTCTTCGCCATTTTCGGAGTCACCACCCCGGGCGCCCCGGCCACGGGGCCGCGTCCCATGGCGCCGCGAGAGCGAAGGGCTTGTGAGCGATGACGGCACCGATGATCTGCGGCCGGAGTATACCCGCTCGGGTGTGCGGAGCTGCACCCTGGTCGATGCCATCACCGCCACAAACACGGACGCGCCGGTCGGCGGGGGTGGGGGGAACGGCGCGGACACGAATCGCGCTACCGCCGGGTAGCATCCACACGCTGAATCACCGTGAACAACGTGGCGGGATTCCGAAATCGCCGACGGGGACTTCCGGGCTACAGGCGTTTCCGGGAGCATTGGATGATCCGCCCCTTGAGATCGATGAAGATCCTGATGGCCCGCCTCGGGCGGCTCGTCGGAATACCCTCCGATACCGCGGAGAGCCGTGCCGCCTCCACCCGCGATTCGGCCGAGCGTTTTCGATCAGCAGAACAGTTGCGTGATCAGGACCTTGTCGTCGGGGGTTAGCGCAATACCGATGCCGGACCCGTCATGGCTGCGGTCCAAGATATTCGTCCGATGATCTCGACTTTCCATCCACCCTTGCACGGTCGTCGCCGCAATGTGTTCGAGAGAGTTCCAAGCGTATGACGGTTTGCCGTCGATGAACACGACCCGGTCGTAGAGATTGTTCTGGAAGAGGTTCTCGGCAAGCCCGATAGCGTACGACCCATCGGGCAAGCGCTTCCGGCAGGGAAAGCCGCCGGCGTTGCCGCGGTTCTTGGGTGTCTTGCCCTCTGGATTCACGTGATCAAAGAAGTCCCGAGTCGCCATGTCGAGGCTGTGCGCTCGCGCGATGCGCGACAGGTGTTCGTCCAGTGCTAGACCGGGCAAGCCGTTTCGAGCCCGCTCCGCGTTGATCGATTCGTGGATGCGCTGCTCGAGCGCGGAGATCGACAACCGCGGTCGAACGCGCTCCTGTCCCATGCCGGTCAGAGCGACGAACAGGACGAACAGAATGACTAGCCCAACTTTCATAAACCTTACAGGCCGAGGGTAAAGGATAGGAATTTCAGCTCCTGCTACAATCCCCCTCGAGCGCCAGCCGCTCGGGTTCATCCCGGCGGCCCGATCCGTCTATCGACAGGGCACACACGAGCATGGCCCATCCGCAGCAAAGACCTGCGATCTATCAAGACATTATCGACCTACCGGACCACCTGGTGGGGGAAATCATCGCCGGCGAGATCTACACCCAGCCGCGGCCCGCGCCGCGCCATGCGCCCGCAGCGTCCGTCGTGGGCGGCAAGCTGACGGGGCCGTTCGACGAGGGGGATGGCGGACCCGGAGGCTGGTGGATCCTGGACGAGCCGGAACTGCACCTGGGACCGCATATCCTGGTGCCGGATCTGACGGGCTGGCGGCGGGAGCGGATGCCGAGATTGCCGGATACGGCGTGGTTCGAGCTGGCTCCAGACTGGGCATGCGAGGTGTTGTCACCGGGTACTGCCCGCAAGGACCGAGCGAAGAAAATGCCGATCTACGCAGGCAGCGGCGTGGGGCACCTATGGCTCTTGGACTCGGACCAGCGAACCCTGGAAGTCTACGAAAATGCCGGTGGCCGCTGGCTGCTGCTCGGGGTATTCGAGAACGAGGACGAAGTGGCTGCCGTCCCTTTCGACGCCATCGCGTTCGATCTCGGCGGGTTGTGGGCGGATTGAAATGCGCTACGCGGGCCGTGCGTCGCTGGCGCGCTCGAAGGAATCGGAGTACAGATACCCCGGGTCCAGGCCCTTCCTCGGCAGAGTGGCGCGGATGGCCTCGACCATGGGCGGCGGCCCACTGGCGTAGACCTCGTACTCCCCGAGTGCTTCGAAGTCGTCGAGCACCGCCTCGTGTACGAGCCCCGTTCGCCCGGACCAGGGCTCGTCGGGTCTCGGATCCGAGAGCACTGGCGTATACGCGACGTTGGCGTGTCCCTCCGCCCACCCGCGCGCGAGTCCATCGAGATAGAGGTCCCCCCGGCTGCGGGCGCCCCAGTATAAATGGATCGGACGATCCATCCCTTGGGCGAGGGCATGCTCGATGAGCCCCTTGATCGGCGCGAAACCCGTCCCGCCGGCGATACAGAGGATGGGGCGCCGCGATCCCTCGTCCAGCACGAAGCCGCCGAGCGGGCCCCGGATCCGCAAGAGGGTGCCCTCGTGCATTCCGGAGAACACGAAGTCGGAGAAGGCCCCGTGGTGATAATGGCGGACATGCAGCTCCAGGAACTGATCATCCTCGGGGGCGTTGGCGAGCGAGAACGAGCGACTGCGCCCATCCGCCAGCAGGACGTCGACGTACTGGCCGGCCAGGAACTGGAGGCGCTCGGCTTTCGGCAGGCGCAGCCACAGCCCCATCACGTCTTCGCAGAGCGGTTCGCGGCGTGCGACCCGGCATGGGAGCGTCCTGATCGGGATCCGGTTCAGGGAATCGATCTCGCGGATCTCGAGCGTGAGGTCGCTCTCAGCGTGTGCCTGGCAGACGATGGCATAGCCGAGTGCCTGCTCCCGCGGGTGCAACGCGGGGGGCTCACCCTGGGGATAGGCGATCTCCCCGCCCTGCACCCGGCCCTTGCAGGAGCCACACTCACCGTTACGGCACCCGTAGGGCAGCCGGATCCCCTGGCGCAGGGCGGCATCGAGGATGGCCTCGCCCGCCTGCACCTCGAAGCGGTGCCCGCTCGGCCGGACGGAGACGGTAAAAGCCACGCGGTGGACGGCCAGGCGGTGGACGGTCAGTGCGAGGGATCCGCACGGCCCCGCGTGATCACGGCTGGCTCCTCGTACTGTTGAGCCAGCGCAACACCGGTTCCCACTGCTCTCGGTCCGGCAGGGTCGCGGAGCGGGCGAACTCGAAGATGCTCAACCCGCGCTCGGCGGCGTGCACGTAGTTCTGGCTGGCGCGCAACACGGTGAGGAACGGCAACTTGTGGCCGTCGGGTAGCTTCAGCGACTCGAGATACCCGGACAGGCTCGCGGCCGCGAGCGTGTGGTCGCGGACCCGATTGGCAACGGTGCAGAGTTTGACCTCCTGATGGACCACGCGCCGCAACTCCATCAGCTCTGCGACGAAGCGGGCCGCGTGGCGCATATCGATCGGTGACGGCAGGACCGGGATGATGACCGACTGCGCACGGCGCAGGAGATCCCCCAGCACCCGGTGCTCATGGATGGCGGCCGGCGAGTCGATGATCAAATAGTCCGTGTCCTTGGGGACCCTGAGCGGTTCCTCCCAGGCGGCCACCGCACGGATCGGGGGATGATCGGCCGGTCGTCCCGCCGCCCAGTCCATGCTCGAGCCCTGCGGGTCGAAATCCGCCAGCACCACCGCCTTCCCGCGTTCGGCATAATAGCCGGCGAGGGTGGTCACGAGGGTCGATTTGCCACAGCCACCTTTCGGATTCAGCACCAGTATCGAGCGCATCGCCGGGCCCTCCTTGTTTTTCCGCCCATTATAGCCACAGGGGCCGAGCGGGTCATACGCGGGCGGTTAGCGGGGTTGGGAGGATCTCGTGCGACGCGGCATGAAGACCAGCCTACGGGTGGTGCCTCCCGCATCGCCGCGCGACGACCCCTGACATCCGTGGCACGCGGTCCCGACGGTCCCCGGCCGGCGGCGCCGGTACCGCCGTGCGCAAAAGAAGACCACCACGATGGCGGCGACCAACGCCAGGGCCAGGTACTCTTGTGTCGCAGGGTCCATCGAGCCCGACTACGTAAGGAAGCGGCCGGCCTCGACCGACACGAGGGCGCCGAGATAACCGAGGCCCGTCATATACACCCAGGCGAACCCCGCCCAGCGCCAGGAGTTGGTCTCGCGCCGGATCACGGCCACTGTGGCCGTACATTGCAGGCAGAAGGCATAGAACAGCATGAGCCCGACCGCCACCGATACCGAGAATACCTTGCGCCCGTCCGGCCACGCCGAGCCCCGGAGGCGCTGGATCAACCCGGCGTCCTCGGCTTTTACGTCGGCGCCCACGGCGTAGATCGTCCCCAAGACCGCGATCACCACCTCGCGGGCCGGGAAAGAAGCGATCACCGCGGCTGTGACCTTCCAGTCCCATCCGAGCGGCGAGAACACGGGTTCGATCGCCCTTCCCAGGCGCCCCAGCGCGCTCTGCTCCAGGAACGCCGCGGATTCCTGCCGGTCCAGCTCCACTAGCCGCTGCTCCAGCCGGTCCCCTGCGAGGCTTTCTTCTGCCACACCGCGCTCGGTTTGGAAACCTGCGTGCAGCGCCGGGGGACGCGGGAAATACACCAGCGCCCAGACCACCACGGACACGGTCAAGATGATGGTGCCGGCGCGCGTCAGGAACACCTTGAGCCGTTCGGCGAGCTTGATCGCGACCGAGCGCAGGCGCGGCAGGCGATACGGCGGCAGCTCCATGAGGAAGCTCGGGGTCGGGCCGCGCAAGAGCGTCCTCTTCATGAGCCAGGCCGTCCCGACGCCACCGGCGATCCCGAGCAGGTAGAGCCCCAGCAACACCAGCCCTTGGAGGTTCAAGAGCCCATAGGCATAGTGCGTGGGGGGCACGAAGGCGGCGATCAGGAGAGCGTACACCGGCAGGCGCGCCGAGCAGGTCATGAACGGCGCCGCCAGGATGGTGGCCAGGCGATCGCGGGGATTGGGGATGACGCGGGTCGCCATGATCCCGGGCACGGCACAGGCGAAGCTGGATAACATCGGGATGAAGGACTGGCCGGACAGACCGCACAGGCGCATGAGCCGATCGACCAGAAACGCCGCACGCGCCATATAGCCGGTGTCCTCCAGGAAGATGATCAAGGCCGAGAGGATAGCGATCTGCGGCAGAAACACCACGACACTCCCGACCCCGGCGATGACCCCATCGACGAGCAGGCTCGCCACCGCGCCCTCCGGCAGGCGCTCGGCGAGGAGGGCGCCCGCGGTGCGGGTCGCCTCATCGATGAGGTCCATGAGCGGTTGTGCCCAGAAGAACACCGACTGGAACACCGCTGCCATCAAGATGAGAAACGCCAGGCTCCCGGCCACGGGGTGGTTGAGCACCCGGTCCAGCCGGTCGCTCCGGGTCGGGCCCCTCGGCACCCGGCGCTCCACAGCCGCCACCACGTGGTTGATCCACTCGTAGCGCCGGCGCGTCTCCAGCGCCGCGACCGATCCCTTCGCCACGAGTCCCGTCCGGACCCCACGAAGCAGCGCCAGGGTCGATGGGCCGTCCTCGCGACACAGACGCGTCTCCGCATAGCCGCCTTCATCGATGAGTGCACGCTCGACCTCGTAGGCAGCCACCGCCCGGCCCGCGTCTCGCAAATCCTCACACAGGGCTTGTGCCGCCGCCTGTAGCTCGGGGGCCACGATCACGGGCTCGCGACCCTTGTGCCCCAAAGCCTCGGAAAGGGCAAAGCGCAGGGCATCGATGCCCTCTTCACGGGACGCCACCAGCGGGACCACCGGCACCCCGAGGCGCGCCGCCAGTCGCTCGATATCGATCGCGATGCCCTTGCTACGTGCCAGATCCATCATGTTGAGGGCGACGACCACGGGTCTATCGAGCTCCAGGACCTGACTGGCCAGGTACAGGTTGCGCCTCAGGTTCGAGGCATCCACGACCACCAGGACCACCGCGGGCCGGCCGAGCTCCGGGATGCGTCCGAGGAGCGCATCGACGGCCACCATCTCATCGGGCGACTGCGCGGCCAGCGAATAGGTCCCGGGCAGATCGACGAGCTCGGCATCGCCGCCCGCGAGGCGCAAGGTCCCGGCGTGGCGCTCGACCGTGACCCCGGGATAGTTCGCGACCTTCTGGCGCAGCCCGGTCAGGGCGTTGAAAACCGTGCTCTTGCCGGAATTGGGATTGCCGATGGCGACCACGATCGGGGCGCCGTCGCGCGCGGCCGTGACACGAGGGGGCTCCGGCGAGACGGAGCCGGGCTCGGCAGGGTTCACGCCACCTCCGACACCAGCACGACCCGCGCCTCGCTGCGACGCAGGGACAAGGCGTAGCCGAGGATGTCGATCTCGATGGGATCCCCCATGGGGGCGGTGCGGACGACGGTGAAGGGCTGCCCTTCGATCACGCCGAGTTGCATGAGGCGATGGACCACCGGACCCGGCTCCCGGAACCCGGCGATGGTCCCCGAGCGACCGGGCGCCAGATCGGCCAGGGTGGTCATCGACGTATCGGAGTCATGGCGTCGGACCTGCCCCGCGGGCACTTCCCGCAGCCGAGGCGGTGACGCGGCTAGCGCCCGCCGATCAAGGCGACTTCGATCTGCTCGGCCTCGGCCCGGCTGATGGCCCAGCGCGTCTCTTCCAGCCGCACGGCGATGGGATCGCCCGGCTGCAACAGGGTGACCTCCGCGCCCGGCAGGATCCCCCGCGCCGCAAAACGCTGGAACAAGGCCGAGGTCAGCGCAGGCACCGAGAGGATCACCGCCACCTCCCCCGCAGAGAGGTGACCCAAGGTCAAAGGCCGAACTGTGCAAGGGCGTCTCCTGGCGATCATAGCAGGAGTATACCATAGACGAAAACGATGTCGATTCGCATTTGCATCTGGCGCAGCGGCGGGTACCACACGCGGCGCGTTCCTTGGCCGGCCCGGGCCGCTCACAGGCCGTATGCAGGAGCGCTTCTACGTGGAAGACGCGGCATATTCGATGCGCCGAGCCCAAGTTACGGGCTGCAGGAACGGACTCTGGTTATTCGACGCGGCCGATCGCGGCATGCGGTCACGCTTCACGCCGCCGCTGTGTCAGCATGCGCTGGAAGACCGGCGCGAGGATGAGATCGATCGCGAGCACCTTCTTCCCGGCCGGGATCATCAGGGTATCGTGGCGCGACAGGGTGGCGCCGGCCAGAACCTCCACGAGGTAGCGGAAATCCACCTGCAGCTTCTTCATGTTCCGAATATGGACGATGACGAAGCTCTCTTCATCCCCCGGGATCTCCTCCGCGACGAACGGGTTCGAGGTATCGACCGTAGGCACGCGCTGGAAATTGATGTCGGTGCGAGAGAACTGGGGGGTGATGTAGTGCACGTAGTCGTGCATGCGGCTCAGGATCATGCGCGTGGCCGACTCGGTGCTGTAGCCGCGTACGGCCCGATCGCGGTGGATCTTCTGGATCCATTCCAGGTTGATGATGGGGACCACGCCGATGCTCAGATCGACGTAGCGCAGGATGTCGTACCGGTCGCTCACCAAGGCCCCGTGCAGCCCTTCGTAGAACAACAGATCGGTGTCGGGTGGGAGGTCCTCCCAAGGGGTGAAGGTGCCGAGCGGCTGGTGGTGCAGGGCCGCCTGCACCTCGTTGTGGACGTAATACCTGCGCCGGCCGTGGCCGTCTTCGGAGTAGCCCCGGAACAGCGACTCCAGCTCCTCGAATAGGTTACCTTCGGGCCCGAAATGGGTGAGGCGTCTTCCCTCCGCGATGGCCTTCTCGCTCGCCGCCTGCATCGCGGCGCGGTCATAGCGGTGAAAACAATCCCCCTCGATGATCGCCGGTTTGATGTGCTCGCGCCGAAAGACGTTTTCGAAGGCGCGCCGGATATAGGTGGTCCCCGCCCCGGACGACCCCGTGACCGCGACGATCGGATGTTTCTTCGACACCGGACCCTCCTCCCCCCGCTACGCCGCACGCCGGGCCATTGTATGTCGGCCCCTACCTCCGGGCCATCGACGGGGAGCGACTATAATGGCGGGGTCCCCGCCCCTGATCGCCACGATGCCGATACCGCGCCGCGCACAAGAGTACTCCCCACGGCCGCGCACGCATGAGCGCGGGTCTACCGCTCTCGGGCGCAGAGTATCGACGGCTCCCCTTGGCCTAGTCTCGAAAATCAGATCATCGGGCAGACGGCCGGTGGACCTCAAATTTCAAATATGTTTGGCTAGTTTTCCTATACGCGGGGCTGGCTCATGCTCGACACACATGCCAGAAACATCGTCCAGCCGATTCTCGACCGCATCGCGAGGGTTTGTCTGCGGGCTGGCATCAGCGCCAATGGGCTGACCGTTCTGGGCATGCTCGTCGGCGTCTGCGCGGCCTTGCTGGTGGCCGCCGGGCACGCCGCAGCAGGTGTCGCGGTGCTGTGGCTGTCGGGGACTATTGACGCCGCCGACGGCACCCTCGCGCGTCTGACCCGTCCCAGCGCGCTGGGCGCGATTCTCGACATCACCTTGGACCGCGTCGTCGAGATCGCGATGATCCTCGCGATCGCCAGCCGCTTTCCCAACGCGCGCTTCGAGCTGATCCTGCTGTCCGGGATCATCGCCATCGCGATGTCACTGTTCCTGTCGATCGGCGCTGCCGTCACGAACCTCTCAGTGAAGTCTTTTCATTACGCACCTGGTCTCGGCGAGCGTACCGAGGCGTTCATCTGCCTCTCGCTGATGGTGCTCGACAGCGCGCGGCTGCTGCTGTGGACCTGGGTCTTCATCGCCGTGATCGTATTCACCATGGCGCAGCGGCTACACCATGCCTGGCGCCTGCTGTCCCCGAAAGATCAGGAAGATCCGGTGCGCCGAAACGGCCGACCGTAGGCTTCGCGGTCGATCGTCATCTTGTCTTGTGTCGGCCGGCGGCCGCACAGCCAGATCACGAGGCTGTCGACGAAGTGGTCCAAGTGTGTGATCTGTTGCACGCCGTGTTCGACGATGGGGTCCTGCGTCCCGGCCAGCAGGTATCCGCCGTAAGCCTGCGTCTCCCAGCAGATCACTTCGCCGCCCTGCGTCCGCTGCAGCACGCGAGCACCGTCCGGGATCCGGGTGTAAACCCCATGGTGGTGCCAGCAGGCCTGGCGCTCGCAGAGGCCCGCGAACAGCGGGTGGCTGAAGTCGGTGTGAGCCACAGGCGGCCGGTCGGGGTGTTCAGCCCACCAGTAGTTGTCGACCCGGCGATCCTCCCAGACGGCCTCGATCCAGTGGGCCGAGTCGCCGAATACGGCGATCTTGCCGCCGCGCGCCAGGAAGGCATAGAGCGCATCGCGGTGAGGGGCGATGGCCTCGTGGTCGTTCTGGAACGGCACGATCAGCCCGGCGAACCGCTCCAATCGAGAGTCGCCGAGGTCATGGACGTAGATCAATTCGATCAAGTCCCTGTACTTCGGTGCGGTGGCTACGGCGTAGTGGGACCACACGCCGTTGAAGATCATGCCGATGGATTTCCGCGGGGATTCAGACATGGCTGCTCTCCTTGCGGGCGGCGGCCCCCCGGATGATGTTACGGTACACCTTCGCAATGCCTTGCGAGGGCGCAGACGGATCGGGGTCTCCAAGCGGCCCGCTGGCCGTGGCGATGATCAGGCCTCGTGTGGAAGTCGTATCGGCCACCATGACCACGCGGCCGAAGTTGTCTTCGAGCAGCACGCTGTCGGGATGGTCGGTGATGATCTCGCCGCAGGCCCACCAGCCGCTGATGCCGTGCGGCTCGACGCTGAGCTGGTTGATGTCGACGCCCTCGAGCAGGCCGAGCCGATCAGGCCGCGCACGATAGCGCACTGCCTTCAGCGGCTGGCGGTTGTCGTGCACCCATTGATTGCCCGGGATCCACGGCGTGAAAAAACCGCAGAAGCACGCGAGCGTGCCGCCGCGGTGCAGGAAGGTGCGGATGGCCCTGCGCGCCTCGTACAAGGCCACGTGATTGGCGCCATTGGGCACCACAACCAGATCGTCCGCAGAGAAGTCCGGTTGCCAGCGATGGCGGATGCGCTCGATGCGGTAGCGAACCTCGGGCGTCTCTGCAAAGTAGTGGGTTGTGCCATGCACGCCACTGTCGATCAGGGCGGCGTTCACCATGGGATCTTCCTCTCATCAATCAATAGGCGAGTTCCACGCTTGCGGACCCTGCTGGACCTGGGCGCTGCCGGCGATCTGTGACCAGAACGCCAGCTCCTGCGCAACCCCACTCGCCGGGTCGGCACAGAAATCGGCGCGGCTCGCAAAGCTCTTCAGGCGCCCCTCAGCCAGCACAGCGAAGCAGTTACCGACGCGCAGGGCCTCCTGGATGTCGTGCGTCACGAACACGGTGGTCATGCCGTACTGGGCGGCCACGCGCTGAAACAACATCTGCATGCTGCTGCGCGTTTGTGCATCGAGACTGCCGAAGGGCTCGTCCAGCAGAAGCAGCTTCGGTCGTACGGCTAAGGCGCGGCCGAATGCCACACGCTGACGCTGGCCGCCCGAAAGCTGCTCCGGCATGCGGCGCTCTAGGCCCTCGATCTCGAGCTGCGCCAGCAGGTCCGAGCAGATCACCCGCAACTCGCGCTCTGGGCAGCGGCGCAGTCGCAGGCCGAAAGCAACGTTCTCGAGAACATCGAGATGCGGAAACAGCAGGGGCTCCTGATAGAGATAAAGCGCCTGCCGCTGCTGCGGCGACAGCTTTCCGATGTCATGGCCGCCCAGGCGGATCCGGCCGGCATCGGCCGCCTCCAGCCCCGCGATCACCCGGAGTAACGTCGTTTTGCCACAGCCGGAAGCCCCGATCACGGCCAAGGTTCGCCCCCGCGGCAGCTCGATCTGCACGTCTTCAAAGACCGGTGTGGTGGTGTAACACTTGACCAGGCCCGTCACCTGCAGGCCCTCCCTCCGGGCCGGTGATCCGCTCATGCGGAGGCCTCCTGCGCCAGCGGCCAGGCAAGCCCGTTGCGATTCAGGACCAGCATCAATATCGGCGGCAGCATCAGTAAGAGCCCGGTCGCGGCGGCCAGCCGTAGGTCTCCGGAGCCGAAGTACTCGAAGACCTTGATCGGCAGCGTCACCACCCCTCCAGCGCCGATGATGCGCGCCAGTGCGAAGTCGAACCACGACATCAGAAAAGTCTGGAACAGGCACACGCCGATCACGGCGGATCCGAGTGGCAGACGGACCCGAGTCCAGAGCTGCCGGCGACTGGCCCCCAGCGAGGCAGCCAGGTTCGCCAGCGCGACCATGCGCGGACTCCACAGACTGTTGAGCAGCAGCGTGGCGTAGGCGTAAGCGAATAGCGTTTGCGCCAGGATCAGTCCGGGCACGGTTCCCGTCCAGTGCAAGCGGATGAAACCGTAGTTGAGGCTCAGCGCCATCACAACCGGCGACACCGCAAAAGGCAAAACCGCGAGACGCAGCAGCGCGCTGCGGTGCCGGTGGCGCGCGACGCGCTCGCTGGTGAACAGGCCGCCGACCGTGGCCAACACCGAGACGCTACCCGCGATCAGACCCGAGGTGAGGAAGGCCAAGCCGAGCGCGCTACCGTCGTGCAGCACATCAAGCCACAGACGATGGTGAAGTGCGCTCGGCCAGAGCGAGGGATAGCGCCACTGCACGGCGACCGAGAGCAGACCGAGCACGAGCAGCGGCGCGAGCATTATCAGCGACAGCAGCCAGGCAGCGGCCCGACGCGTCATCGCCCGGCTCCGCGCGCAGGCAGCCAGCGCCCGCCAAGCCACCAGGTGGCCGAGAGGATGACCAGATACAGCGTGACCATGACGAAGCCCTGCGGTCTCAGTGCGAGATCGAATTGGCCGATGCGCTCGAAAATCTCGACGGAAATCATGTTCGGAAAGCGTGCGCCGATCAAAAGCGGCACTTCGAAGGCCGCTAGCAGTACCACTCCGTAGACCGTACAGAGCGGCAAGGCACCCCGTGACAGCAGGGGCAGGATCACGCACCTGAGCGCCGCCCACTCCGAGGCGCCGAGGGCCTGCGCCAACTGGCGGAATTCTGGAATTCGCTCATGATCCATCAGCCGGTCGAGGAAGATGACGAAGAACGGCGTCACCATGGCCCAGTGGGTGAGCACGATCCCGAGCCCGTGACGGTCGAAGACCAGGGAGGGGAACGCCGAGGGCTGCGAGATCCAGCCCAAGGCGTGCGCGATCCTGGCGAGCAGACCCCCATCGCCGAGCACCTGATAGCTGACCAGGGCGGCGACCACCCCCGGCACCGCCAACGGCAGGTAGATCAAAGTCCCGAGCGGCGGACGGCGCAGCTGTTCGGCGAGCAGCAGTACGACGGCCAGCGCAGACACCAGGCACAGGGCCAGCGTGGCGACTGTTAACCCCAGGCTGAATCCCAGCGCGATCCAAAACCCGCGGTCGGTCAGCACGGCCTGCCAGTGCACGAGGGTCAAGCCACGGGACGGGGCGCCGATCAGTCCCAGCCCGTAAAGTGCCGAGAACCCGAGCGCCAGCAGTACGGCGCCGCACGTGGCCACCAAGTACACGGTGATCCAAGGATCCGGCATCCCTCTAGCGGCGAATGATCTCATCCCGGAAATCCTGGTCCAGCCGGATCATTAGCTCGGGGGAGGGCTCCTGCCGCGCCACCTCGCGCAGCGCGCTACGCGGCGGCGCTCGCTTCCGTCCGGGGATCTGTGCAAAGCGCGACGACCAAGGCTCGGGCAGGCGCGCGATATCCAGCACGGTGCCGTCCCCCCAGACCTCCGGCTTGAGCTTCTCAAACTGGGCCTCGGGCGAGATCAGCTCGTCGATCACCACCATCGCGGCCGCCTTCCGCGACGAGCGCGCAAGGATGCCGAGGTAATGGGTATTGGCGAGCATGCCGGTGGTCAGGGGATAGGCGCGCGCGGTCTCCGGAAACAGGCCGATCGCCACCTTGTTGTCCACCTCGCCATCATTGAAGCTCATGGTGAAATCTACCTCGCCATTGGCGAAAAGCTGGTGGAGCTGCGCAACATCTTTCGGGAAGGTCTGACCACGACGCCAGAGGTCCGCACGAACGCCTCGCACCCAGTCGAAAACCTGCATCTTGAGCCCATGATAGACCGCCTCGTCGAACGGCCCGGCCAACGCCTCGGGGGAATCGGCGTAGGCGTACATGAGCGATTTCAGGAAGCTCAGCCCCGTGAACATCGAATCGAAGGTAAACCGCCCCGGCTGCGCATGAATCCACCGGGCCAGCGCATCGGGCGTACGCGGCGGGTCGGGCACCCGGGCGCTGTCCACGATCAACAGCAACTGGGTCGTTCCCCAGGGCGCCTCGAAGCCCTGGACCGGCTGCTGGAAATCGCGGGCGATGATCGGGTTGGCCCAGTCCACGTAGGGGTTGTTCGGGAGTTTAGACGTGAACGGTCCGAACAGCGCTTGCATCTGCCGCAGCTTGTGAAAAATCTCGCCGTTGATCCAGACCAGGTCCATGCTGCTGATCTTCGAGCCGGCCTCGATCTCCGCGAGCACCCGATTAGGAATATCCGCCTGGCCGGGAACGACCGCAAGGTCCAGATCGTAGCGCGCCTTCAGGCGCGGCTTGATGAAGTCGCCGATGTAGCGGTTGATCGCCGGATCGCCCGTCCACATGACGAAGCGCAGAGTCTGGCCGCGCGCCGCCTGCTCGATGGCCGGCCACTCCATCGCCAGCGGATCGGCCGGCGGCGGCGACGGGCTGCGGGAGCATCCCGCGGCCACCAGCAGGGCAATGCCGAGCACCAGGCCACGGCCGCAGCATCGAACGAGGCTCAGGATCAAAACGCGAACCTCTGGCGCAGGGTGAACATCACGTTGATCGGCTCCTCGGGCAACACGAGCGTGGAGCCGAAGAAGCCGCCGTCGAATATCGGCGAGAAGTTTTCCTCGTCGGTGAGATTGAACACCTCGAGTCGGAAGTCGGTGTCGGTCGCCCACAGGTGATAGGCCACGAACGCGTTGACCGTGATCTGCTCGCGGATCTTGACCGTGGCCAGGAAGTCCAACGGGAACTGGTCGGTGTAGACCACGGATACACCGGTTTCGATGCCCGAGTCGAAGGCATAGCTGGCGAGCCCGGAGACCAGCTTGCGCGGCAGTCCGGGCACGCGCCGATCGCTGGGTGGAAACTCCTTGAAATTGGGGCTGCCGGCGCCGGTACCGACGACGATGTCCGGACGCGAGTCGTCGAAAGCATCGAGCACCGTGCGCGAGTCCTGGAACGCCGCGGAGTCATCGAACCGGGTG
Source organism: Gammaproteobacteria bacterium (assembly GCA_050740695.1). Classification (GTDB taxonomy): domain Bacteria; phylum Pseudomonadota; class Gammaproteobacteria; order JACCXJ01; family JACCXJ01; genus JACCXJ01. Next base: position 15,389 of record JBOIDR010000042.1, on the reverse strand, counting down.
TCCTGATAGCTGGCCGAGAGATTCGCGAACCAATGGCGATCCGGCCGCAGGCTGAGCTGCGCTTCGATGCCGCGGTTCTTGATGCCGCTGTTGCTGCCGTCTCGGTTGCGCAGGCTGCGGGTCTGGTCGAACAAAACGAGGTCGGCGTACCAGCTACCGCCTGCCGGCGCGTACTTTAGGCCGATCTCGAAGAGCTCGCTATCGGTGGCGAAGTTCTCCGCACTGATCCTATTGTCCGCTCCTAGTACGAAGCCGCCGCCCAGACTGTTGGAGGTAGATTGGCTGTAGCTGGCGGCGAGGTAGCTCGTGAGGTCCTGCACCGGCCTGAAGCTCAGGCTGCCATTGGCCGCGCCCAGAAACTCGGTGATCGAATCGCGGGCCGCCTGCTGTCCGGGCGGGGGCAAGGGATCACGCGCCGTCACGTCGTACCAGTCGCCGCGCAGGCCCACAAGCAGGTTCCACCGTGGGGTGAACTGCAAGTCCTGCTGCACGAAGAGGCCCACCTGATAGGTCGTCGAGTCGGTGCTGTCGGAAATGTTGAAGTCGCCGACCCCATCGCCATCGATGTCGTACTGCGCACCGGGGGAGACGAACACACCGGGGCGCAGCTCCACCAGGCGCGCCTGCTGTTCCGGCGTCAGCGGAATGCGGCGATTCTCGATCGGTCCGGTCAAATCGATCGGATTGTCGGCTTCGGTGGTGAACTGGCTAAAGCCCTTGATGTCGTGATAGCGCAGATCCAGTCCGAAAGTGGTTTCGTGGTGGGTCTGGAGTCCAAACATGGGCAAGGCGTAGGCGGCGACGAACTCGCTCCGATCCTCGAAGGTGTCGGCGCCGTCGATGATCTCCACGAAGCTGTTCTGTGCGATTTCCTCACGTTCGAGGTGCTGGTAGATCGCGCGATTGATGAGCTTGAGCCCGGGGCCGAGGTCCGTTTCGTATCGGAGGTTGGCGATAATGGATTCGGAGTTGTTGCGATCGGCGGGATCCGTCAGAACGCGGCTGCGGGGCAGGCGCACGGTGCCCGTCGGACTGACCACCGCATTCGGCCCCGGCACAGTCGAGCCGTTGGGCTGCACCCCTTGACCGGTGATATAGATGCCGTTGTCGATCAAGTCCTGCGTCGGACGGTTCCAGCCGGCGTTGTCGGTGAAGTCGACGTTGAAGTATTCGAAGTTGACATCGAGCACACTCCCTGCCCCGGAGTGGAGGCGGTAGGCCGCAAAGACGTTTTGGCTGTCGTAGCGAGTAAAGTCGTAGAAGCTGTCTTCGTTGCGGTTCTCGACGCTCAAGCGTACCCCCGAGCGTCCCGCGGCTATGGGGGTCGAGTAATCGAGCTGCTGCCGGTAGCGATCCCAAGTGCCGCCTCCCAGACGGAGGTAGCCCGCCGCGGCGTCCAGATCAGGGCGCTTGGGGATCAGGTTGACGAAGCCACCCACGCGCTGCGTGGATCCGAGCACCACCGGGGGCGGCCCCTTGATGGCGTCGATCTGGCCGAAACTGTTCAGCGACAGCGGCAGCCCGAGTCCGTTGTTTCCCCCCTGGCGGCGCAGGCCGTCCTGGAAGATCTCCGCGAGCTGGCCACGGAAGGACGGGAGGCTGGCGACGCCGAAGGTATTGGCGCCGTAGCTGTTGGGGACCAGACGCTGCAGATCGTTGAGATCGACCAGGGCCGCGCGCTCGATCAGGTCGCTGCTGATCGATGTCACGGCGCGCGGGGTCTCGGCCACCGTCCGGCCGTCGCCAAACGGCCCCTCGACCTGGAGCTCACTCGGCAGAAGGGGGCCCTCGGCCGCGGTCGCCTTGCCTTCCACGACCAATACCGGCAGTTCCACTACCGGCGGTTCAACGGGCGGCGCGTCCTGCTCTTTGGATGCATCCACTTGGGCCGACGCGGCACCCATCGCGCCGCTCAGCAATACCAGCAGGGACAGCCGCACCGACGAAAGCAGCGGGCTGACTTCGGGCTGAAACCGATGGAACGGCCTCAGCAGCATGGCGTATCGCGCCCCATGGAGCCGATCGCCGATGCTCTCCGCGGTGCGCGTGAAGGTGCCGGACCGCTGGTGGCAAAGGGCCACCTGCACCTCGTTGTGGACGTAATACCTGCGGTGAAAGCAATCCCCCTCGATGATCGCCGGTTTGATGTGCTCGCGCCGAAAGAGGTTTTCGAAGGCGCGCCGGATATAGGTGGTCCCCGCCCCGGACGACCCCGTGACCGCGACGATCGGATGCTTCTTCGACACCGGACCCTCCTCCCCCCGCTACGCCGCGCCCCGGGCCATTGTATGTCGGCCCCGACATCCGGGCCATCGACGGGGAGCGACTATAATGGCGGGGACCTCTCCCCCGATCGCCACGATGCCGATACCACGCCGCGCAAACGAGGACTGCCCACGGCGGGGGGCATGAGCGCGGGTCTACCGCTCTCGGGCGTGGAGCTGTATCGACGGCTCTTGCGCTATGTCCTCCCCTACCGCCGGACCTTCGCGATCGCGATCGCGAGCATGGTGGTCCTGGCCTCTACCGAGCCGGCCCTGCCGGCGCTCCTGCAACCGCTACTCGACGGCACCTTCGTCGCGCGCGATCCCGCCGCCCGGCTCACCGTGCCGGGCCTCATCGTCCTGTTGTTTGTTTTTCGCGGCGCGGTCGCCTACGCGGGTGATGTGGCCGTCAACTGGGTGGCGCAAAAGGTCGTCATGGACCTGCGCGGGGAGATGTTCAGGCGCCTCGTGGCCTTGCCGACCCGTTTCTTCGACGATACCGGCTCGGGCGAGCTGATCTCGAAGATCACCTTCGATGTCGCGCAGGTTGCTCAGGCCGCCACCCGCGGCCTGACCGTGCTGGTCAAGGACGCCCTGACCGTCGCCGGGCTCATCGCCTATCTCCTGTATCTCAACTGGCGGCTCTCCATCACCATCCTGCTCATGGCCCCGCTCATCGGGCTCGCGGTACGCCTCGCGGGCCGGCGCTTGCGGGTGATGAGCCAGAGGGTGCAGGAATCCATGGCCGCCGTCACCCAGATCGCACAGGAGACCATCGAATGCCAGAAGACGGTCAAGGTCTTCGGCGGTCAGGACTACGAGTTGGCCCGCTTCCAGACCGCCATCAACCGCACCCGACACTACTCCATGAAGGTCGTGACGACTTCGGCGGCCAACGTCCCGATCGTCCAGATCCTGGTCGCCATCGTCCTCGCCATCGTCACCTATCTGGCCGCCACGCAATCGGCGGCGGGCGAGCTGAGCGTCGGGGAGTTCGTGGCGTTTTTCACCGGCATGACCCTGCTGCTGCCGCCCGTCAAGCGTATCACCGGCATCAACGAGCACCTGCAACGGGGACTGGCCGCCGCCCACAGCGTGTTCAAGTTGATCGATGAGGGGTTGGAGCCCGACCTCGGCAAGGTCGAGATCGGGCGCGCGCGCGGGCAGATCGTGTTTTCGGAGGTGGGCCTGTGCTATCAGCACCGCCGGGCGCACGCCCTCACCGCGGTTTCCGTCACCATCGAGGCCGGTGAGACGGTGGCGCTCGTCGGGGCCTCTGGCAGCGGCAAGTCGAGCCTGGTCAATCTGATCCCACGCTTCTATCTACCCACGGAGGGCCGCATCCTGCTCGACGGGATCGACATCGCGGATCTCGGCCTGAGCTCGCTCCGCCGCAACATCGCCCTGGTGAGCCAGGACATCCTGCTGTTCAACGATTCGATCCGCAACAACATCGCTTACGGTGCGCTGCGCGGTGTCGGGACCGCCGAGATCCTGCAGGCCGCCCAGGCGGCGCATGTCCTCGAGTTCGTGCGGGAGTTACCCGATGGCCTCGAGACCTTGGTCGGCGAGAACGGGGTGCGCCTCTCCGGCGGGCAGCGCCAGCGCCTCGCGATCGCCCGCGCCATCCTCAAGGACGCGCCCGTGTTGATATTGGACGAGGCGACCTCGTCGCTCGACGCGGTCTCCGAGCGCCATATCCAGGAGGCCCTGGAGACTCTGCGCCGAGGACGCACCTGCCTCATCATCGCCCACCGCCTGTCCACGATCGAAAAAGCCGATCGCATCATCGTGCTCGAGAACGGCCGCATCGAAGCGCTTGGCCGGCACGAGCACCTGATCCGCCAGCAGGGCGTCTATACGACCCTGTATCGTATCCAAACCCGCGGGCGGGAGACCGGCTGAAGCCGAGGCGCGCGGCGCCCCTGGGCGGGGCGCCCTATCGTGATCGTCCCTCACGATGCCCCGTTGCGATCAGGCGCGTCGTGATTGATATACCGGCATGCGTGCGCTATAAGCCACGACACGATCTCGCCGAAACACTTTTTCACCCCGAGCCCAGGCGCACCCTTCCCGGACCAGGTTGCGAAGCAATGGGGAGAAGCACACGGTTGCGCAAATCCCGCTCACACCCCGCGCGTCCCGGACGGGAGGAACATCGATCCCCGAGCGGCCGATCGCCGATCGGCGAGCCGGCGCCGCAGACGCCCGTCGGATGGCGCGAGTGGCTGGCCCTGCCTGCGCTCCGCATCCCGGCCATCAAGGCCAAGATGGACACCGGCGCGCGCACCTCGGCGCTACACACCTTCCGATTGGAGCGCTGTGATGAGGATGGACGGACCCAGGTGCGATTCTGGATACATCCCCTGCAAGGGCGCGGCGATATCGTCCTGCCCTGCGTCGCGGAGGTCATCGATCTCCGCACCGTGAGTGACTCGGGAGGCCACCGCGAGCGGCGCTATGTGATCCGCACCGCCCTCGCCTATCGGGGTCGGGAATGGCCCATCGAATTGACCCTCACCAATCGCGAGGACATGCTGTTCCGGCTCCTGGTCGGGCGCAGTGCCATGATGCAGGGCGGACTGATCGTAGACCCGGCCCGATCCTACCTGGGCGGGCGCTCTATGGGTCATGCCTATAGAAAAAGGTTTCCCCCAACCCATGGCGGCCCCGAGCATGAAGATCGCCATCCTGTCCCGTAACCCTAAGCTGTACTCGACCAGGCGGCTGGTCGAGGCGTGCCGGGCGCACGGGCACGAGGCGCGGGTCTTCGACGTCCTGCGCTGCTATATGAACATCACCTCCCACCGCCCGAGCATCCATTACAAGGGCGACCACCTCGAGGGGTTCGACGCCGTGATCCCGCGCATCGGGGCCTCGGTCACCTCCTACGGTACGGCGGTCCTGCGCCAGTTCGAGATGATGGGCGTCTATCCCTTGAACGAATCGGTGGCCATCAGCCGGGCGCGCGACAAGCTGCGCGCGCTCCAGCTCCTGTCGCGCAAGGGCATCGGCCTGCCGGTGACCGGTTTCGCCCACAAACCCGACGATATCGCCGATCTGATCGCGATGGTGGGCGGGACGCCGCTGGTCATCAAGCTCCTGGAGGGCACCCAGGGCATGGGGGTGGTGCTCGCCGAGACCCACAACGCCGCCAAGAGCGTGCTCGAGTCCTTCCTCGGTCTCAAGGCCAGCGTGCTGGTCCAGGAATTCGTCAAGGAAGCGGGGGGCAGCGATATCCGCTGCCTGATCGTCGGCGACAAGGTCGTGGCGGCCATGAAACGCCAGGCCAGGGCCGGCGAGTTCCGCGCCAACCTGCACCGCGGCGCGGGGGCGATGCTGGTCAAGATCAGTCCAGAGGAGCGCTCGACCGCGGTGCGAGCGGCCCAGACCATGGGGCTCAACGTCGCCGGCGTGGATATCCTGCGTTCGAACCACGGGCCGCTCGTCCTCGAGGTCAACTCCTCGCCGGGGCTCGAGGGGATTGAGCGGGCCTCGAACAAGGACATCGCCGGGATGATCGTCGAATTCATCGAGAAGTTCGCCCGCAGCGGCCGCACGCGCACGCGCGGCAGCGGCTGATGGACACGGCCATGACGCAGCTCCCCATCCACATCGGCGGTGTCGGGGTCGCGGCCGGAGAGCGCCGGCTCGTCGATCTGCCGGTCCCCCATCTCTACACCCATGCCGCCCTCACCATCCCGGTCCAGGTGCTGCACGGCCGCCGGCCGGGCCCCCGCCTCTTCGTGTGCGCAGCCATCCATGGCGACGAGATCAACGGCGTCGAAATCATCCGGCGGGTCCTGGGGGTCAAAGGGCTGGAGCGACTCAAGGGCACGCTGCTCGCGGTCCCGGTGGTCAACGTCTATGGGTTCATCAACCAGTCGCGTTATCTACCCGACCGCCGCGACCTCAACCGCTGCTTTCCGGGCTCCGAGAAGGGGTCCCTGGCGTCGCGCCTGGCGCACGTCTTCCTCAGCGAGATCGCCGAGCTCTGCACGCACGGGATCGACCTCCATACCGCCGCCATCCACCGCGACAACCTGCCCCAGGTGCGGGCCTGTACCGACGATCCGGAGACCATGCGCATGGCGCGCGCCTTCGACGCCCCGGTGCTCATCAACACGGCGCTCGTGGACGGCTCGATCCGCAAGGCCCTGGCGCGCCGCGGGATCCCGATCGTGGTCTACGAGGCCGGCGAGGCCCTGCGCTTCGACGAGGTCGCGATCCGGATCGGCGTACACGGCGTCCTGTCGGTGATGCGCTATCTCCGAATGCTGCCGCCCCTGCGTACCCGGCAGCGCCGCATCGAACCCCTGGAGGGTCGTTCGAGCGGCTGGGTACGGGCGCCGCAGAGCGGCATCCTGCGCACGCTCACCCCGCTCGGGGCCCGGGTAGAGGCGCACCAATGCCTGGGCGTCGTGGCCGACCCCTTCGGCGAGCGTGAGGCCGAGGTCCACACCCCCACCACCGGCATCGTGATCGGGCGCATCAACCTGCCGCTCGTCAACGAAGGCGAGGCCCTGTTCCATATCGCCCGGCTCGAACCGGGAGCGGAGTCCGGTGCCGAGGCCCTGACGGCGCTCATCCCAGACCTCGACGAGGCGCGTGTCCCGGAGACCCCGGCGGAGCGGCCGCTGGGCGAGTAATGCCGCGTACGACTACGCGGCGCCGACCTCGGACCTGCCCGCGCGGTCCGGTCCGGATGCCACCGTCGTTTGCAGGGAATACAGGAAACCCCTAAACTAAACTAAGCTGGTCGTATGAAAGAGACGATCGAGATCCACGACGACCTGTACCGTCGATGAAGGCCAGGTCGGCGTTGCAGGGCCGAACCATCCCCGGGGTCACGATCCAGGGAACCGGTTTATGAATCTGCGAAATATTCTTGTAATGTTTGGACTCGCAAGCCCGATCGTGTTGGTTTCCGTTGCGGCCACCGCGCAGCAGACAGAGAGCGACAGGCTGTTTGCCGACATCCATAGCGTGCTCACGCACCCGCGCTGTTTGAACTGCCACCCGAGGGGCGACTCGCCGAAGCAAGGTCTCGATGCGCATGTCCACGTGCCGCCGGTCGCTCGGGGTCCGCACGACAAAGGCGCGGCGGGACTGCAATGTACGGCTTGCCACCAAACCAGGAACTACCGCGCGAGCGGCGTCCCCGGCGCGCCCAACTGGCATTTAGCACCCGTGTCGATGGCGTGGGAAAACCTGTCGCAGGGTGAACTTTGCCGGGCGCTGCTTGACCGAAGCAAGAACGGCAACAAGGACCTGAAGGCAATCATCGAGCATATGACGCGCGACGAACTCGTCGCCTGGGGATGGGCGCCGGGAACCGACGCCGACGGCCGAGCGCGCGAGCCCGTGCCGATAGCTAAACCGGAGTTCGCTCGCATCGTGCACGCATGGGCGAAGCTGGGTGCCAAGTGCCCGGAATGACTCACAAAGGAGCCGCAATGATTTCACTCGACATCAACGGCAACACTTACAGCCTCGATCTGCCGCCGCATACGCCGCTATTGTGGGCGATACGCGACGGCGCCGGCTTGACCGGCACCAAGTACGGATGCGGCATCGCCCAGTGCGGCGCGTGCACGGTGCACGTGGACGGCAAAGCGGTGCGTTCGTGCAGCATACCGTTATCGGCCGCCGCCGGCAGACGCATCACCACGATCGAAAACGTCGGCGCCACGCGCGCGGGCAAGGTGACGCAAGCGGCATGGGAAAAGCTCGACGTCGTGCAATGCGGCTACTGCCAGTCCGGCCAGATCATGTCGGCGGCGGCGCTGCTAAGGGAAAAAGCCAAGCCTACCGATGCGGATATCGACGCCGCGATGTCAGGGAACATTTGCCGCTGCGCAACTTATGTGCGCATACGCGCGGCGATTCACGAAGCGGCGAAAGCGCTCGTTTGATCGCGACTCCAACTGTTCGCACTGATCCGGTGAACAAACGTAGGCACGCTCGTCGTTGCGAGGAGCAGCGCGACGAAGTAGTCTTCCAGCTAATTCGTAGGACAAGATCGCCACGGCCCGCGGGCCTCGCGATGACGCGTATTCATTTGACAGCGGCTGCCACAAAGTTAGACGGTAGAGTCGATAGGGGTGACCATGACCACAACTCATTTGAGCCGCCGCGAATTTTTGAAGGCCAGCGCCGCCGTAAGCGCCGGGTTAACGCTCGGCTTTTATCTTCCGACCGGGATTGCGCAGGGGCTGGGAAAAATGGCAGGCAGCGCGGCGGCCCCATCGTTCGCGCCGAATGCCTTCGTGCGAATAGCCACCGACGGCCGCGTGACCGTGATCGCCAAGCACGTCGAAATGGGCCAGGGCAGCTACACCGGGCTCGCGACCTTGGTCGCCGAGGAACTCGACGCCGATTGGTCCAAAGTCAAAGTCGAAGGCGCGCCGGCCGATGCCAAGCTTTACAACAATTTATTTTGGGGCGAAACGCAGGGGACCGGAGGCAGCTCGGCGATCGCCAACTCCTACGAGCAATTGCGCAAGGCGGGCGCGGCGGCGCGTGCGATGCTCGTCGCTGCGGCAGCCGAACAATGGGAAGTGCTTGCCGAAGAAATTACCGTGGAGCAAGGCATCATCATGCACGGCGGTCGCAAGCTAAGCTTCGGACAATTGGCGCAGAAGGCCGCAGCCTTAGCCGTACCGACTGAAGTCACATTGAAAGACCCGAAAGACTTCCGCTATATCGGCAAGCAAATACCGCGCAAGGATTCCAAAGCCAAGTGCAATGGAACCGCGCGTTATACCATCGACATGAAGCTTCCCGGCATGCTGACGGCGGTGGTCGCGCATCCGCCGCTGTTCGGCGCAAGAGTGAAAAGCTTCGATGCGTCGAAAACGAAAAAAGTGAAGGGCGTCGTCGACGTCGTACAAATCCCGGAAGGCGTCGCCGTGCTTGCGAACAACTTTTGGGCCGCCAAGCAGGGACGCGACGGGCTGTCGGTCGAATGGGACGAGGCCGGCGCCAACAAAGTCGGCAGCGCCGAGATACTCGCGCAATACAAAGCGCTGGCTGCGAAACCGGGACTGGCCGCGCATCAGGCCGGCGATACGAATGCTGCTTTCCGTTCAGGCGCGAAAACATTCGAGGCTGCTTTCGAATTTCCGTATCTTGCCCATGCCGCGATGGAACCGATGAACTGCGTGGTGGAGCTCGGTAAGGATGGCTGCGAAGTCTGGAATGGCGAGCAATTCCAGACGGTGGACCAGGCCAACGTCGCGGCCGCGGTCGGGATGAAACCCGAGCAGGTCAAAATCAACATGCTCTATGCCGGCGGCAGTTTCGGCCGCCGCGCGAATCCGCGATCGGATTATCCGGTGGAAGCCGCCCATATCGCCAAGGCGATCGACGGCCGCGTGCCGATCAAACTACAGTGGACGCGCGAAGATGACATGCGTGCCGGTTATTTTCGTCCGATCTACTACCATATCTTGCGCGCGGCGCTCGATGCAGACGGCAACCCGGTGGCCTGGCATCACCGCATCGTCGGCCAGTCGATTCTGGCCGGCACGCCGTTCGAGTCGATGCTGGTGAAAGCCGGCATCGATGCAACCTCGGTCGAGGGCGCGTCCAATTTGCCCTATGCGATTCCGAACATACTCGTGGATTTGCATTCGCCGAAGGTCGGCGTGCCGGTGCAGTGGTGGCGGTCGGTCGGCTCGACGCACACGGCGTTCTCGACCGAGACTTTCATAGATGAACTTGCCGCCGCGGCGGATAAAGATCCGGTAGAATTCCGCCGCGCGCTGCTTGCGAAACACCCGCGGCACCTGGGCGTGCTCAATCTGGCGGCGGAGAAAGCGGGCTGGGGAACGCCGCTTGCGAAAGGCAAGGCGCGCGGCGTTGCCGTGCACGAGTCGTTCAAGACTTTCGTCGCTCAGGTCGCCGAGGTTGTGATGAAGCCGGACGGCTCGCTCCGCGTGGAGCGCGTCATATGCGCGGTGGATTGCGGCGTCCCGGTAAATCCCGATGTCATACGCGCGCAAATGGAAGGCGGGATCGGCTACGGTCTCGCCGCCGCGCTCGACGGCGCGATCACCTTGAAAGACGGCCGGGTCGAGCAGAGCAATTTCCACGACTATCGGGTACTGCGAATGAATGAGATGCCGAAAGTGGAAGTGCATATCGTGCCTTCGCAGGAAAACCCGACCGGGGTCGGTGAGCCGGGTGTCCCGCCAATCGCTCCGGCGCTTTGCAATGCGCTGTTTGCCTTGACCGGCAAGCGCATCCGCTCATTGCCGATCCGTGCGCAGACGAGCACCTGATGCAGAGCGCTGAGGTGCTCGCTCTGCAGGCTCTCGCGGGCTGGGTCGCTGCCGGAAAATGCGCATGGCTTGCGACAGTGGTGCAAACCTTGGGCTCGGCGCCGCGGCCGGTGGGAGCCGCCGGTGCTCTACCGGCCAAGGCGACCAGCGCTAGTCTAGGCTGTCGAGTTGGCACCCCTTGCGGTTATTCCAGTTGATTGTATACTTTATTCCATATAAATCATTTCGGGAGCCCGTGAATGACTGCGCAGGCGAGAGTTTTCAAGCCCCAACCCCGGTCCCGCGCCGCGGGCGGAGCGGCCGCAAAAGCCTCTAGCACCGAAGCGTTTCGCCGGTTGGGGCTCGCCAAGGACCGCGCCGAGCTAGTGAAACAGATCCACGGTGGGTTTCGTGTAGCGGTCATCGAGAAGCTGGCCGATGAGCTTGGCATACCCCAGCAGACCCTGCTGAAGGTGACCAAAATCGCCCCCGCGACGCTGACCCGGCGTCGCAAGAGCGCTTCCGGGCTGCTGTCGCCCGAGGAGAGCGATCGGGTATATCGCGTCGCGGCGGCGTACCGCAGCGCTGTGCAGCTGTTCGAGGGTGAGGCCGAGTCGGCGCGGCGCTGGCTCAACGAGCCTGCAAAAGCACTGGGCGGCGACAGCCCACTTCAGCATCTGGACACCGAGGCCGGAGCTGCCGAGATACAGGACTTCATCGGTCGCCTGGAGCACGGCGTCTACACCTGATGCGGGCGTACCGCCTGGTGAAGGCGCGGTATGCCGGCACCGCGTTGGACGGCTCCGGTGCGAAAGCCCACGGTGGTCGTTGGAACAGCAAGGGCGTGACGATGGTGTACGCATCGGACAGCGTTGCCCTGGCCGCTTTGGAGCTACTCGTGCATTTGCACCGCACCGAGGTGCTGAATCAGTACGTCCTGTTCAGCCTGGAGTTGGCCGATGAGAGCGTGATGGTTCTGGACGACAGCGCGCTTCCTCCCGACTGGAGGGGCGATCCTTCGCCCTCCTCCACGGCGGCGATCGGGGACGAGTGGATCGCGAGCCGTCTTTCTCTCGCCCTCGCGGTCCCCAGCACCCTAGTGCCGCTGCAGCGAAACGCCCTCTTCAACCCGACCCATGCGGAGTTCGAAGCAGTCATCGCCGCGGCGTCGGTTGAGCCGCTCAACTTCGATCCGCGTCTCGTGAGATAGGACGGCTAGCTAGTGGTTTGCGCGTTGGCGGAAACGCACTCTGCCATGGCGTACACCGAGACCAAGCGCTGTTGTCGCGAACACGCCATGGAAGCGAGTGACGTTCACGAGGGGCTTCGGCACCAGGGCAGCCAGTCGCGCAATTTCCGGGCAGGCGTGTCCCGGAGACCCCGGCGGAGCGGCCGCTGGGCTGACGCCGTCAAGTTGGTTGACTTGCCCCGGGTGAAGTGATAGACGGTAGGTTAGCGGCTGGAACCGGAGGGCGCCCGGGCGTCCGAGTCCCTCCATTACTTTTGGCCATCACTCTTGGAGGTCATCGGCTATGAGAACCCGTTTGATTTTTGTGCTCCCGGGTGTCGAGGCGGCGCAGGAGATCGAGAGGGAGTTGCTGTTGGCCCGCATCGAGGACCGGCACATGCATTTCATGGCCAAACGCGGGACCGATCTGAGAGACCTCCCGGAGGCCTCCGTCGCCCAGAAGAGCGACTTCAAACATGGGATCTGGACCGGCCTGGTCTTCGGTGGGGCGCTAGGCGCCGTATTCGGTTTCGTGATCTCGCGTATCCCCCCGATCGAGTCGGCACTCGGGCTGGGCGCGGTTCTCTTGTTCGCGTTGCTCGGGGCGAGCTTCGGTATCTGGGTCTCGAGCATGATCGCGTCCAGCGTCCCGAACAGTGAGCTCAGGGGCTACGACGAGGCCTTGGACGCCGGCAAGGTGCTCCTCATGGTCGACGTCCCCCATGACCGGGTCGAGGAAATCAGCGACCTCGTGGGCGCGAGACATCCCGATGTCCTGACCGGGCCGGATCCCCGGATGCCGGCGTTCCCCTTCCCTTAGCCGCCTGCTACCCCCGGCCCGGTCCGCCGGAGGACCTGATCAAATATGGCCGGGGCGGATGAGCCGTATTCACTCGTCGGTGACGCAGCCTTCCGAGGCGGTCTTGACGTTCTTGATGTATTTGTACAGCGTGCCGCGGGTCGCCTTGTAGGGCGGGGGCACCCACTCGGCGTGCCGGCGCGCCAGCGTTTCCTCCGCGACATCTATGGACAACGTCTGCGCGACCGCGTCGATGGTGATCCGGTCCCCATCGCGCACCAGGGCGATGGGACCGCCCTCCTGGGCCTCGGGCACCACGTGCCCGACCAGGAAACCGTGCGAGCCGCCCGAGAAACGCCCATCGGTCAAGAGCGCCACCTCGGATCCGAGCCCCGCCCCCATGATGGCCGAGGTCGGCGTCAGCATCTCCGGCATCCCGGGCCCGCCCTTGGGCCCCTCGTAGCGGATGACGACCACATCACCTCTTTGGATCGCCTTCGCCTCCAGCGCGTGCAGCATCTCCTCCTCGGAGTCGTACACCCGCGAGGGCCCGGAGAAGCAGAGCCCCTCCTTGCCCGTGATCTTGGCGACTGCCCCGCCGGGTGCGAGGTTGCCGCGCAGGATCTGGATGTGGCCGGTGGGTTTGATGGGTGCGTAGAGCGGCCGTACCACTGCCTGGCCTGGCGTCAGACCGGGTACCGCGCCGAGGTTCTCGGCCATCGTCCTGCCGGTCACCGTGAGGCAGTCCCCAGAGAGGAGGGCGTGCCCGAGGAGCTCGCGCATCACCGCCGGCGTGCCACCCACCCGGTGCAGGTCCTCCATGACATAGCGCCCGCTCGGCTTCAAGTCCGCGAGATAGGGCGTTCGGTCGCTGACCGCCTGGAAGTCGTCGATCGTGAGCGCGACGCCCACGGAGCGCGCCATGGCGATGAGATGCAAGACGGCGTTGGTCGAGCCGCCGAGGACGGTCACGAGGACCATCGCGTTTTCGAAGGCCGCGCGGGTCATGATGTCGCGCGGCTTGAGGTCCCGCTCCAGGAGACGACGGATCGCGGCACCGGCCTCGAAGCACTCGTCGAGCTTGGCCGGATCGGTCGCCGGTGTCGAGGAGCTGTAGGACAGCGACATCCCCAGGGCCTCGATGGCCGCCGCCATGGTGTTGGCCGTATACATGCCGCCGCAGGCGCCGGGGCCGGGGCAGGAGAGGCGCACGATCTCGCGGCGCGCGTCATCGTCTATGCTGCCCGCGAGGTACTGGCCGTAGCTCTGGAACGCGGAGATCACATCCAGGGTGTCCGGCCCGCGATGCCCAGGCCGAATGGTCCCGCCGTAGATCATGAGCGCCGGCCGGTTCAACCTCCCCATGGCCATGAGGCAGCCCGGCATGTTCTTATCGCAGCCCGGGATCGAGATGTTGGCGTCGTACCACTGGGCCGACATCACGGTCTCGATGGAATCGGCGATGAGGTCGCGCGACTGCAGCGAATAGCTCATGCCCTCGGTGCCCATTGAGATCCCGTCGCTGACCCCGATGGTGTTGAAGCGCATCCCGACGAGCCCCGCGGCGACGACCCCGGCCTTGACCCGTTCGGCAAGCTGCAAGAGGTGCATGTTGCAGGGGTTGCCCTCGTACCAGACGCTCGCGATCCCGACCTGGGGCCTTTCCATGTCGGTCTCGGTGAGGCCGGTCCCGTAGAGCATGGCCTGGGACGCGCCCTGCGATTTGGGCCTGGTGACGCGCGCGCTGTAACGATTCAAGGGCTCGGGCATCGGAGTGAGCGTTTGGAAAATGGGGCGTTTGGCAAAGGGGACGGTCACGCCGTGCGGGGACGGCGTCCCGATCGATACGGCGCGCAAAGGATACTACAAAGGGAGAGCGGGGTGCGATGATTGATGGGCAATCGGGAGATCGTCGATCGATGGTCCATACTTAGAGCATGATGCCCGGGTGGCGGTGACCGATCTGTGCTGGGTCGCCTTCACCCCGGCCCGATCACAACCTTGCGAAACGGAGGAGTACCATGCCCGTCAAAAAGCTGAAGGAATTCCTGGACAGCCATCGCGTGAAGTACGTGAGCATCGTCCATTCCCGTGCCTATACGGCGCAGGAGATCGCGGCCTCCGCCCACGTCCCGGGCAGAGAGTTGGCGAAGACAGTGATGGTCAAAGTGGACGGCCGGATCGCCATGGCTGTGCTGCCCGCCTCGCATCAGGTGGACTTTGAGCGCCTGCGTGCGGCGATCGGCGCCGCTAACGTCGGGCTCGCGAGCGAGAAGGAGTTCCAGGACCGCTTCCCGGAGTGCGAGCTGGGCGCCATGCCGCCCTTCGGCAACCTCTACGGTATGGAGGTCTATGCCGCGCGCCAGCTGTCGGAGGACCGCGAGATCGCCTTCAACGCCGGTTCGCACACGGAGCTCATCAAGCTCGCCTATACCGACTTCGCGCGCCTCGTGTCACCGAAGGTATTGGATTTCTGAGGCGACACGCGCCGGTTCGCAGAGGGACGAGCAGAGCGGATCCTGGCAACGCCGCGTTCCGAGCAGGCCGGCTCTCGATCTGCGTGGTCGAGGGCTTCAACGCCAAACAAACTCTGCCAGAATCGTTGCTCTATCAGGTCGGAACCGTAGGGTTCAGTGGGATCGACACGGACCCAAGCGCAAGCGAGTTCAAGAGCAAGACCCGGAGTGCGGCGTTTTCCACCGACGGCTAGATACTTGCGTCGTAAATGTCGAACAACACCGCTCGAGCAATTCCTGATTCACATGCAAAGTCAATCAGCTGCAAACGCCAGGGTAAGTCCCTCCCCTGCGCAGCGGGGGAGGGCTAGGGTGGGG
>JBOIDR010000041.1:0-30611 GCA_050740695.1 Gammaproteobacteria bacterium | reverse complement strand
GCCACGCTTCATTAAACCCAAAGGCTCAACGCCTTTATCAATCGAAAAGCGATCCCTTCCTGAAAACAGGAAGGGCGGTTTCGCACGCCTGTGTAAAGCTAGGTACTGTGGTTATGATCGGTCCCTCCACGGCATCTTTCATACGAATCAAAGGATAGGAAATTCAATGGGTCTTTGCAACAGGTGCTGTTGGGTCAGACGGGCCGGCCGGTGGTTGGGTGGTGCGGGAGGGCGGTGGTAAGAGCACGTTCGGCCTGACCCCGGCGCGTTCGAGCTGGCCCCGGCCGGGTTTCGGTGGGTGTCTGAGCTTCAGGGTGAGGTGGACAGGCGAGGGGCGGGTACTCGGACCCGAGTCCAAGTCACCTTGACCGGCAGAAGCTCCGAGTTGGCGGGAACAGGTTCGCTCATGGCTAACGGGGCGGATCCCGCCGGCCGAGCGCATCGCGTGCCTGGTCGGCAAGTACCGCATCGACACGCTGGGCCTGGAGGGCGGCGCGCTGATGGGGCAGGCCGCGGGCCAGGGGTGCTTTCCGGCTGCGCTGGCAGGGCGGCGACGAGTTCCGCGCCACCACGGTGAGGATCGTCTTCGCGGCGGACGCGACCTCGTTCACGCTCTTCCAGCGCAGCGGCGAGTTCCAGGCCCCGCGGGTAGAGTAGCTCCGCCGGTCCGCGTCGGGGGCGCTGCCGATCTCGCGGCGCGGAGACGGCTTCCGTAGGTTGTCGACCCAAGGAGATCCCGATCCATGAACATCCTCAAGTGGGCGCTGGTGGTCCTGGTGGTGGTGCTGGCCGTGGGCTTCGTCCTGGCCGACGACAACGTCTCGATCGTGCACTCGACCATAATCGCGGCCGAGCCGGACGCGCGTCCGAGGGCGTTAGTTAGGTTGGGCTGACGTAAGGAAGCCCAACATGTTGTGTTGCGTTTCTAACAGTCTTCTCTGCTAGAACTATGATATGTCCGTGTCAGAACGTTGCCCCACGAGCCAGAACGCAATAAGTCATTCTTCAATTTTTTCATATCTTCTGAATCATCCGTTTTCAAGATAATTAGGTTTGGATTTGCTTTTTTCCGACCGCTGAGATGCTTATCGAATATATGACCAAGTAATGAGTTCTGCAAAATAATTCGCAAATCATATATATATCCTTGCAAGTCAAGAGCGCACTCGACATAGGCTTTGGCTAAGTCTTGTAGTTTTTGAATGTCGGCAGTTGTTGCGCTTCTCATTGTAACGGTTTTACCAACGACACTTTGGCGATTCTCAGGAACATCATGAGGTATAAATTGTACCGCTTCATTAAAAAAAACCATAAATTTATCCGAACATTCTCGTTGTTTCTCAAAAAATGCCAGTCGCAATGTTTCAATTTTGGGTAATGCTATCTCGTACCGTTCTATAGCGTAGACTATATTAGTTAAGTCTATATCGGCTTGGTGATGCCCATTTAAGTGTGTTTCTGTCCTTTCCTTTATCGGCTCAGGTGACAGTCTTAGCTCATCTTTCTTGAAAAGATAACTTGAAAGGGCAGAAGGAATAGCATTGACTTCGCTAACAGCATTTAAAAGGCTGGTTGCACCTGCATGAAGAAACTTTTCTATTTCCAGGTAAACCGTCAGCTTTAGCTCATCCTTGATTTTCTTTTCTTGTTGCTTGAGAAGGTTTTTATTTTGTCTGGCAACTTGCCAAACAATTAAACAAGCAGAGACTATAAACCCAAAAAGTGTTACTGCGGCAGTTAGTAATGATCCGTCCAGTTGCATAAACTTCCACGCGGATCGTCAGGGAAGGGCGTGGACCTTTTTCTCAAAAGTGAAGGTACTGCCTAAGCTGCGGAGTGTCAATCACGAAGGATAGGAAATTCAAAGGGTCTTTGCAACACGTACTAGCGGACGGGCCGGCCGGTGATTCGGTGGTCGGCGGGAAGAATGCGGTCGAAGCGACCCCGGCCGGGTTTCGGGTGGGTAGGGGCTGTGGCGTGATCGACAGGCGAGGGCCGGGCTCGGACGCGAGTCTGTCGGTGCCGGTCAAGTCAGCTTGACCGGCAGGAAAGCTTCCGAGTGGGAAGCCACTCACCAGTGTGAAGTAATCCATTCCTGGATTGGCCGGCGACATCCTGTTGTTGCGTTCTCGGCGCGGCAAGCAGGGCCGCTCCCTGGCCCTGGCTTTCCGACGCTTCGCGTTCACCCGCTGATCGAACTCATCAGCGGGAACAGGGCGTGGGCGTAGCCCTCGTTCGCCGCGGGATCGCCGCGCTCGCGGACACGGGGCCCGCGGTTCCCTCCTCCGGCCGAGGTGAAGGGGCCCGCATGATCCACCAGTCGAGGTCCGTCCCCCCGATGAGCACGGCGATGAGCATGGCTTTGGCCGTGGAGGAGCGCGCGAGACGGCGTTGAGTACTGCGCAGGACCGCGGCCGGCGATCTCCAGCCGCGTCTTCCTTTGAAGCGAAAACCCCGGTACGATTCCGGGGCGATCTCATAAGATATGGCCATGTCCGTGGGCTGCCCCGCGATCTCCAGGCGGAAGCGCCGGACCGTGCTCACCGCCTTGACCTCGGGTAGCGCCACGATGCGATCCCGGAAGGCGCGATCCAGCTCGAAGGCTGGGGCGGTGGCATCGGGTCCGGGTCTGGTCGTGACGAGCGCGCCTCGGCGAGTATCTCGTGCATGCGGTTGCGGTCGATCGATATCGACATCTCCTCAGGATTAGACACTGAGCAGCGCTCATATTTTTTCCAATTTCCGGCATGCATTCAGATGCCGCAACGCCTCCTGATGCTTTCCTGCTGCTTCGTAGAGGAGCGCTAGGTTGTAGTGAGCGTCCATGAAACTCGGGTCCTTGGCTAGCGCCTTGCGGTAACTCTCGATCGCTTCTTCGGCTCTTGACTGCTCGTCCAGCAGCACCCCGTAGTTGAAAAACAGCAGCGCATC
The DNA here is from genome assembly GCA_050740695.1 of Gammaproteobacteria bacterium. Classification (GTDB taxonomy): domain Bacteria; phylum Pseudomonadota; class Gammaproteobacteria; order JACCXJ01; family JACCXJ01; genus JACCXJ01. The sequence goes on along the minus strand of JBOIDR010000041.1, from coordinate 27,680 downwards.
ATCGGGGCAGGCCTTTATTCCTTCCCGGTATATCTCTTCGGCGTCGCTCCATTGGCCGCTTCCATGCAGCAGCAACGCCAGGTTGGTGTAAATGCCTGATTGGCAAATCTTCGCGGCGAGCGCGTTGCGATAGTGCGCGATGGCATCGGCACTGTCGGTCTCTTCCAGCCGGCAGCCTTCCTCGAACCATTCTTCAGCAGACTTCGCTACTTCGCCGTTCGTTCGGTCGAGGACGACGACGTGGCCTTGGGGCGCGAGGACTTCGAACGCGAGCAGGTATTGCCCTTCCGCGGTGCGCCATTTGTCCTCGGCTTCCATCACCGCGACCGAATTGCCGACGGCTGCGATCCGGAGGCCCGTGGCGGGGAGTTCCTGAGGGAGCTGCTGCCTGAGCTTCTTCAGGGAAACCGAGATGCGCCGGGCGGGTAGGCGCGCGTCGGCGAGGCCTTTGGCGGCGCGGAGAACGACCAGGTCCTGGAAGGTGTATCTCAATTCGCGGCGGGGGCCGCGCTCCGGCATGACGAAGCCGGCCTCGATCAGGCGCGCGACGATGGACGAGGACAGGCCCAGGATTTCGCGGACCTGTTTAGAGCTAAAGTAGGTCATCGGCGCCGGATATATATATATAAACCAGTGCGCTAGGTGCCTGGCAGATCACGGTTCCGCCTGCTCCGCCCTACGAATCCTTCGATGTGCGGCCGGCCTTGGCGCGGGCGGCGGGCCGAGCGGCGGTGGCGCGCTTCGCGGGCTTGCGCTCGGCGGCCTTCGCAGGCGTGGCGGGCGGCGGCGCCGCACGCGCCGGTGTGGGTTTCTTCGGCGCTTTGTTGAGGCTTTCGCGCAACGCGGCCATGAGATCGATGACTTGCGCGCCGCCTTTCTCCGGCTCGGGCGAGACGGAGATCTCCTCGCCTTCCACTTTCTTCTCTACCGCGGCCTCGATGCGCTTCTTCACCTCGTCCTCGTACTGGCTCGGGTCGAAGTCCTCGACGGCGATCTGCTCGATCAGCTGCTCGGCGAGCTTGAGCTCCGGCTCCTTCGCCTCCGCGCGCGGGATCTCGATCTCCGAGATCGACCGCACTTCGTCGGCATAGAGAAGCTGCTGCATCACCAGCCCCCCGTCCAGCGGGCGAAGCTGGACGATATACTGCTTGCCGCGCGCGGCCCAGCGCGCGAGCGCGCAGCGGCCGGTCCTCTTCATCGCTTGGGAGAGCAGTGCGTAGGACTTCGGGCCGCCCTTGTCGGGTGCAAGATAGTAGGCCTTGTCGTAGTAGATCGGATCGATCTTCTCCTCCGGCACGAACTGCGTGATCTCGACCGTGCCGGTGCCCTTCTCCTCCAGCTCCTTCATCTCCTCTGGAGAGAAGGTGACGTACTGGTCCTTGGCGAACTCGTAGCCCTTCACCATGTCGGCGCGCTCGACCGGCACGTCTTCCTTGATGCAGAAGTATTGCTGACGCAGGCGCGAGCCGCAGCCCTTGTGGATGAGGTTGAACGAGATCCCCGCGCGCGCCTGGGTGGCGGAGTAGAGCTTCACGGGGATCGACACCAGTCCGAAGGTGACGGTAAGAGATGCGATGGAGCGGGCTGCCATGGAGACCTCCGTTTAGGTCAAAGTTCTTAGCCTTTCCAGAAATCGATCAGGGCTTCGATGTCCTGCTTGAAGCGCAGGGCGTCTTTCCATGCGTCGCCCGTCTTGTCGAGCCTTGTGAGCGCGTTTTCCATGGTGAAGTCCATGGGATGGGCCTTCTCCAGCGCCTCCCAGGCGAGCGGCATGGACACCGGCGCCCCCGGCACTCCCCGGGGAGAATACGCCACGTTGAGCGTTTTGGCACGCCCGTTCATGTTGTAGTCCATGAAGATCTTGCCGGTGCGCTTGGTGGTGGCCCACTCGGTGGTGATCTCCTTGGGGTGCCGGCGCCGGAGGTGCTCGCTGACCGCCTGGCTGATCGAGCGCACAAGGTCGAAGTCGAGCGTGCGAACCACGGGCACGAAGACGTGCAGCCCGGTCTTCCCCGAGGTCTTCACGATCGCCTTCAAGCCGATGCTCTGCAGCAGCTCCTTCAGCCAGAAGGCGACTTCCTTTCCCTTGTCGAAGGCCTGAACGTTGTACTCGGGCTCGGCGCCTTGCGCTTCCTTGCCCGAGTAGATGTACGGGTCGAGGTCGAACACCACCCAGTCGGGGCGGTTGAGGATCGAGTCCTCGAGGCTTTGAAGCGAGCTGGCATAGTCGGTGCCCGCGCCCGCGGCCTCGGGGTACGTGCTGGCGCGCGAGTGCCAGACGTGGAGCTCGAGAGTCCCCACCTGCCCCAGCCAAAGGAGCGTCGGCACGTTGTTGCAAAGGAAATAGGTGTGCGCTTCGTCCTTGCTCTCCGAAAAGAGCGTGATGGTCTCGACGAACGAGGGAAACGACCGCTCCCAATGCTTCTGGAAGAAGCGCTCGCCGTGGATGCCGTCGGGCATGCGGATCATGGTGAGCGGGCGGTCCGCGATGTGCGGCAGGAGCCAGGGCGAGATCTGCAGCAGGTAGCGCAGGAGATCGCGCTTCGTGTAGGCGCGAAGCCCCGCGTCCTCTTCCGCTGGCCACAGGACCTTGTTCAGATTGGTGAGCGAGACGCGCTCGCCGCGGATCGGAACGAGTGCCTTGTCCTCCCTGCCTTCGAGCGCCGCGAGCAAGGTGGCGGCGTCCGCTTCGTCCTGGCTCGGCGCGGCGCGCGCCCTCGATTGCCGCGACCGGAGCTCGGCGGGCGTGGGCTTCGCATCCTCGCGCAGGCGCAGGAACACGGGCGCGCGCAGGCGGCCGTCGGCCGTCCGTTCGGCGAACTCGACCTCCGCGACGAGCTTCGGTTTCAGCCACGTGGTGGGGCGGTCGATGGGCGGCTGCTCGGTGAACGGGTGCTTACCGGTCCTGAGCTCGTCGAAACGCTTGCGCAGGGCGGCGAGCAGCCGCTCATCGAACCCCGAGCCCACGCGGCCTGCGTACTCGAGCTTGCCGACCCGCTTGCCGCGGCCCGCTTGTGTGCCGACGAGCAGTGATCCGAAGCGCTCGGCACGGCTGCCCTTGCCTTCGGTGTAGCCGCCGATGTAGAACTCCTCCGACTGCACCGCCTTCACCTTCGCCCAGTTGGCCGAGCGTCTGCCCGATTCGTAGGGGGACGGCAGGCGCTTCGCTACCACGCCTTCGAAGCCCGCATCGAGCGAGGCGCGATAGAGCGCTTCGCCGTCGTCGCTCGCGTCGATGCGCTGGATATGCGGGGTCGGCAGGAGCGCTTGCGCGAGGTAGCGCGTGCGGTCCCCGTAGGGGGCCTTGCGCAGGTTCATGCCGGCGAAGTGCAGCAGATCGAAACAGACGAAGATGCACGGCGAAGTCGCGGCCGCGCGCTCGATCTCGGCGTCGCCCTTCGCCTGCGCGCGGTTCTGCAGCGCGTTGAAGGAAGGCTTGCCGTCCGACCCCAGCGCGAGCAGCTCGCCGTCGAGCACCATCGACACCATCGCGGCCTCCTTCAGCTCGCGGGCGATCTCCGGGAAGGGCCGGATCATGTCGAGGCCGCGGCGGGATTTCAGCTTCACGCCCTCAGGCCCGACGAAGGCAATCACGCGATAGCCGTCGAGCTTGGGCTCGAACCGCCACTCCTGACCCGCCGGGAGCTTTTCGACGGGCATCGCGAGCATCGGCAAGAGCTTCTGCGGCATCGCCTCCGCCGGCCCGGAGGGCGCGAGCTCTTCCGCGCGCAGCCGCGGCGGCGGCGGCGCGGACTTCATTTCATCGACGGTGAGGCCAGAGAGGATCGAGCCGTGTTCGTCCTCGGCCGCGAGGACAAGCTCGGTGAAGCGGTCGCGGTGCTTGATGAGGAGCCAGTCCTTTCCCTCTCTGGTGCGCACCAGTGCATAAGAGCCCTTCAGCTTGCCACCCAGGAGAAAGAAGCTGAGCTTCCCCTTCGCCAGCTCCGCGCGCATGCGACGCTCGGCTTCCAGGCGGTCTTCGAAGGAATACTTCCCCTTATCGTCGGGCGAATACGGGCCGCAGTCCCACACGATCACCGGCCCCGCGCCGTACTGCTTGGGCGGGATCACGCCCTCGAACGAGCCATAGTCGAACGGATGGTCCTCGACCATCACCGCGAGGCGCTTATCGCCCGGCGCGATCGCGAGGCCCTTCGGGATGGCCCAGGACTTGAGCACCCCGTCCAGCTCGAGGCGGAAGTCGAAGTGCGTGCGCCGCGCCGAGTGCTGTTGGATTACGAAGAGTAACGGCCCCCGCGCGCCCTTGCGCTCGGCCGGGGCGGGCTCGGGCGTGTCCTTGAAGGACCGCTTGGCGGCATAGGGGGCGAGCCCCTCGGTGGATATTGGTGCAGGCATGGAACAGCCGGCTCCTGACCGATAGACCAGCAGGTGCGGCGACATTCTATCCGGGTGTGTGCAAAGCGCAAGAAACCCGAACACCCCAGCTGCTCATCGATTTGAGCCTATCCTTCGTTGGAATGAATGAAAAACCCCCGCATAAGGCGGGTCGTAGCTCAGTGTTATTTAAAGCGCTTATGCGGCAGTTCGTGACCCTCGGCCGCACGAACTACTGCTGCACGACGGGTTGAAAGACGCAGACTTGCCCCAGATTGCGCAAGTGCGCTTCAATCTGCTGCATGCGATTCTCGGGCGCCGGATGAGTGCTGGCGAATTCGGGCGCGCGCGATGCGCCGCCGCTTGCTTCAGCGAGAATTTTCATCACATCGACCAGCGAGGCCGGATCGTAGCCGGCGCGTTCAATGAAGCACACGCCGAACTTGTCCGCCTCGAGCTCATCCTCGCGACCATATTTCATGTTGATTAGGCCGCCGACCATGCGCGCGACTTGAGCCATTTCGTACGAGCCCGCGCCCATCACCACCGCGCCGGTGAGTCCTTGCGTCAATTCCTCTTTCGCGATGTGCTCGGCGGAATGGCGGCCGATCACATGACCGATCTCGTGGCCTAGCACACCCGCCAATTGATCTTCAGTCTTCAAGCGCGAGAACAGGGCAACGGTGATGAAAATCTGTCCGCCGGGCAGCGCGAACGCGTTCACGGTTTCGTCGTCCGCCAGTACATGAAAATCGAACGGATAGCCACTCTGCGCCGCGATACTTTGCGCGACGATTTTCTTGCCCAGGGCTTTTACGCTTTGTTGCACGCGTTCATCGGTATACATACCGCCGAACTGTGCTGCCATCTCTGGCGCGGCCTGCAATCCCATGGCAATTTCTTGATCCCGGGTCAGGCCAACGCGCTGCGATTCGCCGGTGATCGGATTGACCGAAGTCTTGCTGAAAAACGAAAAAACGGAAAAAGCCGCGATCACCAACATGATGATCAGGCGCGTTTTCCACATGCCGCGATTCATAGTGAGCCTTGCTTAGACGCGAACATGTTCGAAGCGGTCGCGCTCCAGCGCCTCGTAAACACCGCCGGCGATCGCGCCGAAAATGACGTGCGATAGAGCCATGATCCAACCGCGCAGCGGCGCGAGCCACGTAAACGTGTCCGCTACCCAATAGTAATTGATCGCATAGAGCGCGAGACCAAACAACGCACCGCCGACAATCCCGACCAGAATTCCCCAGCGATGCAGACAGAATGCGAGCAAGCACGCGAACGCGATGGCCAGCAACATGTGCACAAGGAAGCCGGCCGCATAGACGCTCCCGCCCACGCCTAAGGCAGGCGCCAGCACGCTGGGCCCCAGAACAACTGCGGCGGAAAGTTGCAGCGGCAAATTGGCGTTACCCAAGTAGTAACTGGCGAGCCACATGTTCAACAGCACGAATACGACGCCGGCAACGATGCCGGCGATGATCGCGGCGCGCCAGTCCATCATTTGTTGAAGTATGGTTGGTCGATTGGTTTGCATACACTGCCGTCGGGCGCATCAGTGGCGCTAGAAGTACAGCGCATTTAGAGTGATCATGGTGAGCTTGACTTTAAAAGATCAGCTTAAATAACAGCGTAAGGATGAAGACTGTGAGCACGATCAAAGCGAGCACCAACAGTATAATCGGCACCGAAAACAGCCGCACGGTCTGGCCTGACGATCGTCCTTGCAAGCCCGAGTCCGTCACGTGGTTACGCATCAGGGTCAGATTTCTGAGATTGGCCTTCCAGCCGATATCGAAGATGTCCCCGACGACTGGGATCGCACCGACCACTGTCTCGACAGCGGTGTTGCCGAACATACGCAGCAGCGTCGTGGCGGGCACACCGAGGCGAGCTGCCTGCCAGATCAAATAGCCGGAGAGCGCACCGCCGGCAATATCCCCGATCCCCGGGACCAATCCGATAAGACCGTCCAGTCCCATGCGAAAGCGCGTCCCAGGAATGCGAAAGGCGTTATCTAAAAACTGGGCGAGTCTATCGAGTTGTTGCAGGCGTGCCTGGGACGCTATCTGGGTGTCGCTAGACATTGCTTAGTTCGCCGCCATTCGTATGAAATACCTGCCCGGTCATGTAGGACGAATCGCTTGATGCGAGAACACGTAACAGGGCGCGACCTAATCGGGTTTTAGTCGGGTTAGCCCACTCGGCCCATCGGGGAAGGGCGCCAAAGCTATGCCGTGCCTGAGGTGCCGTTGATGATTCGGGCGCCTTCTTGGAGATGCGCAAGCAAGCGCCGCCTTGGTCAAATAGAACATCGAGAAGATGTTGATGCGAAAAGTGGCCTCAAGCTGGCTCGCGCGTAATCTTATCGATATGTCCTGCGCGTGCTGCTCGGCGGCATTAGTGACCAGGATGTCGAGCCGTCCGAACTGTTCCAGGGCTTCTCGACGCTAGCCTACAAAATGACTCATCGCCCGTCCCGGCGATAGCGAAGCAGCTCTTACTGTGGCCTCAACCTTCTTCTTCGTTTCTGCATTGCACTTGTAGGGCGGGTCGCGGGAGCGCCGCCGGTCAAACCGGTTGGCGGATCCATTGCCCGCGCGTTGTGGTGATGCTTTGCGATCGCCTCGACGAACGCTGGCAGCGCGCTTTTCAGCTTCGCGTCATCGAACAGCAACAGGCCCGGGTCGCTTCGGGAACAACGAAAAGCCCCCGATGCGGGGGACCCAGCCACGCCATTCTGGACCGGGCCCGGTCGGGCTGGGACACAGCGCGCCCCATCTCTGTCTGCTCCTCCGGTGGCTAGAATTTCATCGGCGGTTGGTCGTCCGAAGCTCCCGGTGGTGGTTCCGGGTTCACGCCGGATCTACGATCACTTAGATCCGGTGCAGGGGTGTGGGCCGAGCCCTGGAATTGTCTAGTGGCGCTCGTGCATTTCTCGCGCAAACGTTCGCGGCGGCGGCGCCCCGAATCCGGGTCGAAGAAATACATCAGTGCAGCGCCGATGCCCACGAATATCAGTGTCGTCATTGGTTCCTCCTGCATAAGTGAGGCAGAATGTATCTGCGTTGTGTGAGCGATGGCCGCCTACGAATCATCACGCTATACACTCGCTTCACCCGTCTCTGAGATATCCTCGGCATGCGCTTGCTTAAATATCTCCTTGGCGCGTGTCCGCTGACCTGCATCATCTGTATGCACGGAGATCAGTATATTCCCCCCGCGTACTTTTCCTTCGTAGCGCTTCGCTTCATACTCCGGGATGCCCAACCCCACCAGCGCCCCAACGATTCCCCCGGCAGCTCCTCCGAGGGCGGCACCGCCTAAGGCGCCCATAATCGGACCGGCGGCAATGAAGGGCCCCACTCCTGGAATGGCCAAGCTGCCGATTCCGGCTAGCCAACCCAAAGCAGCGCCTACCCCAGCACCCACCGTCCCGCCTGTAGTAGCACCCTCGGGGGCTTTAGTCGCCTTCTCGTGCGCGAAATCCTTCGTGGTTGATTTATCGGGGAATAGTACCGAGATATCGTTATTGGCAAAGCCTGCAACCTGCAGTTGGTCCACGATCCGGTCCGCCTGGACGGCGGTCTGCGCTATGCAGTAAACGGCTTTTTTCATGACGGTTCTCCTGTTCAGTCGGTATTGATTTCCAGTTGGTTGTCGACTCGCTTTACGCCTGCGGTTTTTTCTGCGAGTCGGCCAATCGTAGTTCGCTCAGCCGTGCTGTCTACTGGTCCCCTCAGGGTGACGGTTCCATCGCGGGCAATGATCTTCACGTTATGGGCATTGAGGGAGAGCGAGTCGTCTTTCACTATCGCGCGGCGGACTGCCGCGGTGATCTCACGGTCACCCGCTTCCCCGCCCTGGTCCTCTGGCGTAACGGTAACGTCGCCCCTGTCACGGACATTTACTCCCGTGTTCTCCGCATCCCGAACGCTTGGGGCTCCTTGCTTTTCCGCATTCGGGCCCGAGGAGCCTGGCGTAGTGTCGCGCGTGGTTTCCGCAGATGGAGTTTCGGTAGTCTCTGCTAGGACAACTCCGTGGCTCAACACAATAATGAGCGCCATTAGTAGTGATCCTTTTTGCATGAGTATGCTCCGGCAGTTAATTAAACACAGGACGGATCATCACGCCCTGTCGTTAGAGACGTTAAAGGCTGCGCAACGGATATGCCATAGGCGTCTTTTCCCGGGTATTGCCGCACCGATCAAGGACTTGGGGATAGAAATGGACTAGATTTTTGGGAGGAGGCCGGGTAAAGCTTACCCTTGCCCTTGTAAACCTTACAGCGAATGCCGGGGTCGAGCGCCGTGCGCGAGGTGCGAGCCGGCCTTTCTCTCCTTGCGCGACCGCTACGGCTGGCCGATAGACCTACCCGGTCGAGACACTCGACGCGGTACCAGGGATCGAGAACCCCTCGGACACCGTCAAGCGCCATGTGGGGACCCGCGGCGCGGCGGGAGTCGGCGGCCCTCCGCCCGTGCCGGCGCCGAGACCCTCTGCTCCCCAAACAGGTCTACAGCGAGCCCGGAGCCGGACGGCCGATGCCCTTGGCGGGTTGCCGGCATTCTCTATCCCAAGCGGCGCGCTATGCTAAGCCATGACAGGGCGGATTAGCGGCGCCACGCCTTAATGCACCCTCCAGCCTAGTCCATCCAGTGTCACCTGTCCTTAGTAAGGCGCCGAGCTCTGCCTGGACGTCCGTCTCGCTTCGGCCTAGATCTCTCAGGATCCCCGCGTAGGCTCCAGGGCCGCGTTGAGTTGCGGATGTGCGTGCCCCCAATACGGCGGGTGAAGTCAAATTGCCCCAAGGCGTTCGGCACGACGTGCTATCCTGCTGTCGAACGGCAATCGGAACCGGACGGGGCCGCCCGGCCCGACTAGCCAGAACTATTTCGGCGGCGGCCCAAAATAGATACCGTCGGAAGGCGGTCCCGGTTCCAGGGGCCAAGCGGGTGGCTGCGCGCCGGGCGTCGAATTACACGTCCACACCTTGACCCGGCAGTTGCCGCCCGCGCTACGGCATTGGGCAAGCGCCCGGTCCTCGGCCGTGGTACGAGTGTAGTCGCTGCCGGCGCCGGCCGCGGCGTTCGGACCGGTGGCGTAGGCCCCGCAGCCGTCCGCGAATTCGAGCACCAGCTCACAATCCGGGCTCCCGCACTTGTCGAGCGCGCGCCGGCCCGCGGCGACCGGGGAGGGCTGATCGTAGGCGAAGCCGTAGGCCCCGCCTTGGCGATCGTAGGCGATGGCCCCATAGAAACTCGGTAGGGGAACGAGGCTCGAAACCAGTATCCAAAGCGCTGCCATGTTCGTAACACCGGTCCGGGTACCCGATGCCCGGCATGATAGCTAAGTTCTCACGCTTTGATGAGTTTATCGAGTGATCCGGTAGAACACGCCTTGGGGGCGGGCTTGCGCGCCCTTGTGCAATCGGTCCTGTTGCTCGTGCAGATCACCGCGGGTGCGGGGAACGATCCGTACACCGGCGCGACCGCCTTGGTGGGCGCGACGGTTATCGATGGTACCGGGAACAGCCCGCGCGAGGACGCCGTCGTGCTCATCTCCGGGGGGCGCATCAGGGCGGTCGGGCCTCGCGCTGAGATCCTCATTCCCGAAGGCGCCCGGGTAGTCGACGTGAGCGGAAAATGGATCATCCCGGGCCTCGTTGACGCGCACATCCACCTGTTCCAGTCGGGCGGGATCTACACGCGGCCGGACATCATCGATCTCCGATCGATATGGCCGTATGCCGCGGAGGTCGACTGGGTGAGGGCACGCCTGCCAATGACCTTGGCAGGTTATCTCAGAAGCGGCGTGACGGCGGTGCTCGACGTCGGAGGGCCGTTCTGGACCTTCGAGGCGCGTGAGCGCTCCAAGACGATGCCGCATGCGCCGCAGCTCGGCGTCACGGGGCCCCTCATTTCAAGCCATATGCCTTCGGAGCTGCGCGTCGCGGACCCGCCGATCCTCGAGGTGAATTCTCCGGCGGCGGCGCGTGCCGCGGTGCGGCGGGTGCTGGCAGAGCGGCCGGACCTCATCAAGCTTTGGTGGATCCCCGAGGCAGTCGTACCGCTTGCCGAGCAGACCGGCTGGGTGCGCGCCGCCATCGAGGAAGCTCATGGGGCGGGGGTGCGCGTCGCCGTGCATGCCACCCAGCTCGAAGTCGCTCGCGCTTCCGTCCTGGCCGGTGCCGATGTCCTGGTCCATAGCGTCGATGATCGCCGGGTGGACGATGGATTCCTCAGGCTCTTGAAAGAACGCGACGTCGTCTATGTCACCACGCTCGGGGTCAACGAAAGCTACCGGGAGGTGTTTGAGCAGAGATTCAAGCCGACGGATCTGGAGCGGCGTCTCGGGGATGCGGAGGTGCTGGCCACCCTCGACGATCTCGCAGACCTATCCCTGTGGAAGGGCGCTTTCTGGAAGCGTTGGTTCCTGCGTTGGCCCGATCCCCGGATCGCATTCTGGAATCTACGGCGGCTGCACGAGGCCGGCATCACCATCGCGGCCGGGAGCGACGCCGGCAACATCGGCACCCTCCACGGGCCCGCGCTGCACCGTGAGTTGGAGCGTATGGCCGAGGCCGGGCTTGCTCCTCTGGCGATCCTCGATGCAGCAACCCAGGGCGGCGCCCGCGCCATGGGCCGCGGATCCGATCTGGGCACTCTCGAACCCGGCAAACGCGCCGACCTACTGGTCCTGGATGCCGATCCGCAGAGCGATATCAGGCATGTACTGCGCATTCATCGCGTGGTCCGGGGAGGAGCGATCCTGGACCCAGAGTACATCGCCAAGGCACAGCGGGAAACCACCCGATAGCGAGACGAAGCGGCACGAGTGACCAACGATGCCCTCAGCACCCTACACCAGAAAACGGCTCGGAGGGGGGAGGGCCGGCGCCGGGTGGGGCTCTTCTCGCCATTCTCGACAACATTGGCGTCGCGACTGGGTTCCTCTGCGGAGGCGGCCGATCCCTGACCGCACAAGACGGATCATCGTATACTGATAGATAAGGCCGTAGCGTAAAAAGAGGACATCTTGATGGCAAAGCTGACGCTGAAGATATCGGAGCTTCTCGAGGGGCGGCCAACGCGGGTGGACATAGAGGGCAAGGGCGTGCTCGTGGCGAGGGTGGGTCAAACATTTCATGCGATCGGGGACAGATGCACCCATCTGGGATGCTCGCTCAGCAAAGGCACGCTCGAGGCCACGATCATCACCTGTCCCTGCCACGGTTCGAAGTTCGACATCACGACCGGTAAAGTGGTGGCCTGGGTCGGCAAGCACCCGATCCTGGGCGGGCTGACCTCGTTCTTGAAGAAGGATGTGCCCGTCTATGGAGTCGCGGTGGCTGGAGATGAGCTCCGCATAGGTACATAGATATCTCCTGGCAACGAGGACCCCCGACCCCTTCGTTGCGCCTCACGCCGGCAACGCCGCCGCCGCACCTCAAGACCCGCCCGCTTGGGCAAGATTTATGGTTCGACGCATTCCGCGGCTCGCCCCCGAGCTACCATTGCCCTCCTACGCGTACGCGCGTGGCAAACACCCGCACCCTACCCGCGACCCGGCCGGGCATAGCCCCGGTGCCGGGCCGATGTTCCGGATCGGACTCGATCCCGATCACTGGGACGACTGCCGAACCTATCTCTACGGCATTGACCTCTTGAATCGTGGGTATTATTGGGAGGCGCACGAGGCCTGGGAGGGGCTTTGGCACGCCTGCGGCCGAAGCGGTAGGATGGCCGATTTTCTCAAGGGACTCATCGCCTTGGCCGCCGCGGGGGTGAAGCTCCGGGAGGGCCGCGAGCGCGGTGTGCGCCAGCATGCGGCGCGCGCGCAGGCGCTGTTCGAACGGGTGGCGGGGGAGCTCGGTGCCGCAGAGACCGACTACCTTGGCCTGGACCCCAGGGTGCTCGCTCGTTTCGCCAGCGAACTGGCGGGTACACGTGCCATCCCCGCGGCCGGTCAGGAGTCATTTTTGCCGTTCCTGCTCATCCCGCAGCCGCACGACTCTGGCGTAATTCGCAAGCTTGGCCAGTGACCCTCTGGAGCTACCGGTAATCGATGTCCGACCGTTGATCGCTCGGACCGCGGGCCGGCGTGCGGTGGCCGCCCAGATCGGACAGGCCTGCCGCGAGCCTGGGTTCTTCTACGTCCTCGGTCACGGGGTGGACGAGGGTCTGCAGCAGCGGCTCGTGCACGTGAGCCGCCAGTTCTTCGCCCAGGACCTCGAGAGGAAGCTCGAGATCCGCATGGCCTTGGGGGGGCGGGCGTGGCGCGGGTATTTCCCCGTCGGCGGTGAGCTGACCTCGGGCAGGCCCGATCTCAAGGAAGGCCTCTATTTCGGCGCGGAGCTCGACGACGATCACCCACTCGTCAGGGCCGGCACGCCGATGCACGGTTGCAATCTCTTTCCCTCCCGCATCCCGTTATTCCGCGAGACCGTGCTCGATTACATGGCGGCCATGAGCGCCCTCGGGCACCGGCTGATGGAGGGCATGGCCTTGAGCCTCGGCCTGGAGGAGTCCTACTTTGCCGATCGGTACACCAAGGACCCACTGGTCTTATTTCGGATCTTCCACTATCCGCGAGCGACACGAGCGGCGGAGAACGAGCCGCGTTGGGGTGTCGGAGAGCACACGGACTACGGGGTCCTGACCATCCTGAAGCAGGACGATGCAGGGGGGTTGCAGGTAAAGTCCCGATCCCGGTGGATCGCTGCACCTCCCGTTGCCGGCGCCTTCCTGTGCAACATCGGGGACATGCTGGACCGGATGACGGGTGGTAGGTACCACTCGACGCCACACCGGGTGTCGAGTTCGACCGAACGCGACCGGCTCTCGTTTCCGTTCTTCTTCGACCCCAACTTCAACGCCGAGGTCCGGCCTATCGAGCTTTGCGGAGTGCTCAGGGATAACCAGCACGAACGCTGGGATAGGCAGAGCGTACACGAGTTTTCCGGGACCTATGGCCAGTACCTGCTAGGCAAGGTATCGAAGGTATTCCCGGAACTGGAGCGGTCGGTCTTGTGACCCGACCAATGAATCGCGCAGCGCAACGCTATAGATCGTCATACCTGCGAAAGCAGGTGTCCAGGACTTACGCCTGTTTCCTGGATGCCAGCTTCCGCTGGCATGAGGGTGGTTCTGCTACCTGAATGCGCAAACGTTTTTATGGAACGTACTACCCTAGCTAGGGAAAGGGGCCGGAAAGCGGGAAGGGATCGAGGGTCTTCAAGAGGTCGCGGTGCACGCGGGGGCCGCCCGCGACGATGTTGCCGCTGGTGAGGTAGTCGTAGCGGTCGAGATCGTCGCTGACGAGGCCGCCGGCCTCCAGGATCAGGAGCACGCCGGCCGCCATGTCCCATTCCCTGAGCCCGATCTCCCAGAACCCATCGAGCCTCCCGGAGGCCACATAGGCCAGATCCAGGGCCGCGGCGCCGGCCCGCCGGATCCCCGCGCAGAGGGGGATCACGGCCTTGAGGGCCGCGAGGTAGGCGTCAAGCCGCTCCAGGCCGCGAAACGGGAAACCGGTGCCGATGAGGGCATCGTCGAGGCCGGCGCGGTTGCTCACCCGGATCCGGCGGTCGTTGAGCATGGCGCCCTCGCCGCGGGTGGCGGTGAAAAGCTCCCCGCGCAAGGGGTCATAGACCACCGCCTGCTCCAAGACGTCCTTGCGCTTGAAGGCGATGGACACCGCGAACTGCGGAAAGCCGTGCAGGAAGTTGGTGGTCCCGTCGAGCGGGTCGATGACCCACAGGCAGTCCTCGGGACCCTGGAGGCCGCTCTCCTCGGCGAGGATGCCGTGGGCCGGGTAGGCTTTGCGCAGGGTGTCGATGATGGCCGCCTCGACCCGCCTGTCTACCTCGCTCACATAGTCGTGGCGGCTCTTGGTGTCGATCTTCAGCCCTTGCACGCGATCGACGTGCCTCAGGATAATGTCCCCCCCGCGGCGCGCGGCACGGACGGCGATGTTGAGCATCGGGTGCATAGTGTGTCTCTGAGCAATTCCGCCGGTGCGGCGTCGATCGGGCCTGGGCCCTTGTCGAGGGTGCGGGTCGTCCTGGTCCGGCCGACCCACCCCGGCAACATCGGGGCGTGTGCCCGGGCGATGAAGACCATGGGCCTCACGCGCCTGTGCCTGGTCGCCCCGAGCCGCTTCCCCTCGGCCGAGGCCACGGCCATGGCCGCGGGTGCCGACGACGTTTTATATCATGCCGGCGTGCATGCGTCTCTGCCCGAGGCCCTCGCGGGTTCCGGCCTAGTCGTCGGCACGAGTGCCCGGCGGCGCGGCATTGCCTGGCCCGAGGCCGGCCCGCGCGCGGCGGCGGCACAGGTCGTCGACGCCGCCCGGCACGGGCAGGTGGCCCTGGTGTTCGGGCCGGAGCATTCCGGCCTCGCCAATATCGAGCTCGAGCGCTGCCAGCTCATGGTGCGTATCCCTACGGCGCCGGATTTCAGCTCGCTGAACCTCGCGGCCGCGGTCCAGATCATGGCCTACGAGGTCCGGCAGGCCGCCGTGGACGCCGGGCCGAGGAGCCAGCGGCCGGAGGCGCATGCCGCCACCGCCGAAGAGCTCGGGCAGCTGTACACCCATCTGGAGGAAACCCTGGTGGCGGTCGGGTTCCTGGACCGGGCGAAGCCGGGCCGGCTGATGCACCGACTGAAACGCCTGTTCAACCGCGCCCGCCTCGACCAGAATGAATTGAACATCCTGCGCGGCTTTCTGGCCGCGGTTCAGGGGCGGGGAAAGGGGTCAGGTTAGCATAGTCGGTGGTCAGGGTAAGAATCTCGTTCATCCCGGGCTACTTTCTCTTCCTGCGCGGACCTTGGTTTCCGTTTCGCTATGCGTAATGCAAGAGTGGCTTCAATCTGCGTGACCCTCAGCGGCGCGACGCTCTTGCCGCGTCCCTTGCAAGGCAGCGTTAGGCGTGCCGTTTCCAGGTTCGTTCATTTGGTCGGCGTGCGAGCGAGTTTCCACATCCAAACACTCAGACCGCCCAAAATGATGCAGGCCAACACGCTCGGCCACAGCGGCATCGGATGTCCTGCCACGAGCACCTCTGGGCGTATCACTAGCCGCACCAACTGTGCAATAGCCATCAGACCGAACACCACACTTGCCACTCGCAATCCTGTAATTTGTGAGTTCATGCTATCATCTCTTCTTAATAAATAGACGAACAAGGCCACCGACAGGCTGGCGGGAGTTCCGGGCCGACGCCGGGGCGCCAGGTTCGCCGGCCGCGACAAGATGATCGCGGCCTTCCACCGCCTCGGATCGGCGTTCGAGCAGGAGCCCCTGCCCGACCAGTTCCAGGCCTTCGGGATCGCCGGTGGCGGTGGTCTCAGGCGCTTACATATGGATCACATTACACATAGCCCCATCATGCGCCTGTTCATGAGCCACCCACCAATCGAGGAGCGCATCGAGGCGCTGCGGCGCAATTATTCGTAAGGGGGATGGGTGGGTGGTGCGCCGACGCCGCGCGTTAGCCGGCCCCCTCGCCGGGTTTGACCTTGACCAGCATGTAGTCCTCCGTGAGGCGCTGGCGCGCGCTCTGGAGGGGCTCTAGTCTAGGTCACCGTCAGAGTCGGGCGGATAATACGCGGTAAACCTGTTCTGTTGCATCTCTGGGTCTCCCATGATTGCTCGATCGGTCAAGAAGCGTTTGAGAAGGTGGTACGACCCATCAGGCTGAACAACACCAAGACGCTGAACAGCGCTTGTACACGTCACTCTCCGAAACGCAAAGTAGCGACAGGGCGGAAGCCCGCTTTGTGGGCGTTCCGCCGCATGTGTTCACCTCTGCTCCCAGCCGTGCCATCGATAACGCCATCTCCATCCCGATCGGAAGCGTGGCATCTGCAGGGCCGATGCCCGCAGGGCGGTCTGCCGCACGGGCGCTTCGGCCGGCAGCCGTGCGGCGGAACGCCAAAAAGCGGCAGTGCCGCGTGAGCGCCGCCTCCAGCCGGTTCTGCTGTTGCTGGTGCTGCTTCTGGTAGAGTCGGTAGAGCCGCCCCATGGCATCGTGGCTGCGCGCTTGCTCACTCGCTTCCGTCCACACCCGACTCGCCCCTTCGAAGTACAACCGCCCGATCACCTGCGCCGCCTTCGCATCATGCAGGCTCGGAACGCCGTCGTAGACCTCACAGGCATCGTGCACGCGCTTGGCACTCATCTGATGGACCTCGATGCCCGCCTCACGCAACTGCCTGCGCAGCGTGTCCCCATAGACCCCGGTGGACTCCATCACCGCCGTGAGCGACCCACAGGCTAAGCCCCTCAGCCGCTCGAGGAGCGCCGGTGTCTCCGGGTGCGCCCACTTCACGGTGACCACCACCTGCCGCTCGCTGTCCATAGTACCCCGTACTGCTCGATCTTGGCGACATCCACCGCCCACACCACGGCCTTGTCCTTGACCCGATCGGCCATCTCTTCCCACCGAACCTCGTTGACTTTCTGAGCACGATAGCTACGCTTCTTCATGGCGAGAATACCTCCCACGTTATGGGTTGCTGGCACTGGTTGCCATCCCATATTCTGAGGGTTCTCGGCTCTCTCTTATAGCTGACTACTTTCCGCCTTACACGCGGAGTTCAGCGAAAGCTTCAGCAGGGTCGTCAGATCTCAAATGGAATCTCCGCTTTACTTGACCTAATTGTCTTGATTCCAGCTTTTGGGAAATAGGTCCCAATGTCGGGTGTCTCATAAGCTAAGGCGATCTTCCCTATACCCAATCCGAGGTGCGACGGGTGTTTAACGAACACGCCGATCCTGTATGCCACCGTGTGCTCCCGCATTGTGAAGGCTAACGTTTGAATTAAGCCGCGCCGCTTTGCGGCGTCGGCTTGAATGAATAAATTAGACTGGTATGATCTTGTCCAGGTTGTTGAGCACCTCCTCGACAGTTTTCGCGCCGCTCTCGTAGTACTCGGCGTCGAAGAACTCTTGCTCGCTTTGCGCAGCCTTCTGGCGTAAGTCGTTGACTCGCCTCTGCAAGATCAATTTGAACGTCTCGAAGTCGTACTCTTTGATCTTCTTTGCAAGATCCTCTGACATCATTCCGGCATTTACGGCAACTACGAAAACGTACTGTCTAACGATTTCCTTGCTGAGGTCCATGTCTACCCTTGTCTATCGCCGGTGTGTGGTGCATTCCCCGGGCTGCGCTCGATCGAGACATCAGGACCGGGACGCCCGCCAAATTAGCGCGACGCTAGGAGCGCTCCGGTGCAGCCCCTTATTGGCCGAGCAGCTTATCGTACTCAGCGTGAGTGCCGACCCAGAACCACACGAACCCGTCTGCGGCTTCGACAGCGACAGCACGGTATTGGACCCCAACCCGTGCAGACCAAAAGCGCCCAACCCTCTTGAAACGGAGTGACGGGTGACGTGGATTCTGATTAAGGCGTTCATAGGCTTGATCCGCGAGCTTCCGGATGTCCTGCGGCAAGGACCTATAGCACACCCAGAAGTCCGGGGCTGCGTGGTGATTCAAAGAGGCGTGGTCTTTCCGTTAGCGTGCTCGCGCAACGCCTTGTCTGCAAGCGCATCCAACTTTCCAGCTTGCACATCACGTTCGAGCTGGCGATCCCAGGATTCCCACTCGAACTCGATAAACCAATCTCGAAACCGTGCTAGCTCTTCGGGAGACAGCGCTTGAACTTGTTGCTCGATAGTTTCGATCTTTCCCATACGCATCGCCTACAATAATCACGTTAGTTTAGCACCACACCAGTGCTGCCGGCTAACGCGGCTCTGTGGGTGCATTCCTGCGCTAATCGCGACATTGGAATCGGGACGCCCCCCGAATAAGCCAAGCCCGATGCCTCCGACGCCGCGCTAGCCGGCCCCCTCGCCGGGTTTGACCTTGACCAGCATGTAGTTGAAGCCACCCTCCGTGAGGCGCTGGCGCGCGCCCTGGAGGCTCTTGAGGTCGTTGAAGGGACCGATACGCACGCGATACCAGACATCGCTGCCGTTGATCACCACCCGCTGGATCCCGCACGAGACGCCCGCGAGCGCCAGCCGGGCCTTGACCCGATCGGCGTCCTGGTAACGCTGAAAAGACCCCACCTGGATCATGTAAGACCCGCTCGCTTCCGGGCCGGATGGCGCTACGGCCGGCGGCCGTTTGGACTCGGGTGTTGATTTGGGCTGGGGCGTCGGGGTCGCCTCCCACTCGGGGACCTTGACCTCGCGTTCCGGGAGGATGGTATAGAAGTCGAAGCGCGGCTTGCTTGCGGCAGCCTCCTCGGGCTCGGGCGGACGGGGACTCGGCGGATCGCGACGGGCGGGCACCGGTCCGAATCCCGGGTTCGGAGGGTATAAATAGACGAACAAGGCCACCGACAGGCCCAAGATCAGCCCGACGAAGAACGACAGCCAGCCGCGTTCACGGCGAGCTACGGGCCGGCGCGGGTGACTCGACATCTACATGGCCTCGGGGGCCGAGACCCCTAGGAGCGCGAGGCCGTTCCGGAGCACCTGGCGGGTCGCGGCGATGAGCGACAGGCGGGCATTGCGCAAGGACGGCTCATCGACCAGGAACGAGTGGCTGTTGTAGTAGACGTGGAAGTCGTTGGAGACTTCGCGTAGATAATGCGCGATCTGGTGCGGCTCGCGCGCCAGCGCCGCGGACTCGACCACCTCCGGGTAGCGCGAGATGCGGTTCATGAGCACGATCTCCTCGGCTTCCGTGAGCGCCGCGAGCCCCCCCGTTTCGCTATCCCAGGCAAGGCCCCTCTCGCGGAGTTGCCGGAAGACGCTCGCGATGCGGGCATGGGCGTACTGGATATAGTAAACGGGGTTGTCCTGCGACTTCGATTTGGCAAGCTCCAGGTCGAACTCGAGGTGCTGATCGCTGCGCCGGATCACATAGAAAAAGCGCGCCGCGTCCCGGCCGACCTCGTCCACGAGCTCGCGCAAGGTCACGAACTCCCCGGAGCGCGTGGACATCTGCACGCGCTCCTTGCCGCGAAAGAGCGTAGCGAACTGGACCAGCCTGACTTCCAGGCGTTTGGGATCTTCCCCGACGGCGGCGAGGGCGGCCCGCACACGCGGCATATACCCATGGTGGTCGGCACCCCAGAGATCGATGAGGAGATGGAATCCGCGCCCGAGTTTGTCGAAGTGATAGGCGACGTCGGAGGCGAAATACGTGGTCTGGCCGTTCTCGCGCACCAGCACGCGGTCCTTCTCATCACCGAAGGCCGCCGAGTTGAACCACAACGCCCCGTCCCGGACATAGGTGCGGCCGAGGGCTTCTAGCCGTTCGATGGCGCGCGCGACCGAGCCGTCCAGGGCCAGCGCGGACTCGGGAAACCAATGCTCATACCGGACCCCGAAGTCCTCTAGGTCTTGGCGGATCCCGCAGAGCACCTGGTCGAGGCCGGCGCGGTGCAGGTGCCGGTGATCGGTCTCGCCCAGGAGCTCGCGGGTACGCCGGATCGCCCCATCGAGAAAGGCGTCCGGATCCTCGCCGCCGGCGAGCGACTCGAGCACACGCGCCGCCGGGACCCGCCATCGATCCCCGATCTCGGCGTAGAGGCCGGCTGCGATCGCCCTCACGTACTCGCCGCGGTAGGCGTTGGCCGGAAAATCCAGGGATCCGTCGCAGTGCTCGAGATAACGCAGGAAGACGCTCAGGGCGAGGATGTCCATCTGGCGCCCACCATCGTTGACATAGTACTCGCGGGCGACCTCGAAGCCCACGGCCTCGAGCAGATCGGCGATGACGGCGCCGTAGGCCGCGCCGCGCCCGTGTCCGATGTGCAAGGGACCGGTTGGATTGGCGGACACGAACTCGACCTGGACGCGGGTCCCCTGCCCGAGGCGCGAGCGGCCGAATGCCGTGCCTTCCGCCAAGGCCCGCCCGATCGTGTGCCGGAGCGCCTCCGGTTTCAGATAGAGGTTGATGAAACCCGGTCCGGCGACCGCGGCACGCGCCACCCAGTCGGACTCGGGCAAGGCCTCGGCGATGCGCGTGGCGAGCTCGCGAGGGTTCATCGCGGCCGTCTTCGCGAGCACCATCGCGATGTTCGAGGCGAAGTCACCGTTCCGCGGATCGCGCGTCCGATCCACCTGGATCTCGCTCGACGCCGGCACGGCCAGCCCCAGCCCGGGAAGCGCGCGCGCGACGGCATCAGCGACCAGGGCCTTGATGTGGTCCTTCAAGCTCTCCCCCGAGGGTAAATCGAAATTCTATCCCGGCGCCCGCGTAGTGAGAAGCTTGGGGCCGAACCCCCGGGTATACCGATAGGGCGCTCGCGGCCGCGTCCCTCTGCGGACAGGGAATCTATCCGGGCCTGTGGCGAGGCGGTGCCGCGATCGGTTTGAGTGGGGCGCACGGCCCTGCGCCCGTACCCCCGTCGTATGGCGGCGGGGTGGCCGCCGTGACCGTCATGAGGAATGGCGCCCGCGACTCAGGCCGGGCCCGCACCCCATGCGCTCAGGAAGGTGCGCAGATGCGGGCGGGGCTCCTGCTCCAGCGCCTCGCGCAGGGTACGGCAGGCGAGATCGTAGCCCTCGCGGGTCTGGCGCCCGCGCATGAGCTCGTAGCGCAGGTAGATGAGGTAGGTGTTGAGGACATCGGTCTCGCAGTAATCACGGATCGACTCGATATCCCCGGAGCGGAAGCGCCCCCACACATCCGCCCCGCTCATGCCGAGCTTGCCCGGTAGACCGAGGAGGGTCGCGATGTCGTGCAGGGAGGCATAGGCGCGCGGCTCGTAGCCGGCCAGAACGTCCATGAGATCGGTGTGGCGCTCGTGAAAGCGATTCAGATAATTGTTCCAGCGGAAGCCCGACGCGCTCTCCCCGATCTCCCAGTAACGGGGTGCGGGGACGCCGTGGAAGAGCGCCCGATAGTGCAACACCGGGAGATCGAACCCGCGACCGTTCCAGGATACGAGCAGCGGGGTGTAACGCTCGATGCCCTCGAAGAAGCGCTCGATCAGCTCGTGCTCCCCCGAGGCCGGCTCGCCCAGCGACCAGATATGCAGCCTGCTGTCGGTGCGCAGGACCAGCGAGATCGCGACCACGCGCTGCAGGTGTTGGCGCAGGAGCTCGCCCTTACCGCCGGTCTCCTGGGAGCGCTTGGCGTGCATGACATGGGCGATCTCGTCGTCATCGAGATCGCCCAAGCCGTACAGCCGGCGCCCGCCCTCGACGTCCGGCACGGTCTCGATATCGAACACCAGCACGTTCACGGGAGGTGCCGATGCGCTGGTTCGGCCGCAGACGGCCTCGGCCTTCGCGGCGCTGCCGCGTGCTCGCTGCCCCCACTTTCGCTACGCAGGGAACAGGTTGGTCGACAGATAGCGATCGCCTCGGTCACAGATGATGACCACGATGACGGCACCCCGTACCTCGTCTGCAAGCCGGAGCACGGCGGCGACGGCCCCGCCCGAGGACACGCCGGCGAAGATCCCCTCGCGCGCGGCGAGCGCCCGGGTCATCGCCTCGGCTTCATCCTGACCCACGTCGATGACCCGGTCGACCCGCTCCGGCTGATAGATCCGGGGCAGATAGGCCTCCGGCCAACGCCGGATCCCCGGGATGCAGGCCCCGCTCCTGGGCTGCACGCCGACGATCTGGATGGACCGGTCCTTCTCCTTCAAGAATCGCGACACGCCCATGATGGTGCCGGTGGTACCCATGGAGCTGACGAAGTGTGTGATGGTCCCATCGGTATCGCGCCAGATCTCGGGCCCGGTCCCCTCGTAGTGGGAACGGGGATTATCGGGGTTCGAGAACTGGTCCAGGACGCGCCCACGCCCCTCCCGCGATAGATCCGTTGCCCGGTCGATGGCCGCCTCCATGCTGCCCGCGGCGGGTGTCAGGACGATCTCGGCGCCGAAGGCGCGCATGGCGCCGCGGCGCTCCAGGCTCATGTGCTCGGGCATGACCAGCACCATGTGGTAACCCTTGATGGCGGCCGCCATGGCGAGCGCGATCCCGGTATTGCCGCTGGTGGCTTCGATCAAGGTGTCTCCGGGCCGGATCTCGCCACGCTCCTCCGCGCGCCGGATCATGGACAGGGCCGGCCGGTCCTTGACCGAGCCCGCGGGGTTGTTCCCCTCGAGCTTGGCGAGCACCAGGTTGCCCGCGGCCACCGGCAGGCGCTGCAAGCGCACCAGCGGGGTATTGCCGACGAACTCTTCCAGGGTCGGGGTATCGGGCCCCGGGGTCGTTGGAAACGGATAGGCCATCGCCCGATCTTACCGGATCTCGCCGAGCGCCTGCACGTGGGGGTGGCGGGCCAGACCGCCGACGGTGCTCCACCGGCCTGTCGCGCGGGAATGACGCGACGGACGTGGGGTGATTTTTCGATGTGCGTGAGATCTGGTAAAACGGTCCCCCTATCGGCCTCACGGCTAGGGGCGGCTTCCTGCTGTACACTTGCCGCCCCCGCGCTGCCGGCACCATCGCAGCACGATCAGGCCCCAATGCTCCGTTTCGTTCCTACGCCCGGGCGACCGCTCTGAGTCGTGATTTGTTGTGATGAGATCCTCGTTATGATTCGCACGAGGATCCCGATGTGAGGGTATACCTCGACAACTTTGCCTCAATCGCCCGCTTGATCGCCAGCAACAGATACGGGCGGAAGACCCTCTGAATGTCCAAGAACGGTCGGACATTCAATGCGGTCGCGAGCGTGGTGTCGTCCCGAGGGCTAACTTGATCACCCATGAGCAGATCCCCGACCTCTACGACTGGCTGTCGCGCTACGTCCAGCTCAGCAACTGGCTCTCCTACCGCGATCGCTTCGCCGCGTTCACGATGCACAAGAGGTTGGACGTCCCGCCGACGCCAGCCGGTGGCGCCGGCGGCCGCACGGCGGGCCTCGAGTATGTCAACGATCGCCTGCTGGAGGTGGTCGATCTCCCGCCAAAGCCGCGGGTGCTCGATGCCGGATGTGGCTTTGGCGGCACGGTGTTCCACTGGCAGCGCCGGATCGGTGGTCGCCATGACGGCCTCACCCTGAGCCGGGTCCAGCTCGGGGTCGCCCGGCGCGAGGCGCGACGGCGGGGCATCGAGGCATCGTGCCGGTTCCATCTGCGGAGCTATGACGCGGTGATCGAGCGGGACTTCGACGCGGTCGTCGCCATCGAGTCGCTGGTCCATTCTGCGGAGCTCGATCGGACCGTCCAGAATCTGGCGAGCGCGCTTCGTCCCGGCGGCGTGTTGCTCATCCTGGACGACATGGCGACTGGCGACCTCCGCCGCGTACGGCCGGCCGAGGCGGCCCTGTTGCACGCCCATTGGGGTTGCGCCCGCTATCCGACGCAGGAGGACTACCGGGCTGCCCTCTGCCGCGCCCGCCTGACGTTGATCCACGAGGAGGACCTCAGTCCGCTCATGGTCCCCCGCGACAAGCACCTCCTCGACCGATGGGAGAGTATCTATTCCAATCTCCATCGAGCCATCCCGCTGTCGCCGGTCCGCACGGTCGTCTCCGCCTTTCTCGGCGGGATCGCGCTCGAGCGCTTGCACGCTTCGGGCGAGGTCCACTACCGGCTCTTCGTCGCCCGCAATGGCGGGAGGGCCTAGGCCGTATGCCGAAGCCAACGAGTCGCTATGATGCCTGCCTGGAGGTGTGCGGCCGACTGGAGCATCCTGGGCTCGCGCTCGACATGCCGATGTGGGTGGACCATACCCGGGACGACACGACGGTCGACCAGCAGAGGATAGAGGACGCCCTCATGCGGATGGACTTCGACGGCCGGCAGATCCTCCACGTCGGCGTCGGCAATTCGCGGTTCGCCCGACGCTTTGCCGGCCGGGTACGCCTCATCGACGGCCTGAGCGTGAGCGAGCATGAAAAGACCCTCGCCGAGTCGCTTCACATCGCCAATTACACGGTGTACCTCCTGAACAAGTACGGCCGGGATTTCGTCGCGAGGATCGAGAACCGATACGACTTCATCATCGACAACAATCTGGCGAGCTTTGCTTGCTGCAAATATCACTTCTACCGTATGGTGGATAATTATCTATGGTGTTTGCGACCGGGCGGCAGTATTTTGACCGACCAGCAGGGAATGGACTGGACGGTAGAGGACGATCCCCGATGGAAGCTCTCTTACGAGGACCTCGAGGCCCTGGCGGAAAGGTTCCCGATCGCGGTGACGAAGGTCACGGACACCGTGTATCGGATCCGCGCCACCTCGTGACGCACAATACGGCCTTGCGGGAGCTCGGGTTCTCGGCGGCGGATCGCGTCGTGATCGTCCATGCCGACGATATCGGGATGTGCAACGCAACGGTGAACGCGTTCTTCGAGCTCGCCGAGCACGGGGTGATCTCCTCCGGATCGGTGATGGTTCCGTGCCCCTGGTTTCCCGCGGTAGCCGCCGGCTGTCGAGGAAACGCCGACATCGATGTCGGCGTGCACCTGACCTTGACCAGCGAATGGGACAGTTATCGCTGGGGACCCATCTCGACCCGGGACCCGGCCTCCGGCCTCTTGGACGAGGAGGGATACTTCTATCGCAACCAGCACCTGTGGAAAGGTCTCGACGCGAAGGCGGCCCGCATCGAAATGGAGGCCCAGGTCGACCGTGCCCTGGCGGCGGGCTTGGATCTCACCCACGTCGACTGCCACATGTTCTCGATGCTGGCCACGTCGTTGATTGGCCATTACGTGGGCCTAGGCTTCGCCCGTCGACTACCGGTCTTGATGACCCGCCAACCGCAGTGGGTGGCGACGCTGTCCGAGGCGGCCATCGCCGGATGGGAGGAGCAGGGGCTCCCGGTTTTCGATCATCTCAGGCATATGCCCTTGGAGGAGCCGACGACCCGATGGCTGGGCCTGACCAAGAGGCTTTTCGACGAGCTACCCTCGGGCCTCACCTACTTGATCACCCACCCGGCCATAGACTCGCCGGAGCTGCGGGCCATCGCCGGCGACTGGCGCCAGCGAGTGGCCGACTTCGAGACCTTCCGCAACGCCGAGTTGCGGTCTCACTTGCGCCGGAGCGGTATCGAGATCATCGGCTGGCGAGCATTGCGCGAGCTGATGCGAAAGAGGCGCGGCTATCCATGAGGACAGGAGAAACATGACGATGAGCGTTCCCGTTTACAGTGTCACCGTGAGGCGAGAGTTCATCGCCCAACACTTCCTCGTCGGCGGCGACTGGGGTCGCGAGAACGAGCTGAACTCGCACCGCTATCGCATCGAAGCGCGGTACGAAGGAACGAGCCTGGACCGGCACGGCTTCCTCCTCGACATCGGCGATATCGACGACAAGTTGGACGGCCTGGTGAAGCGCTACCGGGACCGCACCCTCAACGAGTTACCCGAGTTCGAGGGGCTGAACCCGAGTGTCGAGAACTTCGCGCGGATCGTGAGCGATCTCCTGCTCGTGACGACGCCCAACGTCGCGGCCCTGGAGGTCACGATCTGGGAGGACGACAACGCCGGCGCCGCGTACCGGCGCCCGCTCGGCGGCGGGGTCTCGGCCTGAGGAGTTTATGAAAAAACCTATCTGGCGAGGAAGGCGATGGGCCGAACGGTGCTGCTGTCAGCGGAGGCATCTATATCCCCTTCGAGCTTCACGAATTGTTCCGTAGGCGCGGTAGAGGCAGTATCGCGTCCACCCCGCGGTTCAGCACGTGCGGTTAACGACCTGCCGCTATTCGCCGGCCTGCAATAGCAAGCCGCGTTCGCGCGCGTGCTCGAAGGCTCGCAGGAAAACGGCTGCCCCGGCGATGAGATAGACCACGTTCAGTGCCACCGCCCAGAGGAACATACCCGTGTCGAAGTGCCGATCGAAGAGGACGGCGCGCATGCCCTCGAACACATGGCTGGTCGGGAGGATCCAGGCGACGGGTTGTAGCCACTCGGGCAGGCTCGCGATCGGGTAGTAGATCCCGCTCACCGGGGCGATGGCAAAGATCGACGCCCAGGCCAGCGATTCCACCCCGAGGCCGTAACGCAAGAGCAGCGCGCAGATCCCGAATCCGATGGCCCAACCGAAGATGAGGAGATTCGTGAAGAATGCCAGAAGCGGGAGGCCCATCTCGAAGATCGAGTAGTGGTACAGGGGAATGGCCAGGAGCGCCGCCGTCCCGACGCCGATGCAGGTACGTACGACGCTGATGAGGGTCAGAGACAACGCCAGCTCGTAAGGCCTTAAGGGGCTCGCGAAAAGATGGCCCAGGTGGCGGGCGAAGAGCTCCTCCATAAAGATGACCGATACCCCGAGCTGGGCGCGGAACAGCACGTCCCACAGGAGTACGGCGGCGATCAGCACACCGGCGGCCTCTGCCACCCACGAGCTGTTGGTCACGAAGAAGCGCGTGACCAGCCCCCAGATCACCATCTGCACGGTCGGCCAGTAGGCCTGCTCGACGATCCTCGGCCAGGAGCCTCGCAGGAGGTAGAGATAACGCAGGACCATGGCCCCGATGCGCCGGCCCGAAAACACCTGCTTCGGCAGTCCCATCATGTCGCCGTGGCGGCCAGTCGGTCGTGCGATCGATGGCGGGCGATGTCCAGGAATACCTCTTCCAGTGTATCGCGCCCGTATCGGGCGATGAGGCCCGCGGGCGTCCCACGGTCCACGATCTCGCCCCCGCGCATCATGAGGACCCGGTCGCAGACCCGCTCCACCTCGCTCATGTTGTGGGAGGCGAGCAGGAGGGTCGCGCCGGTCTCGCGTTGATAGTCGAGCAGCGTCCGGCGTATGCGATCGGCCGTGTCCGGGTCGAGCGAAGCGGTGGGCTCGTCCAAGAGCAGGACCTCCGGACGGTTGACCAGGGCCTTGGCGAGCACCACGCGAGTCTTCTGGCCGGCCGAGAGGGTACGGTACTCGCGCCTCATGAGCGCCTCGATCTCGAGGCGTGGTGCCAGCTCGGCGAGCCTTTTCTCGAGGCCCGGGACGCCATACAGCCGGCCGTACACCGTGAGGTTCTCGGCGACCGTCAGGCGCTGCGGCAGATCCACGTAGGGCGAGGAGAAGTTCATGCGCCCGAGCACCTCGTAGCGGTGCCGGATGAGATCGTGGCCGAGCACCCGGATCGACCCGGTGCTCGGGGTCACGAGCCCGAGCAGCATCGCGAGGGTAGTGGTCTTGCCGGCGCCGTTGGCACCCAACAAAGCGCAGATACACCCGCGCTCGATGGTGAAGCTCACCCCGTGGACGGCGCGTACCTCGCCGAAGCGCTTCGATACCTGGTGCACCTCGATCGCCGCCATGCCTAGCAGCCTGTCGGACTCACATTGAACGGTAACGGGACAAGGCGGGGCTCGCGCACGATGAGGGTGACTCGGGCGGCCGTTGAGGTTCTAAGAGCGACGCAATGACGATGAACGGATCGGTCCC
>JBOIDR010000040.1:0-30873 GCA_050740695.1 Gammaproteobacteria bacterium | reverse complement strand
AACCGGAGGCGCGTCGCCGAGATCAAAGTTGCATTCCTCCGCCACGTCCAGCGTTTCCGTGAGTGCCTCCGGCACATCGCGGTACAGCGCGCGAAGCTCTAGCGGCGGAGCCAGGCTGCATGGCTCCGCGTCGTTTAGCTCTGAGATTTCTTGGCGGCGCCAGATAGCCGTCCTCAGCAAATGCAGGTCCCGGTCGGTGCGATCGGCCATGACGATATCCGGATCCGCGACCGTGCGAACCCCGCGCGGTGGCGCCCAAAAATCATGAGAAATACTGCCCGGCCGAACGATCAGGAAGCGTATATCTCTGGCGGCAACGCCAACTTGGAGCAGCGCTTCGATCACCGAGGCATCATCGCTCAAGAAAAACACCCCGCGCGGCTCGGCCTTGAGGCAATCGAGCGGGTCATACCCCTTCTGCCGAACGCCGCTGGGACTGCGGGTAATGATCCGACAGAGGCTCTCATAGCCCGATCGATCGCGAGCGAGCAAGACCAATCGGCCAGATTTGCATCCTAGCGAGCCCGCTTGATACTGGGCCCGCAGCTCCACGCCGGTGATCGGCTTAATGCCGTACGACCGGGCGGCTCGGTGGAACCGGACCTGACCATATAGGTTCTCGACATCGGTGAGCGCCATGGCAGGAATTCCGAACATTCCGGCACGGTGCATTAGCTCTTCC
Source organism: Gammaproteobacteria bacterium (assembly GCA_050740695.1). Lineage (GTDB taxonomy): Bacteria > Pseudomonadota > Gammaproteobacteria > JACCXJ01 > JACCXJ01 > JACCXJ01. The sequence goes on along the minus strand of JBOIDR010000040.1, from coordinate 30,191 downwards.
ACGGCGGCAGCGCTATGTCCGGGAGAGAATTCGCTTTTGACATGCAGGGGAACGAACATCGCCGGTGGGCTGTCTACAAACAACATGGCCCAACGCAATCAGACCGGCGTGAGCGCGCGACAGTTCCTGCCCGACCGGATCTCGATGGCGTCGCTGCGCGAGGCGGCTCGGGCATGCCAGGGCTGTCCATTACACAAGGATGCAACCCAGACCGTCTTCGGCGTGGGACCGCGCTCTGCGCGCATGATCCTCGTTGGAGAGTAGCCGGGAAATGATGAGGACTTGCAAGGTGCACCGTTCGTGGGTCCCGCAGGAAGGGTGCTGGATGAAGGGCTCGGCGCCGCGGGTATCGACCGAGCCGACGCCTACGTGACCAATGTGGTCAAGCATTTTAAGTGGACGCTACAGGGCAAGCGCCGGCTCCACAAGAAGCCGAGCGCGCGCGAGATCGCCGCTTGTATACCGTGGCTCGAGAAAGAGATCGAGCTCATCGAGCCGGAAGCGTTGGTGTGTCTAGGCGCCACCGCCGCTCAGGCGCTGCTCGGTCGCGACTTCAAAGTCACGCGTCAACGCGGCCAGGCTGTGCCAACGCCACTTGCGAAACATGCGATAGCGACGGTTCATCCCTCTTCGATCCTGCGCCAGCAGACCGAGGCCGATCGGCGCCGGGAGTTAGAACAATTCGTCGCTGATCTGAAGGTCGCGGCGCGACTGCTGTAGGCTACCGCCTCAACGATGGCGCTGGCAGGAGAGGCGGCTCAGCGAGCGTTTTCCTGGTCCTCACTCCAGCGTTCGACCTCCGTCCAGACTTCGCGTGACGGCACGACGCCTTGTGGAAAACGCCTCCGGAAGTCCTGGCGCAGGCGCTCCGCGTGGTCGCGGAAATAGACCTCCAATGCATCTTGGCTCGCCGCCTCGTAGCGCGTCCGGAAACGGCCCGAGTCCGAGCGTTCGAAGGTGACGCGCGAAAAACACCCCGGTGCGCAGGATCTCGGGGATATGTTCCGTGCGCATGTAACTTTCCATCTCCCCGACCCGATCGGGATCGACTTCCAGGGTCACTTCATAATTCGGCATGAGGTTGTCCTCTAGAAAAACGCGCGTGGTGTCGGGATCGCCCCCACCTGGCCGGAACCCGAGGGGCCGAGTGCAGGAGAATTTTTCACAAACTCTGAGACGGGCCCCGGGCGGTCGATCCTGACCCGCTCGCCCAGACCGGCCTCTTCGCGCCCGGGGGTCGAGAGGTCCCGGATCATGTCGCCGGCCTCGATGTCGCCTACCTCCTCGGGGCTAAACAGCGAACCTAAGGTGTCCGGGGACAGGCCGGTGCGTTCACAAGCGGTCGTTAGCAGGCCCATGAGCTTGGGTTGAAGTCAACGCAGCCCGGATCCCAGGCCGAGGACTCGCGTGTTTGACAGCTCACGGGCCCAGCAATACTATGCCCCTTGATGGAAAAGGGCGTTTAAAATGCCTATTCCCGGCCGCCACGCCCGGTTGAGCCGCGGGCCTCGCCGGTGGGAACGGCCGGTCTTTGCAAGCCGGAGGGTACCACAGGCCACGGCCCTTCCTACGTGAAGCCATAAGCGGCAGGGCCGCCGAACATCTTGGTGACGCCTTGGCGGGCCTCGATGTGCTCAACCCGCCCCCTATGACCCAAGCGGAAGTTCAGGCCAAACCCATTGCTATTGTGAAATCGCCATTGACTCTCTTAGATTCTTGCGTCACAAATGTTCAACAAGACCGCTCGAACAAGTTCTGATTCGTATGGAAAGTCAAATAACGTCCAAGCGCCAGGGTATTCCCTCCCCTGCGGAGCGGGGGAGGGTTAGCGTGGGGGCCAGGCATGGCGGAGACGAGCCTTGGCCAGTGGCTTAAGGGCTTGGCCCCCACCCCACCCTCCCCCGTCCGCAGAAAGCGAAGACAGGGGAGGGAGTGTGCGGGTCCCTCCCCTGCGATAGCGGGGAAGTTCAGGTGGGGGTCGAGCGCCGCGGGCCGCGTCCGTGCGACCGGATGCGCTCGACCCCCATCCTATCCTTCCCCTTTCCAGGGGGAAGGGACGACATACATACATTTCAAATATGCTTGGATAGCCTTTTATCCTTGGTAGTGCCACATTCATGAGCTCCAGCCCGACCGCCGCTTCCAACGAATACGCCAACCTGGGCCGCGAAGACCTGGCCCGCCTCGCCGACGAATTCACGTGGTTTCACGCCATCGACTGCGGCGATTTCCAGACTTCTGGGCGTTTTAAGCCAGGCACCCCGCAGAACTGCACGCTCTACGGCGTCTTTGACCTCATCCGCCAGATGGACCTACGCGGCCAAAACTGCCTCGACATCGGCACCGCCGACGGTCTGCTCGCCTTCGGGATGAAGACGCTCGGCGCGGAAACCGTCATCGCCTCCGACTCCTACCGGCCGAAATCCTTCGATCTCGCCTGCGCCGCCATCGGCGCCGATATCGGCTACCGCCCGCAGCTTCAGATCAAGGATCTGCTCGCCACCTTCCAGCCGGCCTCGTTCGACCTCATCGCCTGTGCCGGCGTCATTTATCATATGCTGAATCCGCTCAGCGCGCTCCTCGTTGGTCGCCAATTGGTCAAGGAAGGCGGATACTTGCTCGTCGAGACCGCCTACGCGCCCGGCGCGGTCTGCCTAGGGTCGCCGACGAAACGATGGGCGCGTTCTTCGACGATCGCTGCCAAGTTCGCGCGCGCGTTGGCAAAGCTCGCGCCGAAAAACGACTCCGCCGCGATGGTTTTCAACCCCGTCGCTGAGATTAACGCCGAGATGTATACCTACTGGCTACCCACCCGCGCCGCGCTAGAGGGCATGATGCGCTTGGCCTGCTTCGAGGTCGTCGCCACCCGGACGATCAATCGCTTGGCGCGCATCACCGTGCTCGGGCGCGCCGTCAAACCCGCCGAGATCAGCCAGCGCTCGGCCCTGCTGCAAAAAATGCACGACATCGATTTCTGCGACCACGAGTTCCGCCTAAAGGAACTCTTTACCGAAAACCGCGCCGTTTCATCGATCACCATGCAACCGGTCGAAATTTACGAGGACATCTACCCAGACAAATGGTCTGGCAGCTATCCCCACCACCCGCGCACGCTGCCAAACCCCAAGGGCCGCTCCAGCTGGTCCACCACCGACGGCAACGTTTAGGGCCACGCTCCTCCCAGCTCCCCTCCACTGGCAGCAGTTCGGGGATAGAGTAAAGAGTTCTGCTTATCCGAGCCTTCCTTTCCCCCACGGTCCCGGTTTTCCTTCGCGATGCGTACTGCGAGAACGCCGGGGTCATCGCTGCGTTTCGATGCCTGGCGGAGAATGACCGACGGTCGCGCTCGGCTCCCCCGGCGATCGGCGCCGCCGCCGCCCATCGGATACACTCCCGCTCATGAGCCAGGCCGAGCACACGCCGGTCATGAGGCAGTATCTCGGGTTCAAGGCCCAATACCCGGAGCTATTGCTCTTCTACCGCATGGGCGACTTCTACGAGCTATTCTTCGACGATGCCAGGAAGGCCGCGCGCCTCCTCGACATCGCGCTCACCACGCGCGGCACCTCGGCGGGCCAGCCCATCCCCATGGCCGGGGTGCCGGCGCACGCCGTCGAGGGGTATCTCGCCCGGCTCGTCAAGCTCGGCGAGCCGGTCGTGATCTGCGAGCAGGTGAGCGACGCCGCGATCGCCAAGGGCCCAGTGGAGCGCGAGATCGCCCGCATCGTGACCCCGGGCACGGTCACCGAGGAGGCGCTGCTCGAAGAGCGCCGGGAGAGCCTGCTCATGGCCGTGCACCAGCGCGGTGAAACGATCGGGATCGCGGTCCTGGACCTCGGAAGCGGGCGCTTCGGGGTGTCGGAGGTGGCCCGTGGCGAAGGTCTCTGGGCTGAGATCGGCCGGCTGCAGCCGGCCGAAGTCCTGGTGAGCGAGGACTCTGCGCTGCTGCGCGAGCTCTCTGGCGTCCGGGGGCTCGGCCGCCGGCCACCCTGGCATTTCGACGCGGAGCGCGCCGGCCGCATCCTGGCGGGCCATTTCGGGGTCGCCGATCTCTCGGCCTTCGGATGCGAGGACCTGCCCGCCGCGCTCGGTGCCGCCGGGTGCCTGTTCCAGTATGCCGCCGAGACCCAGCGCACGGCGCTCAGGCACGTGCAAGGCCTCGAGGTCGAGCGCCAGAAGGACAGCGTGCTGCTCGATGCGGCGAGCCGTCGCAATCTGGAGATCGACACGGCGTTGAGCGGGGCGCGCGACCATTCCCTCACCGGGCTCATGGACACGGCGGTCACCGCCATGGGCGGCCGATTGTTGCGGCGCTGGGTGCACCGGCCGATCCGGGATCGGCATCCCCTGGGCCTGCGCCATCACGCGGTCGGGGCCCTGCTCGCGGGGCGCCACTATGAGGGGATCCGCGAGTGCCTGCGGCCCATCGGCGATCTGGAGCGGGTGCTGGCGCGCATCGCGCTGCACACCGCACGGCCGCGCGACCTCGCGCAGCTTCGGACGTCGCTCGGCGCATTACCCGAGCTACACACCCGTTTCGAGGGGGTGGACAGCCCGCGCTCGCACGATTTGCGCGAAGGGATCGGGTGCTTCCCGCTTCTCTTTGCCCGCCTCGCCACCGGCCTTTCGGAGCACCCGCCGCCGCTCTTGCGCGAGGGTGGAGTCATCGCGCCGGGTTTCGATGCCGATCTGGACGCCCTCCGGCGCCTGTCCGAGGATGCCGGGGAGGTGCTGGCCGACATCGAGGCCCGTGAACGGCAGCGCACCGGGGTGGCGAGCCTCAAGATCGGGCACCACCGTGTCCACGGCTATTACCTCGAGCTCGGCCGCAGCCATGACTCCCGGGTGCCCGCCGACTATCGGCGCCGCCAGACCCTCAAGGGCACCGAGCGCTATGTCACCGACGAGCTCTGCGCCCTGGAGGAGCGTATCCTCCGCTCCGGTGAACGCGCCCTGGCGCGCGAGCGCGTGCTCTACGAGGGGCTCATCGATGAGGTACTCTCCGAGTTACCGGCCTTGCAGGCTAGCGCCGCTGCCCTGGCCGAGCTGGATGTGCTCTGCGCCTTCGCGGAGCGCGCGGAGACCCTGGCCCTATGCCGGCCGGAGCTGGTCGAGGCGCCCGGGATCACCATCGAGGGCGGCCGGCATCCCGTGGTGGAGCGGGTTCAGGAGACGGCCTTCGTGCCGAACGATCTCCGCCTCGAGGAGGCACGACGCATGCTCATCATCACCGGGCCCAATATGGGCGGCAAATCGACCTATATGCGCCAGACGGCGCTCATCGTGCTGCTCGCCTACAGCGGCAGCTTCGTGCCGGCGCGGCGCGCGGTGCTGGGGCCCATCGATCGGGTCTTCACCCGCATCGGCGCTGCCGACGACCTCGCGGCGGGGCGCTCGACCTTCATGGTCGAGATGATCGAGACCGCCTGCATCCTGCGCAACGCCACGGCCGAGAGTCTGGTTCTCATCGACGAAGTGGGGCGCGGGACCAGCACCTTCGATGGCCTGTCGCTGGCCTGGGCGAGCGCCGAGCACCTGGCCCGGGAGACACGAGCCTTCACCCTCTTCGCTACGCATTTTTTCGAGATGACCGGGCTGCCCAAGGCGGTCGAGGGGGTTCAGAACGTACATCTCGATGCCCTCGAGGTCGGGGACGAGCTGGTCTTCATGCACGCCGTCAAGGACGGTCCCGCCAACCGCAGCTATGGTTTGCAGGTCGCCCGGCGCGCCGGGGTCCCGGCACTCGTGATACGGAGGGCCGGGGAACGTCTCGCCGAGCTCGAACGCGGCGCCCCACCGACCCCCCGTCGCGATCACGCACAGATCGACCTGTTTCCCGAACGTCCCGTGCCGCGGGCGCTCGCGGCCTTGCAGTCACTCGACCCGGACGGGTTGACGCCCAAACAAGCGCTCGAGGCGCTCTACCGCCTGCGCGCCTTGCTCGACTGAGAGTTTGTGAAAACCTAGCCAAAGACATTTGAAATTTACCGTCCCGCTACGCAGGGGAGGGGACCCGGAGACTCCCTCCCCTGTCTGCGCTTTCTGCGGACGGGGGAGGGTGGGGTGGGGGCCAAGCCCTTCAGCCGCTGACCAGGCGTCGTCTCCGCCTGACGCGCCTGGCCCCCACCCTGACCCTCCCCCGCTTCGCAGGGGAGGGAATACCCTGGCGCTTGCAGCTTATTGATTTTACATGTGAATCAGGACTTGCATGAGCGGTGTTGTTCGACATTTACGACACAAGTATCTACTGCACTCGGGAGGTCGCGTTGCATCCTCAGCGCGCGACAAGGCCACTCCCTGGCCCTGGCTTCCCGGCGATGCTCGGAATCCTCATGTATTTCAACATACACTTCGGTTGCTCGTCCCATCCTTGAGACTAGCCCCTGCGGGGCTTGCGCTCCGGCGGGAAGCCACCTCCCTTCGCTCGCGACGGTTTTTTCACAAACTCTGAGGCGTGATGGTGCCGGCAGCGCTCGCCCGCGCCAGTCGCAGCGGTTTATAATGGCGACCCTAATCGCGGTAACAGAGTGGATCCCGACCCATGACCTTCGTAGTGACAGAATCGTGCATCAAATGCAAATACACCGACTGCGTAGAGGTATGCCCCGTCGACTGCTTCCACGAGGGGCCCAATATGCTGGTGATCGACCCCGATGAGTGCATCGACTGCACCCTATGCGAGCCGGAATGTCCGGTCGACGCGATCCTGTCCGAGGATGATCTCAGCGAAGGCCAGCGCCATTACCTGGAACTGAACGCCGAGCTGGCGAAGCTGTGGCCGGTCCTAAACGAACGCAAGCCACCACCCGACGATGCGGACGAGTGGAAGGACGTCAAAGACAAGCTGGAGTACCTCGAGCGCTGAACCGGCGTTCGGACGGCATCCTGCTCACCGCGCGCCACGCCCTTTGTATTTTCTTGGGGGCCACACGGCGCTCGACCTCCCCGAACTACCGCGAAACTCGCCCGGTGATGAACGCGGTCTGGCACGCCGCCCGTTGACGTCATGAGCGTCTGCCCGACCCTCGAAGTCGCCTGCCTGTCCGATCCCGGGCTCAAGCGAACGCATAACGAAGACCACGCGGCCAGCGACCTCAGCCTCGGGCTGGTGGTGATGGCCGACGGCATGGGGGGCTACCGGTCCGGCGAGGTCGCGAGCGCCTTGGCGGTGCAGACCGTCGTGCGCCACGTGCGCCTGTATCGCCATCAGGAGACCGGGCATAGTTCACCCGATTGGATCGGGTTATCACCGGCATCGAGGATCCTGCTCGAAGCCATCGTCAGTGCCAACACGGCGGTATTCCAGACCGGCCGGCGGGAGGCCGACTGCGATGGCATGGCCACGACCGTGACCGCCGCGTGGTTCATCGGGGATCGAATAGCCGTGGGGCATGTCGGCGACTCGAGGCTGTACCGTGTCCGCGGTGCATCCATCGAGCAGATGACCACCGACCACTCGCTTGTCCAGGAACTAATCGAGCTGGGGGTGTGCACGCCGGAGGAGGCTCAGAAGAGCGCGCACAAAAACCTGGTGACCCGCGCCATCGGCATCCATGCGAGCGTGGACGCGGATGTGTACGAGGAAACGGTGCTGCCCGAGGATGTATTTCTGCTCTGCACCGACGGGCTGCATGATCTGGTAAGTAATCAAGAAATGTACTTAACCCTGCGTGAATATAGTGCTAATCTTGTAGAAGCGGCCGGGCGCTTGGTGGCCATGGCAAAGGAGCGCGGGGGTCACGACAACATCTCGGTAATGCTGGCACGGCCACACGCGCGGCGCCGGCCGCGGTGGGGCAGCCGGCTGCGCCGGTGGCTCGGTTAGAACAAATCAGGGGCGCTATCATGGCAAAACTCGTTCTCAGCCTTGGCGGGGCCTTCCAGGCAGAATTTCCCTTGAACAAAGAGCGCATGACCATCGGACGCAAACCGGACAACGACGTCCAGGTCGATAACCTAGCGGTCAGCGGCAAGCACGCGCTCATCATCACCATCCTCGACGACTCGTTCGTCGAGGATCTGGGGAGCACCAACGGCACCTTCGTCAACGGCAAGCTCATCAAGAAGCACGCCCTGCGGCACGGCGACGTGATCGGGATCGGCAAGCACGAGGTCAAGTACGTCAACGAGCACGCCACGGCCGATGACGAGGAATTGGAGAAGACCATCGTCATGAAGCCGGGCTCCGCGAGCGCCGCGGCCGCGATCGCCAAGGCCCTGGGACGCGCGGCTCCCTCGCCGGCACCCACACCGGCGCCCCCCGCCGCCACGCCGCAGACGCCCCGCCTGCCGCTCGGGAAGCTGCACATACTCAGCGGCCCCATCGCCGGAAAGCAACTGGAGCTGGCCAAGGCCTCTCTCACGCTCGGGCGACCCGGCGTGCAGGTGGCGGTGATCTCCAGGCGCGCAGAGGGGTATTTCTTGACGCACATCGAGGGAGAGGCCAGCGGCGCGCCCAAATTCCCCATCGTCAACGGCGACCCGATCGGGCCGCGCAGCTACCAGCTCAGGAACCACGATGTCATCGAGCTGGCCGGGATCAAGATGGAGTTCGTCTCGGTCGCCTGAGAGGTTGCGAAAACCGTCGCGCGCTCGACGAGGAGATTGGGCCATCACGCCTCTGCGTAGGGGCACCCCTCGTGGGTGCCCCCCACGACTACGACGAGGAAGAGGCAATTCGGCCCAGGCAATCGAGGTAGGCCTCTTCGTCGGGTAATCGCCGGTCGCGCTCCGCCCTCCACAGGGTCTCGGCCAGACAAAATAGATGGATCTGGGCCCTGACGGTATTTCTCCCAGCAGACGCAGAAGAACCGCCGCCTGGAAGCCCCTCTTGTACCCGCATGGCCTAAGCCGTCCGCGAGCGGCGCGGGCGCGCCGGGTTCATGGGCCATTCGCACAGATCGGCGATGAGGCACTCCCCGCAGCGTGGCTTGCGGGCCGTGCAGATATAGCGCCCATGCAGGATCAACCAATGATGCGCGTCCTTCCGGAACGCCTTCGGCACGGCCCGCAAGAGGTGCTTCTCGACGGCGAGCGGCGTCCGGCCGGGCGCCAGGCCGGTACGGTTGGCGACCCGGAAGATATGGGTATCCACCGCGATGGTGGGTTCACCGAAGGCGGTATTGAGGACCACGTTGGCGGTCTTGCGCCCAACCCCGGGCAGGGCCTCGAGCGCGCCGCGTTGCGTCGGAACCCGACCGCCATGGCGTTCCACGAGGAGGGCGGACGTATTGATGATGTTGCCCGCCTTGGCGTTGTAGAGCCCGATGGTCTTGATATGCTCGCGAAGCCCATCGATCCCGAGCCGGAGCATTGCGGCCGGCGTGCCGGCCACGGCGAACAGGCGCTCGGTGACCTTGTTGACGGCGACATCTGTGGCTTGCGCCGAGAGGATCACCGCGACCAGGAGCTCAAACGGACTCGAATGGCGGAGCTCGGTCGTGGGACGGGGATCGTGCGCCTTTAGGCGTTCGAAGACCTCCAGGCGTGTGCGCGGGTTCACCAGGCCGAAGCGACCCCATCATTCCGAGGCCGACACGTCTTTGCACGGACCCTGGTTCAATACGGGCCAGGTAATGCTTCCTCGGAACCGCGAACTTGGCCGAAACGGCGATGACGGAGACGGCACGTGCAGCCTCGGCCACAGTATACTACCCAACCCCGCGAATGGACGATGGTGAACCCCAATGGACCTGCCGTTACTGGTGCTGAAAAAGGGCGAGGAGCGCCGCCTGCGCGCCGGCCATCTCTGGGTCTACGGCAACGAGGTCGATGCGGACGAGACCCCCCTGCACAGCTTCGCGCCCGGACAGCCGGTTCTGGTGCGGGCCAAGGCCGGTACGCCACTCGGCACGGCCTATGTCAATCCGCACACCCTCATCTCTGCGCGCCTCGTGAGCGGGGACCCGGAAGAGCCGTTCGGAAGACCTCTCATCGTCCGGCGGTTGCAACAGGCGTTCGGTCTCCGGGAACGGCTGTTCCGGGACCCCTATTACCGCCTGGTCTACGGCGAGGGGGATTTCCTGCCGGGGCTCATCGTCGATCGCTACGGCGGGGTGTTGGTGGTGCAGTTGAACACGGCCGGAATGGAGCGCGCAGAGGCCGAGGTCATCGATGCGCTCAAGGAGGTCGTGGCCCCCGAGGCCATCCTCCTGCGCAATGATTCGCCGGCCCGCCGGATCGAGGGTCTGGATACCCACGTGCGCACGGTCTCCGGGGTCGTCCCGGAGGCGGTGGCCTTGACCGAGCACGGTGCGCGCTTCGAGGTGCCGCTCGCCTGCGGTCAGAAGACCGGCTGGTACTATGACCATCGCGAGAACCGCGAGCGCATGCTGCGTTATGCGAGGGGCGCACGGGTGCTCGATGCCTTCAGTTACCTGGGCGCATGGGGCATCGAGGCGGCCGTCGCGGGGGCCGAACGCGTCGTCTGCATCGAATCTTCGCCGATCGTGGCCGCAGGCATCGCCCGCCATGCCGCCATCAACCAGGTCGCCGACCGGGTGGAGGTCGTGCAGGCGGATGTCTTCGATACCTTGAAAGCGTTGGATCGATCCAGCGCACGCTTCGACCTCGTGGTCCTGGACCCCCCGGCCTTCATCAAGCGCCGCAAGGACCTGGAGGAGGGGTCCCTGGCCTATCGCCGGCTGAATCTATCGGCGATGAGGCTCCTGACGGCCGGCGGGACCCTGGTATCGGCATCCTGCTCCTCCCACCTCGCGCCCGAGCAGTTCCTCGATGCGCTGCGGCGCGCGGCACGGCGGCTCGACCGCGATCTCCAGGTCGTCGCGCAGGGCCACCAGTCCCACGACCATCCCATACACCCGGCGATCCCGGAGACAAACTACCTCAAGACGCTGTTCTGCCGCGTGCTGTGATGAGCGCAAGACCGACGGTATCGCTCGTCCTTGGCAGTGGCGGGGCGCGCGGCCTGGCCCACATCGGGATCATCGAGGCCATCGAGCAGGCCGGCTACGAGATACGCTCGATCGCCGGCACCTCTATGGGCGCCCTGGTCGGCGGCATCTACGCCGCGGGCCGCCTGGATGTCTATACCCGCTGGGTCACGGCCCTGTCCCGCATCGATGTCATCCGGCTCTTGGATTTCGCCTACGACCGCAAGGGGCTGTTCAAGGGCGAGAAGATCATCAACCTATTGAAGGACCTGATAGGCGATCACGAGATCATGCGCCTGCCGATTTCCTTCACCGCCGTCGCGACGGACCTCAAGACCCAGAAGGAGGTCTGGTTCAATCGCGGGCCGCTCTTCGAGGCCATCCGGGCCTCGATCTCGGTACCGACGATTTTTACTCCCTACGAGTACCAAGGCATGCAGCTCGTGGATGGGGCCTTGGTCAACCCCATCCCCATCGCGCCGACCTTGCACGACAACAACGATGTCACGGTGGCGGTCAACCTCAACGGCCCGCCCGACCCGAGGCTCGAGGGCCCCGCGCCGGAGCCCGAGGCCGAGCCGCCGTTCCGGTTCTATCACCGGCGCATCGCGGAGTTCATCGAGACACTCTATCAAAGGCGCGAGCAGAGCGACCCCGGCGATATCGGGCTCATCGACATCGCCGCCCGCAGCATGGATGCGATGCAGACCGTCATCGCGCGCTTTCGCATCGCGGCCTACCTGCCGGATGTCTACCTCGAGATCCCCGGCAATGTCTGCGCCTTCCACGAGTTCCACCGCGCCCGCGAGTTGATCGAGATCGGCCGCTCGAGGGCCTGCGAGGCCCTCGAGCGGTTGCCGAAACACGCATCCCGGCATGAGGTGACCCCGCTCTAGTGTATGATGCGCGCACCACGCGGAGGACCGAGCAACCGGTCGCCGGGCCCGATGAGGAGATGCGCTTCCTTCGAACCCGTGACGGGGCCCGTATCGCCTATTGGGTTTCGACCCCGAAGTCGCCGCAGGGGGCGCTCGTCTTGCTGCACGGCGCCGCGAGCAACCACACGCGCTGGTCCGAGCTCTGCGGCACCACGGCGCTGCGCGAGCAATGGGCGCTCTTGCGGCCCGATCTGCGCGGGCAGGGCGCGTCGCTCTATCGCGGCCGGATCGGCATGGGCGAATGGTGCGCCGATCTCGCCGCGCTGCTGGATGCCGAGGGTCTTTCCAGGGCCGTTATCGCCGGCCATTGCCTGGGGGCCAATCTCGCGCTGCGGTTTGCCGCACGCTTTCCGGCCCGGACTGCCGGGATCGTGTTGATCGAGCCGATGCTGCCCGAGGCGCTCGCCGGAACGGCGCGCTGGATCCGCCGATTGCGGCCGGCGCTATTCGCACTGGTCGCGTTAACCCGAAGCTTCAATGCACTGGGATTGCGGCGCCGGCGCCTCGAGCCGCTCGATCTGGAAGCGCTCGACCGCGAGACTCGGGCGGCCATCGCCAAGGGTCCGGAAGGCGAAGGGCGGCTCGCGAAATACGCCTCGCCGCTCCTCGATCTGCGCACCACCGCGACCGGCGCCTACTTGCAGGCGTTGCTCGCGGTGACCGAGGAGCTGCCCGCACCGGAGGGGCTCGCGACGCGCGTCCTCGCGCTCCTTTCCGGGCGCGGCACGTTCACCGATCCGGCGGCGACCAAGGCCTTCCTGGAGAAACTGCCCGATTGCGAGATCGTCGCCGTGCCGGCGCGCCACTGGATCCCGACCGAGCAGCCAGAGGCGATGCGCGCCGCGATCGAGGACTGGCTGCGGCGCCGCTTCCCGGGCGGCGCCTAGCTAGTTGACCTTCTGGCGTGTAGGATGCGCTGAGGAACGAAGCGCATCGTTCGCGTTATTCACCCGCGCGAACGTCGAATATTCCATCGCAACCCCAGGTTACCGGCTAAATGCCACGGGCCGCATAGTCGTGAAAGCTCGAATGCGGCCAATCGGCGACCCGCTTGACCCAACCATGTTTTACCGGATTCCAATGGATTAATGGATGTAATCGACGTGTTTATTGAAATCGTCCTGATCTCGTAGCATGTGCTCTCAAAATCGACGTTGCCACAAACCCCTTTCTCTTCGTTTCTCCCGGCTTTGAGAGATTTGTTCACCTTTTTCGATTACACGAGAGAAGTGCCCTTTCAGCAATTCCAGCGCATGGAAAAAGCCGCATCACCGGGAGGCAACGTCCAAATGCAATGAAGATGATCCGGAAAGACCACCACCGCTTCCAACCGGAACGGGTGTCTTTCCCGGACGTACCGAAAAGACCATCGCAACGCATCGATGCGATCGACCAGCAAACGGTTACGTTTCCGCTCGGCGAGATTGACCGTGAAAAACCACGCTGCACCAGGAACATGAGGACGCCGGTATTCAGTCATGAAGTCAGACCTCCGAAAGGTTTCACACTCGAACGATGCGCTTCGTTCCTCAGCACATCCTACGCGGTGCTCGCGTTGCAACGCGAAAAGTTCGGCGCATGACATGGTGATGACCCAAACTCCCAACGAGGCGTTTCCCCTACGATGGAATCGCGAATCCATTACGATTTACGATCATCAGCAGGCGTAATGGTACGCGATGCGTACCCCTACGGCTTGGGGCTCGGCGGTTTTTGGATCGGCCGTTCCGGCACTGGAAATTCGGTCATACAAGGAACGGCGGGAAGGACCCGGGTGGGCCGGGGCTTGGCCTTGCTCCTGTTCTACGGTACGGTTTGCGCGCGGGTGTAAGCGTGGAATTGAGGCCGAGGGGGAAGTGCATCTCGCAGGGGGCCGTTCGAAACCCATGTCGCCCCACGTGTAGCTCGATGCGAACAAGGGTGTGATACGGTTGATCGTCCTCGGGCCGATGGGCTTCGTGCGATCTCCTACCCGGATCGCGGCGTGAACCTGCCGGAGACCCAGCGGGCCGTATGCCTACAGATACAGTGAAACCCAGGTCCGAAACGCAGGTCGCCAAGACCCCCCCTCCCGAAGCCCGGGGCGACGCCGGCTTCGATCCCCGGAACCCCCTCATCGTCCAGGGCGATCGGAGCCTGCTCCTCGAGGTGCACAACCCGCGCTTCGAAGAGGCCCGGGCCACGCTCGCGCCCTTCGCCGAGATCGAGAAGAGCCCCGAGCACATCCACACCTATCGCCTGACGCCGCTCTCCATCTGGAACGCCACAGCAAGCGGGGTGTCGGCCGAGGCGATGGCGGCCGCGCTCCAGGGCCTGGCCAAGTACCCGGTGCCTCAGAACGTGCTCGCCGACATCCGCGATCTCGCGGGGCGCTGGGGCCGGGTGCGGCTGGTACGGCGGGACGGGGGCCTGTGCTTGGAGTCGGCCGATCCGGCGCTGCTTCTGGAGCTCTCCCGCAACACCGAGGTCGCTCGGTACCTCGGCCCGGCGCTCTCGCCCGAGGCCGTGAGCGTGCCGATCCACTACCGCGGCGCGCTCAAGCAGGCCCTCTGCGCGGTGGGCTGGCCCGTCGAGGACCTCGCGGGCTACACGGCGGGGGCGCCACTTTCGATCGGACTACGTCTGGATCGGTTCGACCTCCGCGACTACCAGCGCGAGGCCGCCGAGGGCTTCTACGCCTCCGGCTCGGAGCGCGGCGGGAGCGGGGTCGTGGTGCTCCCCTGCGGGGCCGGCAAGACCATCGTCGGCCTCGCGGCGATGGCCGAGATCGCTCAATCGACCCTGATCCTGACCACGAGTCGCACCTCGATCCACCAGTGGCAGCGCGAGCTGCTCGACAAGACCACCTTGGGCGCGGAGGAAATCGCCGAATACGGTGACGGCGCGCGCGCGATCGCGCCGGTAACCTTGACCACCTACCAGATGCTGACCTACCGCCCCGACAAGGACGCGGGCTTCCCGCATCTCCGGCTCTTCGACGCCGAGGAGTGGGGGCTCATCATCTACGACGAGGTGCACATGCTGCCGGCCCCGGTGTTCCGGGCAACGGCCGAGATCCAGGCCCGCCGGCGGCTCGGGCTCACGGCGACCCTGGTGCGCGAGGACGGGCGCGAGGGCGATGTCTTCAGCCTCATCGGGCCCAAGAAATACGATGTGCCGTGGCGCGAGCTCGAGGGGCGGGGGTGGATCGCCGAGGCGCTCTGCACCGAGATCCGCTGCCGCCTGCCGCGCGAGCGCCGCATGCACTACGCGACGGCGGGCGCGCGCGAGAAGTTCCGGATCGCGGCCGAGAACCCGGTCAAGCCCGAGTTGGTGAAACACCTGCTCGAACGGCATCCGCGCGCGCCGGCGCTCGTCATCGGGCAGTACCTCGAGCAGCTCAAGGGGTTGGCCGCGGCCCTGGGCGCGCCGCTCATCACCGGCCAGACCGCCCAGCGCGAGCGCGAGCGGCTCTACCAGGCCTTTCGTGCCGGGGAATTGCCCGTCCTGGTCCTATCCAAGGTCGGCAACTTCGCGCTGGACCTCCCCGACGCCGAGGTCCTGGTGCAGGTCTCCGGGGCCTTTGGCTCGCGCCAGGAGGAGGCGCAGCGCCTGGGTCGGGTGCTGCGGCCCAAAGACGGCGCCCGCCAGGCGCATTTCTATACCCTCGTCACCCGCGAGACCGAGGAAGAAGTCTACGCGCACCACCGTCAGCTCTTTCTCACCGAGCAGGGCTACTCCTACCGGATCGCCGACGAGGCCGAGCGATGAGCTTCTGGCGCACGCCCTCCCCGGTCGTCCTGGAGGGCTTGCTGCCGAACCCGGCCACCTGCCTCGCCCGGCTCAACGCCGAGCGGATCAAGAAGATCGCCCGCCTGTGGGTGGGCAAGGACGCCAACAAACTGAACAAGGAGGGGGCTCTGCGCGCGGTCACGCACGGCCTCGGCGATCCTCGAGCCATCCGGGCCGTGGTCGCGGGCCTGTCCGATTTCGAGCGCGCGGGGCTCGGCCTCATCAAGGCGCGGGGCGGGCGGGCGGCCTACAGCGCCGAGCTGGTCGGGGAGCTGTTGATGTTCGATCTGCCTTTTGCGGGGAAAGGGCACTACGGCGGGTACCATGACGGGATGGGCACGGACTTCGGGTCCGTCAACGCCCTGTTGGATACGGGCTTGGTCATCCGCACCGACGGTAGCGGCGAGCGTATCACCCGCTACGATCCGGGCCTCGGGGTGTACTCTAACGCCAAGGTGCTGGCGGCCGTCGATCCGCTGGTGCCCAAACCGCTCGCCATCGAGCCCCGGCCGGGGCCGCCGGCCGGGTCGATGCGGCGTCCGACCGAGGTGTTGCTAGAATGCCTGGCCCTGGCGCGGGTCTTGAGCGCGGCCCCGCCCATCCCTCTGACGGCACGCGGCCTGCGGTCGAAGAGTGCGCTCGGGAGGATCGGGAAGCCGCTCGGTTGGAAGGAGCACGCAGCATCGCTCCGCAATGCGCTCGGGTTTTATCTCTCGCTCTTCGAGGCCGCGGGTCTCTTGAGAGAGGTGCCCGAGGAGCGGTTCCTGGCGTTCGATCGCTCGCACGCCGAGGCGGCGCTCGCCGAGCCCTACCCCGAGCAGGCGCGGCGCTGGGCGCGGGCCTACCGGGCACTTCTGGGCTGGTGCGAGGCCATGCCCGTTGCGATCCATTTTTACGCCGAGCCGGACGACCCCGAGCCCTCGACCTTCAATACACTGCGCGCCGCGTTGCTGCTGGGCCTCGGCGCCCTGCCGCAGACGGGCGCCTGGTATCGGATCGAGGACCTCTCCGATGCGATCTTCGGCCGCATCGGCCCGCACGTCGGGCTCGGCTATCGCCGACACTTCGACGCGCCCTATGGGTCGACGCCGTCCAAGATCGCCGCGCTGCGCGGCGAGTGGCTGGCCGCACAACGAGGCTCCTGGCGCCAGCTCGAAGGCCTATGGATCGCGAGCGCCGTCGCCGGCCCCCTCCATCACCTGGGCCTCGTCGAGCTGGCCGCGGGCGGACAGGGCAAGGGGACTCCGGAGGTCTTCCGGTTGACGGAGATGGGCCGGATCGCCCTCGGTTTTCATCGATGTGAAGCCCGGCCGGTCGAGCCCGGGCCAGCGTGGGTGGTGCAGCCGAACTTCGATGTCGTGCTGTATCTGGAGGGCGCGGCGCCCGCGGCCCTGGCCTTCATCGACCGCATCGCCGAGCGCCGGCAGCTCGGCGGCGATACCGCACTCTATCGTCTGACGCGCGAGGCGATCTACCAGGCCCTCGAATCGGGCCTCGCGGCCGAGGCCCTGATCCGAAAGCTCGGCGAGGGGAGCCGCCACCCACTGCCCGAGGCGGTCGCGCACACCCTCGGCGACTGGGCGGCGCGACGTGAGCGCATCTCGGTCCACCGGACTGCCCGCATCCTCGAGTTTGCGAGCGGTGCCGTGCGCGACGCCGCGCTCCAGGCGGCGGAGGTCAAGGGCACGGCGGTCGGCGAGCGTTACGTCCTGGTCCAAAGCCTCGCCCGCGGCTTGCAAGTCGGGGCTGTCCTCTGCTACGAGCCGGCGCCCCCGAGGTGCCTCAGCGTGGCGGAGGACGGGGAGATCCGGATCGACCCCACGGCGCGTGACCTCCTCATCACGGGCGATCTGGCGGCCTTCAGTGATCCGATCTCCGGGGATGAATACCGCTGGCGCATGAGTGGCGCGAGCGTCCGGCGGGCCGCTGCAGAGGGTTGGAGCACGACCGAGGTCGTGAGCCGGCTCGGCGGGCGCGCCAAGCATCGCCTCCCGCCGCTCCTCGAGTGCGCGGTGCGCGCCTGGGGCGGCGCTCGCACGGCGCCCGGCCCGATCGCCCTACCGACCGTGCCGATCCTCCAGGTGGGCGATCGTCAGGCCGCCGAAGCCATCGCGCAAAGCGCGCTGCTCAGGCCCTATCTCGCGGGCCGGCTCGGGCC
The DNA here is from genome assembly GCA_050740695.1 of Gammaproteobacteria bacterium. Lineage (GTDB taxonomy): Bacteria > Pseudomonadota > Gammaproteobacteria > JACCXJ01 > JACCXJ01 > JACCXJ01. Next base: position 12,432 of record JBOIDR010000040.1, on the reverse strand, counting down.
GCACGCCTTCCTGGTCGGCAGAGGACAGGCGAGCGCGCTCTACGCGAAGCTCGCGGAGCTTGGCTTCGAGATGGGCCGCGAGGTCTTGGGCGGAGTGCCTGGCACGGGCTCGACGGCATGAAGGGGCAAGAGAGCCACCGGCGAGATCTCTCGCGGCCGGAGGGCTTGTCCGTCGGCCCCGTGCTACATACCCACCTCACCCTCGTCGAGGTGGCCGAGCCGGAGACCTTGGCCGAGATCCGTGCCGACCGCAGGCTCGGACCCTTGATCGTCGCTCAATTGTCCGAGCGCGTGGCGATCGCCGCACCCGGCTGCGCAAAGGACTTGGTGCAGCGCCTCATCAAGGCCGGCCACACGCCCAAGCTCATCGAACGGTGATCGTACGATGCGTTCCGATCGCTCCCCGCAGGGCCGACGGCACATGGAATGTATTCTTCTTTTTTCTTTTTTTCTTTTTTCGGCATCGGTGAGAAACATTTGGCGCCGATAGGTGTCGGTGGGTCAAAAAATAGCCGCCACCCGGCACATGGGCGCAGGCATGACGGAGTCACACCGACCAATGAATGGCGCGGGAACGCGCCCTACTCTTGCTGATCCTGATGGACGAGCGCGCAGGTTGCGCACAAGCACCGCAGCTCGGCGTTGCTCACCGGCACCGCAGGCATCATTTTGGCGGCCCGGCAGCGAGGACTGATCCCGTCGGCCCACGCCGTATTCGACAGGCTGCTCCGAACCGATTTCCGGCCGTTCGGCGGACCTGATCGCCGCCGGGCTGCGATGCCGGCGAGGAATGAGCGATGAAGCGTCCCCAGGTTGTCGACCAACGGGCTTGCACTTGATAGCGCAACCGTCTATTGTGTTATCATGAATTCCAGGAGAACTTTTGGGCGACTGCGCATGGCGCTGTGCGTACACGGGTCCAGCAGCGCTTACCCATGTCATTCACAACAAAAGCGTAGCGCTCCGTCTTCCGCGCGTCAACCTGCATTGCCGACGACATGGTGGCAAAGCCCGGGCTAAAGGTGCGCCTTGGACTCATATCGCTTTATCCTTTATAAAACACCCGCCAGATCTTCCCGCCACCATCGTCCGAGACCAAGAGCGACCCATCGGCCAGTTGCAGCAGACCCACCGGCCTGCCCCAGACCTCGGGCTTTTCTGGATCGAGCATCCACCCCGTGAGGAAATCCTCCGGTCCGGAGACCGGCTTACCTTCTCTAAACGGTACAAAGGCGATCTTATAGCCGACCCGTTTTGAGCGGTTCCAGGAGCCGTGCATTGCGATAAAACACCCACTTCGGTATTTTTCTGGAAACTGTGCGCCCGTATAAAATAACAGATCCATGGCGCTTACATGGGCGCCGAGCAACACATCAGGGTAGAGGGTCTTGTTGACTATCCCCTCCGGGGCGTCGTTACGGCGGGGGTCTGGGTGGGGACCGATATAGGCGTAAGGCCAGCCGTAAAAGCCCCCGGCCTGAATGCGGGTCAGATAATCCGGCACCAGATCATCACCGAGTGCATCGCGTTCTTGCACGGTGACCCAGAGTGTGGCCGTGCCGGGATACCAGCGCATCCCAACCGCATTGCGAACGCCATTGGCGTAGATCTCATGGCTATTGCCGTTCGGGTCAAAGCGACTGATCGCAGCCCGCATGGGAGGCTCCCCGCTGTCTACATTGGATCCTGATCCTACGCTTAAGTAAAGCTTTTCCCCATTTGAATCAAACAAAATCGTGCGGGTTGCGTGGCCCTCGCCGAATTGGTGCAAGGAAATAACCTCTTCACCTTTTCCTACTATCTTTAGAGCTTGGGGATCGTAGCGGTAACGTTTGACGGCAGTTTCCTCCGCTATGTATACCCAGTCCTTATGAAAGGCAAGGCCATAAGGTTGATCCAGATCCTCCATCAGCACCTTCTTATTCTTGTCTTTCAAGACGTAGACGGTGCCTTCATCCATGTCCGAGACCACGATCTCGTTATCTGGGCCCAGCAACATGAATCGGGGTCCAGAGAAACCCGAAAGATATTCCTCCACCGTAAACCCGACAGGGACCTGCAATCGAGCCCCTTCGGGCTTGGTGACCACACGCGGCCGATTGTCGACTGAAGGTGTATGAAAGGGCTTGGGCAACTCTATCCAATTAACCGGCAAGTCTGCAGCCCATGCGCTCGGTACGATAGTGCTTGCGAGAAAACAGAATAGGATGGCATTCAGCCAAGAACGGTTGGCTTTCATTTTCCATTACCTCATAGATAACGCGGGCGAGGAGACTGCTGGGTGTCGATACTGCGCATGCCGGCGACCTGGAATGGCTGATGTTTGAGCATCAACACGCAGTTGTCGGGCCTGACCAGGGCCCCAAGGCCGGCTTTTGGATTAAGCGGGGCGCCAATGTTAGTTGTGCTTTTCATATTTGTTCCTTTCCTCTTTAGCGTGCTGGAACGCCGGCAAAACGGCCACGTGCGAGATGTAATCCCGACGACCACCATAGTAACGTATTTTCCCTCGCGTGGCGCGCATGCAGACATGCTGAACCTTCTCGTCCCCCGCAGGATCGCCAACCGAGCTGTCAAGCTCGGATCCGATCCATCATCGCTTCTGCATGGCGTAGAACAGGCAATCGTTCTGCGCGATCGCCACAGACTCGGTCATCATGACCGGCACTATCGCGCGCCAGATGCGCACGATCCCATTCGCGCTCGTGAACAGCTCGGCGCTCACCTCGACACCCTCGCCGCCGCGGGCATCGAACGGCCACGTGCGGCGTCACAACCTTGGTCGCCGAGAAGGTCGCATTGTTCGCTACTCTCCACGCCCCCGGCCGATCATCCACACCTCTTAGCTCGTCTCCCGAGGTGGGCAGGCGCGAGGGGGCGGGGACAGACGGGATCGCCGTTCAAATGGAACAGCGTCTCGGGTGATCACTCTGGCGCCGGCTGGGAACGGCAGGCCGTTCATCGCGCGCCGAGCCGATCGGCAGGGCGAAGCGGGCCGGCCCCGTGTGATTTACCCACTTCGCCGTAGCCCCTATAATTGTCTGATCCCCGACCTTGGTCTCTCAATCCATGCGTCTCGTCGGCGAAGCCCTGACATTCGACGATGTCCTCCTGGTCCCGGCCTATTCCGAGGTCCTGCCGCGGGACGTGAGCCTGGCGACGCGGCTCACGCGCGACATCGATCTCCGCATCCCCATCCTGTCGGCGGCCATGGACACGGTGACCGAGGGCCGCCTGGCCATCGCGCTCGCGCAACAGGGGGGGCTCGGGGTGATGCACAAGAACCTCGGCCCTGAGCAGCAGGCCGCCGAGGTGCGGGTGGTCAAGAAATACGAGAGCGGGGTGGTCAAGGACCCGATCACGGTGACGCCGGAGACCAGCATCCGCGAGGTCCTGGCCCTGACCCATGCCCACAACATCTCCGGCGTCCCGGTCGTCGATGGCGAGCGCCTCACGGGGATCGTGACGAGCCGCGATCTGCGCTTCGAGGCCCGTCACGACAACCCGGTAAAAAGCATCATGACACCTAGGGACAAGCTCGTCACGGTGACCGAGGGGGCGGGGCGCGATGAGGTCGTCGGGCTCCTCCATCGGCATCGCATCGAGAAAGTCTTGGTGGTGAACGAGGGCTTCCAGCTCCGAGGCTTGATCACCGTCAAGGACATCCAGAAGGCGCAGCAATTCCCCAATGCCTGCAAGGACTCCCACGAGCGCCTGCGGGTCGGCGCGGCGGTCGGCACCGGAGCCGGCACCGGCGAGCGCGTGGCGGCGCTGGTCCAGGCCCAGGTAGACGTGATCGTCGTGGACACCGCGCATGGCCATTCGCGCGGGGTCCTGGACATGGTCCGGTGGATCAAGCGTCGTTACCCCGAGGTCCAGGTGATCGGCGGGAATATCGCGACCAGTGAAGCCGCCAAGGCCCTGGTCGAGGCAGGGGTGGATGCCGTCAAGGTCGGGATCGGTCCGGGCTCGATCTGCACGACCCGCATCGTGACCGGGATAGGCGTGCCGCAGGTGACGGCCGTCTCCGAGGTCGTCGCAGCGCTCGGGAGTAGCGGCGTGCCGGTGATCTCGGACGGTGGGATCCGCTATTCAGGCGACATCGCCAAGGCCATCGCCGCGGGGGCGCATGCGGTCATGATCGGCTCGCTGTTCGCCGGAACCGAGGAGGCCCCGGGCGAGGTCGAGTTGTACCAGGGACGCTCGTATAAGTCCTATCGCGGCATGGGCTCGCTCGGCGCCATGCAACAGCAGCACGGCTCCGCCGACCGCTACTTCCAGGAGAGCGACGAGATCGAGAAGCTGGTGCCGGAAGGCATCGAGGGGCGCGTGCCGTACAAGGGCAGCCTCTCGGCCATCATCAACCAACTGCTCGGCGGGGTGCGCGCGGCCATGGGGTATACGGGTTGCGCCACGCTCGAAGACCTGCGCACCAAGGCGCGCTTCGTGCGCGTGAGCTACGCCGGGATGCGCGAGAGCCACGTGCACGACGTCGCGATCACCAAGGAGGCGCCGAATTATCGCGCCGACTGAGACGGTTCACATGGGCGCGGGCCGCCGCCGAGGTACAGATGGGGCTCACCGCGACCGGATCCTGATCCTCGACTTCGGCTCCCAGTATACCCAGCTCATCGCCCGCCGCATCCGCGAAACGGGCGTCTATAGCGAGATCTATCCCTACGATTTCGCGGACGAGGTCCTCCCGGCCTTCGCCCCGCGGGGCATCGTGCTCTCGGGGGGACCCGAGTCCGTCGCCCTCGCCCCAGAGGTCGCGGCGCCCGCGTGGGTATTCGATCTGGGCGTCCCGGTGCTCGGGATCTGCTATGGAATGCAGACCATGGCCCAAGAGCTCGGCGGTCGGGTCGAGGCGTCGACCTCGCGCGAGTTCGGCTACTCACAAGTGCGGGCGCATGGGCATTCGGCCTTGCTGCGCGACATCGAGGACCACCGGAGCCCCGAGGGTCACGGCCTCCTCGATGTGTGGATGAGCCACGGCGATCGGGTCGAGTCCCTGCCGCCGGGGTTCCGGGTCATCGCCGCATCAAAGTCCTCGCCCATCGCCGGCATGGCCGACGAGGCCCGCCGGCTCTACGGCCTGCAGTTCCACCCCGAGGTGACGCACACGCGCCAGGGCAGCCGCATCCTCGAGCGCTTCGTCCACGAGATCTGCGGCGCGGGGTCGAACTGGGGCACGGAGGCCATCATCGCCGAGGCCGTCGCGCGGATCCGCGCCGAGGTCGGCCGCGAACGGGTGCTGCTCGGGCTCTCGGGTGGCGTGGACTCGGCGGTGGCCGCGGCGCTTCTGCACCGGGCCATCGGCGAGCAGCTCACCTGCGTCTTCGTGGACAACGGGCTCTTGAGGCTCGGCGAAGGCGACGAGGTGATGGCGGCCTTCGCCGGGCACCTGGGCGTGTCCGTCATCGAGGTCGATGCCGGGGAGCGCTTCTTCGCGGCGCTACGCGGGATCGAGGAGCCGGAGGAGAAGCGCAAGCGCATCGGATCGGTGTTCATCGAGGTCTTCGAGGAGGAGGCCTCGAAACTACGCGACGTGCGGTGGTTGGCGCAAGGCACGATCTACCCCGATGTCATCGAATCGGCCGGGGCTAGGACCGGCAAGGCGCAGGTGATCAAATCCCACCACAACGTGGGCGGCCTGCCCGAGCGCATGCGTCTTCGGCTCATCGAGCCCTTGCGCGAGCTCTTCAAGGACGAGGTCAGGAACCTCGGTATGGAGCTAGGCCTGCCCTACGATCTCGTGTACCGTCATCCGTTTCCGGGTCCGGGGCTTGGGGTGCGCGTGCTCGGCGAGGTGCGGCGAGAGTATGTGGAGACGCTGCGTCGGGCCGAGTCGATCTACCTCGAGGAATTGCGCGCCGCCGGACTGTATGAGCGCGTGAGCCAGGCCTTCGCCGTGTTCCTGCCGGTGCGCTCGGTCGGGGTCACGGGAGACGCCCGCCACTATGCCCACGTGATCGCGCTGCGCGCCGTCGAGACCGTGGATTTCATGACGGCACACGCGGCCGGATTAGCACTCGATTTTCTGGAGCGCGTGGCGCGCCGCATAGTCAACGAGGTGCCCGGCGTCTCGCGGGTTGTCTACGACATCACGGGGAAACCGCCGGCCACGATCGAATGGGAGTAAGCCCGAAGAAAGGGCAGCCGCCCATTCGAAGCCGGCGGCGTGCTCGAAAGACAGAGCGCCGATTGGGTCTTGTCCCATGCCGAGGTGTTGCACGAGCAGGCGCTCCGCATCGGCCGGCCCTGCGACGTTTCGAGGTTCTCGAGGTGGGGTGAGCCATACCAATTTCCTCCTGGTGCGTGCGCCGGGCAGGGCGAGTCGCTCTACGCCGGACTGAAAGCGGAGGGCATTCTGGTCAAATCCGTGCACGGCGCGCATCCCCTCCTGGCAGATTGCCGGATCACGGTCGGCAGCCCCGAAGAAAACCAAGCCCTGCTCGCGGCGCTGGCGCGGCGGCTGTAGCGCATCGTTCGGGCAGACGGCATTTTGATTTAGCTTTGATTTTCCATCGCGCTCCAGCGAAAGCTGGAATCCATGGGAGTGTACCAATGCCAAGACAGCCTTGCGTTTACATCCTTGCCAGCCGCCGGCACGGACGCTGTCTGTTGGGGTGACCTCTGAACTGGCGAAACGGGTCTGGCAACACAAGAATGACTCGTTGCCTGGTCACGCGCCGTTACGGTGTTCACAGACTCGTGTGGTACGAGCCACATGAAAGCATGGTGGCGGCGATCGCGCGGGAAAAAGCCATCAAAGCGTGGAAAAGACAATGGAAGATCGAGCTCATCGAACGCAGTAATCCTCAGTGGCTCGATTGATACGAGGAGCGGGCGAGGACACGATCGCTGCCCCACGCGCCGCCGCGCACGACCCGCAACATGTCGTTTCCCGCCTCCAAGCCCTCGCGCCTTGGGTCGTCCGGGTCGTAGGGATACCGGAACTCGGGTTCAAAAACATCCTTGCCCCACAAGCTGCGCGTCCATTCCCACACGTTGCCGCTCATGTCCTCGCAGCCGTAAGGACTGAAGCCCGTGAGATAACACCCGACCGCGCTGGCCTAGCCGATGGTCGACTCGGCGTTAGCCTTGTCCGCATCGAACGACTCACCCAGGGATACGCGCGGGCCGGGAACGGGTTGGGTATTTGCGGGCGGCTCAATAGCGCCTCCAGCTTCTCCGTGAGTCGAGGTGCCGTCACCCACTCGTAGTCGGCCGGGATGCGATCGCCGCCTCGCGCCGCTTTCTCCCATTCCGCTTCCGAGGGGTAGGGTAACGACGTAGCCCTCCGGTAGCAGCTTCCGCCACGCCTGTGTGAGGAAAGCGCAGAAGTGCCCGGCATCGTGCCAGCTCACGCTCACCACCGGATCGTTGTCCCGCCCGTGCAGACTGTTGTAATCGTCCACCGCGTTGCCGCTCTGCTGCACATACTCGCGCCATTGTGCAACGGTCACCGGAAAGCGGGCCATGAAGTAGGGGTATCCCACATCCACCGGGGCCTCTCGTTCTGTAAGTGGACTCTTCCTCGCGACTTCCCATCAAGAACGACCCCGGCGGCACGCAGCAGAAGTGCATGCCGTCAAGCGTCGTCGGGGCGAGCCGAGCGGACCTGGGCCGCGCATACTGCGCCACCGTCGCCTGCGCGCGCCGTTACCCCAACCCCGGCCGTCCCGTTATCGCAGGGGAGGGAACCGCGGACGGGGAGGGCGGGGTGGGGGCCGACAGGGGTCGGCGGGAACCGCGTTCCGAACCCGCTTCGACGCGACCCACTGCGCGGCCTCGCCTTACGCATCGGTAGCTGCGCACGACGCCCCTCACGCTTCCCGACCCGGGGCAGCGGCTTCTTGGTTCCGATGGGTGGCCATCGGACGCCGCGTTCCGCGCGTATTTTTTTGTATAATCGCCGCGTGCAGGCGTCCAGCCCATGGCGCGAGGGGTGTCCGGTGAATCACGATGAAGACGTAGTAGACGGCAAGCGCCGGCGCTTTCTGACGGCGGCGGCGACGGTGGTCGGGGGGACGGGGGCGGCGATGGCAGCGGTGCCGTTCGTGATCGCCTTGCAACCCAGCGAGGGCGCCCGCGCGGAGGGCGGGCCGGTCGAGGTCGAGATCGACCATATCGAGCCCGGCCAGATGATCCGTGCCCTGTGGCAGGGCAAGCCGGTGTGGGTGGTGCGGCGCACGCCCGAGGGGCTCCAGTCCCTCGAAGGCCACGATGACGCGTTGCGCGACCCCGATTCCACCGAGCCGAACCAGCCCCCCTATGCCACCAATCGTTACCGCTCCATCAAACCCGAATATCTGATCCTGATCGGGATCTGTACCCACCTCGGTTGCTCGCCGCTGTACATGCCCAAGGGCCAGTCGGGGGAGATGGGCGCCGGGTGGCAGGGCGGGTTCTTCTGCCCCTGCCATGGCTCGCGCTTCGATCTGGCGGGCCGCGTCGAAAAGGGCGTTCCGGCGCCCAGCAACCTGGTGGTGCCTAGGCACCGCTACCTGAGCGAGGGCCGGGTGCTGGTGGGGAGCGACGAGGCGGATGCAGGGGAGGCGGACGTAGGGGTCGGGGCGTGAGCGGCGCGCTCGCCAAGAAGGAGAGCAAGCAGTCTCTCGGAAGCTGGATCGATGCCCGCTTCCCGCTCTCCAAGCTCTGGAACGAGCACGCCGCGCAGTACTACGCCCCCAAGAACTTCAACTTCTGGTATTACTTCGGATCGCTCGCGCTCTTCGTGCTCGTGATCCAGATCATCACCGGGATCTGGCTCACCATGAGCTACAAACCGGACGCCGGCCTGGCCTTCGGATCCATCGAGCTCATCATGCGGGATGTCGAGTGGGGTTGGCTCATGCGCTACCTGCACTCGACGGGGGCCTCGGCATTCTTCATCGTGGTCTATCTCCACATGTTTCGCGCGTTCCTGTACGGCTCCTATAAGAAGCCGCGCGAGCTATTGTGGATCATCGGCATGGTGATCTACTTCGTGCTGATGGCCGAGGCGTTCTTCGGCTATCTCCTGCCCTGGGGCCAGATGTCCTATTGGGGCGCCCAGGTGATCACCTCGTTGTTCGACGCCATCCCCGTGATCGGCGAGGACCTCGCGATCTGGTTCCGCGGGGACTACGTGGTCTCCGACGTCACCTTGAACCGCTTCTATTCCTATCATGTGATCGCGGTCCCGCTGGTCCTCATCGGGCTCGTCTGGGCCCATATCATGGCGCTCCACGAGGTGGGCTCCAACAACCCCGATGGGGTCGAGATCAAGTACCACAAGGACCCGCAGGGTCGGCCCCTGGACGGGATCCCGTTCCACCCCTACTACACCGTTAAGGACGTGGTCGGCATGATCGTGTTCCTCATTTTGTTCGCGCTCGTAGTGTTCTTCGCGCCCGAGCTGGGTGGGTGGTTCCTGGAGCACGACAACTTCGAGCCCGCGAACCCCATCAAGACCCCCGAGCACATCGCGCCACTGTGGTATCTGACCCCCTACTACGCGATCCTGCGCGCGATACCGGACAAGTTCCTGGGGGTGCTCGCAATGGGTGTCGCGATCTTCATCTTCTTCCTGGTGCCCTGGCTGGACCGGAGCCCCGTCAAGTCGATCCGCTATCGGGGTCCGCTGTACCGGACGGCGCTCGCCATCTTCACCGTGAGCTTCGTGGCCCTCGGCTACCTCGGGACCCAGAGCCCGACGGAGGTCTTGATGTGGCTGGCCCGCATCTTCTCGATCTCGTACTTCGCGTTCTTCTTCTTGATGCCGTTTTACACCCGATGGGACAAGGACAAACCGGTGCCGGAGCGGGTCACCTCCAAGTGAGGGCCGGAGCGCTCGCCGCCGCCCTGCTGGCCTTTGCGTCGCTCGGCAGCCGAGCGGCGCCGCTGCCGCAAATCGACGTCAACGTCCACGACAAGGCCTCCCTGCAACGCGGTGCGCAACTATTCGTGAACTATTGTTTGAGCTGCCATTCGGCGACCTATATGCGGTTCTCGCGCCTGGCAAGGGATCTGGACATCCCCGAGGCGGTGGCCAAAAAGAACCTCATGTTTCTGAGCGACAAGATCGGGGATACGATGCAGGTATCCATGAATCCGCGTGAGGCCGAGACGTGGTTCGGGGTGGCCCCCCCCGACCTGTCGGTAATGGCGCGGGCGCGCGGGGTCGATTGGGTGTACGCGTTCCTGACATCGTTCTACCGCGACCCGTCGCGTCCCAACGGCGTCAACAACCTGATGCTCAGAAACACCGCCATGCCGCATGTGTTGTGGGAGTTGCAGGGCTGGCAGAAACCCGTGATCCAGAACAACCCCGACGAGTCCGGCCAACCGGTGGAGACCGTGGTGGGCGTCGAGCTGGCCGAGCCGGGCGCAGTCGGTGCGGAGGAATTCAAGGCCGCGGTCCGCGATCTGGTGGGTTTTCTCGCCTACCTCTCCGAGCCCGCCAAGCCGCTGCGCCAGCGTGTGGGTTTCTGGGTCCTGTGGTATCTCGCCGTGTTCTTGGCGGTCGCCTACCTGCTCAAGCGGGAGTATTGGCGGGATGTGCATTAGGAAGCGTGTCGGCTCGCAGGAGTATGTGGCCCGACTCGAAGACGCGATGGCCTAGGACCATGGCCACACTCGCCGGACGCCGTTCCATCATGACGCTCTATTGCGAAGCCCTCGACCCGATCGGACACGGTGTCAGGCTGGTGCTGGCGGAGAAGGACGTGAGCGTAGAGGTCAATTACGTCACCCACGCCGATCAGCCCGAGGACCTCCACGATCTGAACCCTTACGGCACCCTCTTGACCCTCGTCGACCGCGACCTGGCCCTCTACGACGCCCAGATCATGATGGAGTATCTGGACGAGCGTTTCCCTCATCCCCCCCTCATGCCGGTAGACCCCGTGGCGCGGGCCAACAACCGCCAGTTCCGTTACCGGGTGGTGCGCGACCTCTATCAATGGGCGGATAGCCTGGTCGGGGAGAACGAGATCGCCGCCGGTAGCGCCCGAAAAGCGGTACGTGATACCTTGACCGCCATCGCGCCGAGCTTCCAGCACTGCCAGTTCTTCATGTCCAACGAGTACTCCCTGGTGGACTGCACGCTCGCGCCTCTGCTGTGGCGCCTGCCGGCCTACGGCATCAAGCTACCCCCGCATGCCAAGCCGGTCGTGCGCTATGCCGAAGCCGTCTATGAGCGCTCGGCCTTCAAGTGCAGTCTATCGGAGATGGAGCGAGAGTTGCGGGCGTTGTAGTCCGGCGTCCGTGCCGGTGCTCTGCGCCAGATGTCCATGCAGACCTTGAGATCCACACGTCCCTATCTCCTGCGGGCCCTCTACGAGTGGATCGTGGACAACGAATTGACCCCGCAGCTCCTGGTCGTGGCCTCGGAGCCGGGGGTGGTGGTACCGCGGCAGTACGTCAACGGCGGCAAGATCGTGCTCAATATCTCTCCGGCCGCCGTACGCGGCCTCGACATCGGTAACGAGACGGTTCGCTTCGGCGGACGTTTCGCCGGCAGACCCTACGACATCAGCCTGCCGGTGACCGCGGTCGAGGCGATCTACGCCCGCGAGAACGGCAAGGGCCTGGTGTTCCCGCCCGAGGCCCAGAGCTCTCCCCCGAGCGATCCCGGCCCGGACGGTTTCAGCAGCCCACCGCCGCGCCGGCCGAACCTCAAGGTCGTGAAGTAACAACCCTGTTCGGATTCACGTTGGCCTCGGGGACTCCGGTTCCTGCGCTCCGGCGGGAAGCCAGATCAAGGGAGTGGCCCTGTTGGCGCGCCGAGGATGCAGCGCGATCTCCCGTCGCTCGCGACATGTCACAACCTCTCAGTCGCCGCCTTCGCCCAAGAGGCTCCGATCGATGAGATCGCACAGGCAGTGCAGCACCAGGATGTGGACCTCCTGGGTCCGGGCCGTGGAGTCGCTCGGCACGCGGATCTCGAGGTCCCCCTGCGCCAGCACCACGGCCGCCGCGCCCCCATCGCGACCGCTGAGCAGGACCACCGACATGTCCCGATCGTGCGCAGCCTCTATGGCGCTCACGATGTTGGCCGACCCCCCACTCGTGGTGATGCAGAGGAGCACGTCGCCGCTCTGACCGAGCGCGCGGATCTGTCTGGCGAACACGTCGCTGAACTGGTAGTCGTTGGCGATCGAGGTGAGGGTCGAAGAATCCGTGGTCAAGGCGATCGCCGGCAGACCCGGGCGCTCGGCCTCGAAGCGATTCAGCATCTCGGCCGCGAAGTGCTGGGCGTCCGCGGCCGAGCCACCGTTGCCGCACACGAGCACCTTGTGCCCCTCGACTAGGCACTTGATGAGCGCCTCCGCGACCTCGGCTACGACCGGGCACAGGACCTTGGCGGCCCTCTGCTTGATCTCGATGCTGTCATTGAAAAGCTCGGCTACACGCGTGACGCTGTCCATGGTTCCTCACTAACTT
>JBOIDR010000039.1:0-32050 GCA_050740695.1 Gammaproteobacteria bacterium | reverse complement strand
GACTCCACCCTGTTGAGCATGTGCTGCAACTGGCGCGTACCACTCTCGAAGCCAAACCCACCCCCGCAAGCGCCTCCGAAGATTTCAAAAAAGCTGCCTGACCGTTTCAAACGCCTAAAGTCATACAGCCCAGTGATGTTTTGATCGAAGCCGCGGATCACAAACTGGTCAAAGCGAAAATCGAGGCCGAAGGGCTCGACCGTCACACCAGGGACATAGCGCAGGGCATCTCCGAGCCTCTGCACCGGTTGATCCTCGATACGGTCCCGAGTGATGACTGAGATCGACTGTGGCGTCTCGATCAGCGGCGTGTCGGTCTTGGTGGCGGTGGTGGCCTTATAGCCGATGGTTTCTGGTGGCGTGCCGGTGACGGTGATGTCGGGCAACTGATGCGGCTTCTCTGCGGGCGCCGGCTCCTTCTTTTTCGTGGGCATCTCCTCCGCGCCCAGGGCGGAGGCCGCGGTCAGCGCGGAGCCAATCAAGACCGAGGTGTGGAGGTTGAGTTTAAATGTCGATGGCATAGCCAAATCCCCTTGTTGGTTGTCGGCTGGCTATCCCGAAGGAATGACTGGCTGGTTCGTTAAGTGGATAATGTGCGCAGCGCCCCCTACTGAAACTCCTCATCCTGTCGCATGGTTTTCGCGTTGCTCTATCTACCCAGCCAGCGCGGGCTTGGTCGCGGCGGTTTGGCCTTCATATAGCCGGAAACCTTCGTCGACCTGCCTGCTATCCTTCAGTGCACGTTATCGCTGCACCTCATGGTGGGGCGATCTCCACCTTGCGCCGGGCAAGGTTGGGCCGTACCTGTGACGTCGCCTTCCACGCAGTAGAAGTCGAAGGAGCCGATCGAAGGCGCAATCTCGGCCCGAAACACGGTCTCTTGCGCACGCGGTTGACGAAACCGCCGGCGCTGCCGCGGCCGTAGAGGACGGAGCTCGGTCCCTTCACCACCTCGATGCGCTCGTAGGGCGCGAGGTCCGGCCGGGCGGCGAAGATCGGGACTAAACATCCGTCTTCGCGATCCGCGAAGGAATTGTCTCCGATGCCCCGCATCTGGGTTTTGGCCGGGCCGAAGCTGCCGCGCCCCGCGAACGGTCCGACCCCGCTGAACTGGTTGACGCCCGCTACCGTCTCCAGCGCCGTGCCGAGGTTGTGCCAGCCGTCGGCGTAGCGGGGATCGATCTGGATCGCCTCGGTGAAGCAACGGGTCGCATCCTCGAGCTTGCCGTCCTGCGCATAAACACGCCCGAGGTCGGACCAGGCGCGCGCATCGTCGGGTGCCAGCTCGCAGGCTCGGCGCGCATGCCGCATGGCCAACCTGGGCTCTCCGCTGGCGGCATGAAGCTGCGCCAGATGACGGTGCGCGTCGGCATCCTCTGGCACCGCGTTCAGGCGCTCGCGGCAACAGTCGAGCGCGCCAGGAAAGTCTCCGGCATCGAGAGCGGCTTGTAGTTTGGTGCGCACGGCTTATCTTTTCTTCAACGCGTACCAACAACACCCCGCCACGGGAATCGCGAGCGCAGCCCAGGAGACGGCATCGCCGATGCCGTCGGCGAGCAACGCGGCGATAAGGCCAAAGAGGGTGACGAGGCCCAATGTGATCGGTGCCGCCCAGATCCGCATCCCACTCTGCGTCTCGCTCACGCTTCCGTACCCTGGCGCGCGGAGACCCTAGGCACGACATCGTCCACATCGTTCCATTGCGCCGTATTCAGACGTGTCTCAAACGCGACGTTTCGTTTCACCCACCATAGATACAGCCCGCTTCCGAGCACGACGATGGCGATGAGGTCCAGCAGCCCCCACAGGATCTTGAGCGGCAGGCCGCCGTAGTCGCCGAAGTGCAGCGGCTGCGATACCAGAAGCGCCGTGACGTACCAAGGCATCTCGCGGGTATCGACGACGGCGCTGCTGCGGGCGTCGATCAGCAGCGGGGTCATCAGCTTGGAAGTCAGCGGAGTTTGCCCGTTCATGTAGGCCACGTAATGATGCGGGCTGGCCGAATCGTTGCCGGGAAACGAAATAAAGCTGAGCCGCATGTCCGGCGCGGCGGCCTGCGCCGCCGATACCGCGCGTTGCGCCGAGCCGGAATCCATCAGCGGGGGCTGATTCCTGTAGGGTGCGGCCATGTCCGCCAGATCGGTATTCTGCCAGTAGCCGAAAATGGGAATGGCGAGCGTGTTAATTACACCGGTGGCGCCTACGACCAGCACCCAGGTCAGGGTCGCGATACCCAGCAGGTTATGCAGGTCCAGCCATTTTGCTCTCGATGATTTTTCCTTGCGCACGGTACCAAACGAGAGTCTGCGCATGAAGGGGCCATAGACTACGGCGCCGGACACCAGCGAAACCACCAGCAGCAGGCCCATCGCACCCAGAAACAGCGTGCCCGGCAGACCGGCGTACAGGTCGTAGTGCAACCGGAATACGACATCCATGAAGCCCTGGGGATCCTGCGGCGTCCAGGTTTCAAGCAAGTCGCCGCTGCGCGCATCGTAGGTGTAGAACACGGTGACTTCCGGCGCATCGGCGGTCTCACCCATGCCCACATGCCACACATTGGGCTCGTCCTCATCGGTCGAGACAAACTGCATGAAATCCTGCGGGCGGCGTCCCTTCGCATCGGCAATGATGGCGTCGAGGTTGATGCGCGGCGTGCTGGCCGGCATCGCGCGCGGCTCCACGTGATCCTCGAACGCATGATGGATTTCGTGCCCGAAAATCAGCGGCAGGCCGGTGATGCACAGCATCAGCAGCAAGACCGTGCAGATGAGGCTGGTGCACTTGTGGACGACGTACCAGGTCTTGATGGTTTGTGTGTTCATCTAATCACCGAAGTCGTAGCGCACGGTAAACAGCACCGCCGTCGGCGAGCCGAACTGGTTAAAGCCGCCGGGACGATCCGACCCCTCGACGTATCTTTCGTTGAACACGTTGCGCACCTGCAGCGCGATCTTGGTGTCCTTGAAGCCGTTGTATAAGAGACTCAGGTCCACGCGCTCATAGCCTTCCAGCGTCCCTGAACTGGACGGAATCACCGCCCGGTCGTCAATCGCGAAGAAGCCCATGCCCAAGCCCAGCCCTTTGAGTGGGCCGCCTTGCAGTTCGTAGCTGGTAAAAAGCCCGAGCGGCCAGTCAGCGGCGCCGGTCGTCGCATTGCCAATGGTCGCGGGATCACCGTCTCGGAAACCGCTGTCGAGCAGCGTACCGGCGAAACTCAGATCCCAGCCGGGCAGCGGTTGGCCATTTATCTCGAGTTCAGCGCCGTCCGAGCGCTGCAAACCGCCGGAGACGCTGAAGAACTCTCCGGGTCCGTTATCGGGATCGGGGATCGGCACCTTGTCGCGCTCTATCCGGAAGATCGCAGCGTTTACGCCGAGCTTGCCGTTAAACCACTCGGTCTTGATGCCGGCCTCAAAGATCTCGCCCTCTTCCGGCTCCAGCAGTTCTCCATCCGATCCCACGCTGAATAGCACCGGTTGGAACGACTGGGCGTACAGCGCGTAGACCGAGACGCTGTCCCGTACGTCGAACACCAGCCCCGCGCGCCCAGTAAAAGCGTCGTCCGCCCTTTCATTCTTTGTGCCGCCAAACCGATCTTCGAATGTCGTATCAGCCGAGTCATAGCGGCCGCCCAACAACACGCTCAGGCGGTCGAGCGGGCGGAACTGGAGCAGCGCATACCCGCCCGTGCTGGGTTGCTCAAACAAGCCATCGAAGCCTGGAGCGGGTTCGACGGTAGGGAAGTCGGCGAAATTCGCCGCATAGATGTTGGCTGTGCCCAGATTGCCGAAAGCTTGGTCGTTGATGTTCTGGGCATCGGTGTGCTCCACGCCCAGTACGGCCATCGCCGGCCGGCCCAGCACATCGAGGCTGCCCTCCAGTCGGAGCTCACCCGCCCAGACGTCGTTGTCGATCCGGAAGGCGCTCGAATAAAGACCGACGCCCCCTCGGGTGTGATGCCGAAGGCGTAGTTGTCGGTCTGCGAGCGGTGTTTGGTCGCGCTGCGGTTCAGTCGCAGTGTTGCCAGCCAGTTGTCGCCGAGTTGCTGATCGAGCTGCGCGCTGCCTGCCAGAATCTCTCCGTTGGACTCGTCCTCGTTCGGCACCCCGACAAACAGAGAGCGGCGAATATTGGGCGCCCTGAAGTTGTCGCCGTCCCTCTGCAAAGGAAATCCATTAGTGGGAAAGAAGCGATCGCGTTGATAGGTTCCCTGCACGAGTAGCCGCGTGGTATCGGTGAGATCAAGGTCCAGGCTGGGCGCGACCACCGCGCGCTCGCTCTCGGCAAACTAAACAACCACCGGCTAAAAGCCGGTGGGTTTGAGTTACGGACTGAAAGTCCGGATACGCGTCGACTGAACGACGCGTCTACGGCTCCACCTCTCCCTTCAGGATTTGGTAGCGATACTTCGTTACCCAGACAAAGTGGCATTCAATCTTGACTACCGTATGGCTGCCGTCCATCGGATCCCCTTCTTCAATCAGACTATGCTACCATGCCCGCTCATGGCTGCAGATGAAATCTGCCCGCCTGAAAGGCGGGGGTTTGAACCCTTCATATTGAAATCAACGAACGAGCCAGCGTCCTCGTAGGCGAAGACGAGACGCCCGCGTGCGCGGTCCGATGCGAACAGCGGTCCGGTGGCATCGGCATCAACGCGATAGAAATCGAATGACCCGATCGAGGGTGCGATCCCGGCCCGAAACTCAGGCAGGGGTTTCTTGCGCACCCGGTTGATGAAGCCGCCGGCGCTGCCGCGCCCGTAGAGCGAGCTCGGTCCCTTCACGACCTCAATTCGCTCGTAGGGCGCGAGATCGGGCTGAGCGGCAAATATTGGACTCGCAAATCCGTCTTCGCGGATATCGGTCAAGAAATCGGTGTCGATACCGCGGATGAGGATTGCGCCCAGACCAAAAATATCGCGGCCGGCGAAGGGACCGCTGCCGCTGTACAGACTGACGCCGGCCGCAGTCTCCAGCGCCTGACCGAGGTCAGTGACCTGGCGTGCCTCCAGGGAGTCCTGCGTGATGACCGAGATCGATTGCGGCGTCTCGCGGATCGGCAGTCTTGTCTTGGTTGCGGTCTCCTGCATATTGGCCTTGAAGCCCTGCTCGAGCGGCTGGGCGATCACCGTTATCGGGTCGAGCTCGACGGCCTGCTCACCGGTCCGCACAGGCGACTCGGGTGTCGCTTGCGCAGGGGCGGCGGGGCGGACGGTGTACGTGCCGCCGGGACCGGGCGCCCACTCCAGCCCCGTGCCGGCCAGCAGCGCCGCGAGCCCTTCTTCTCGTGTGAAATCGCCCCTCAAGCCTCGGGTGGTCTTGCCCACAGTGAGCGCGGGGTCGAAGGACAGCCGCGCGCCCGCTACGGTAGCGAATCGCGACAAGGCTGGACCCAAGGGACCGGCCGGGATGCGGAAACTCCGCTTGTTCGATTCTTCGCCCGATCCCGCGCCCGCGTGGGCGGATTGAGCGACCCCACCTGCGCCGGTCGCGAAGGCTACGCCCACGAATGCCGCATGCAGCGTCGCGGCAATCGGCGTAGGTGTCGATGGAAACTTGGTAACGGTCACGCGTCCTCCCAGAGTCATATCAGTCGTGTGGCTGGCTATGCAAGCGGGAGGCTTGTTGGCGGGCTGAAATGTTTGAATTATTTGGTCAGTATCAATTTTCCACTATTGGTTTTTCTGAAAGTGTAGGCCTGGCCTTCGTGAGGAATGACGGACGGCGCGCCGGACGGTTCTTCAACCTGCGCCGGTCGGGTGGCGATACCGAGCACATTGTGTAAGTCCAGCCATTGAGTGCGCGAAGACTCATACTTGCGCACGGTGCCAAAAGGCAGCTTGCGCATGAATGGACCGTAGACCACCGCGCCGGAGATCAGTGAAGCGATCAGCACGACGCCCATGAAACCCAAGAACAGTGTGCCCGGCAACCCTGCGAACAGATCGGTGTGCAGCGATACATCACTTGCATGAAACCACCATCATCAGGGCTTCATGTGTCCAGTAGTTCCGCGGTGCGCGCATCGTAGGTGTAGAACACGGTCAGTCTTGTCTCCGTCGGCCGTTTTCCCGAGGCCGACAAACCAGAGATCCGGCTCCTCTGCATCGCGCGAGACGAACTGCACGGCGTCTGTGGGCCGGCGTGCTTTGGCGTCTGCGACGATGGCATCGAGGCTGGCCGGCTCCGCGCTGGCGGGCATCACGGCAGGTTCCACCTCGTCGCCCAGCAGATGGTCGATCTCATGCCAGAAGATCAACGGCAAGCCGGTGACGCACAGCATCAGCAGCAAGACCGCGCAGATGAGGCTGGTCCATTTATGGACGAGGTACCAGGTCTTGATGGTTCGTGTGTTCATCTAATCGCCGAAGTCGTAGCGCACGCTCAGCAGCACGGCGGTCGGCGAGCCGAACTGAGCGTAGGCGCTGGTGCGGTCTGCGCCTTCGACGTAAATTTCATCGAACACGTTGCGCACCTGCAGCGCGACCGTGAGTGGCTCGAAGCCGTTGTAGAAGGCGGATAAGTCCACCCGCTCGTAGCCTTCCAGTGTTGCCCCCGGGATGAACGAGCTCACTCCCCGGTCATCAATGGCGAACAGGCCTACCCCCGCGCCCCACCCCTTGAGTGGCCCGCCCTGCAGCTCGTAGCTGGTGAATAGCCCCGCCTGCCAGTCACCGGCGCCGGCGGGAATGCTGCCGAAGAACGGGTCGTCCCGCTCGATAAACTCGGAATCCAGCAGAACGCCGCCGAAGCTCAGGTTCCAGCCCGGCAGCGGCTCACCGTTGATCTCCAACTCAAATCCGTCCGAGCGCTGGAGGCCGGCGGAGATACTATCGAATTCACCGGGCCCGTTGGTAGGATCAGGTATCGGCACCTTGTCGCGCTCTATTCGAAAGATTGCAGCGTTGATGCCGAGCTTGCCGTCCAGCCACTCGGTCTTGACGCCCATCTCATAGATTACTCCCTCTTGCGGTTCGAGAAGCTTTCCATCGGCCCCCGTGTTGAACTGGCTCGGGAAAAACGACTCGGCAAATAGGCCGTAGACCGAGATCTTGTCGTTGATATCGAATGTGAGGCCGACGCGCTCCGTGAAAGCGTCATCCTCTCGTTCGCTCGTCATATCGGCGAGATTGTCTATGTAAGCCGAATCCGCCCGGTCGTAGCGGGCGCCCAGTAGAACGCTCAAGCGCTCAAATGGACGGAACTGGATCTGTGCATACACACCGGTGCCCTTCGCATCTACAATGCTGTCCCTGGACAGAGTCGTCGGTGGCACCGTGGGAAAATCAGCGAAATTTTCCGCGTAGAGGTTTGCCGTGCCGAGGGCGGTGAAAAAATCGTTTCTGGCTTGTTCGAGATCGTTATGATCCACACCGAAGGCGACATTCGCCGGCCTGCCGAATAAATCGATATTGCCCTCCAGGCGGATCTCGCCCGACCAGACATCGGTATCGAAGGTAAAGGCGCTCGAATAAAGACCCACATTGCCCGCAGGGCTGATGCCGTAGGCGTAACTGTCAGTTTCAATCGGGCTGTCTTGGGAGCTGCGGTTCAGCCGTAGCGTCGCGAGCCACTTGTCGCCGAGCTGTTGCTCGAGCTGAGCGGTGCCGGTCAATACCTCCCATTCGTTTTCATCCCGGTTCGGCAGACCGACGAACAGAGACCGGCGGATATTGGGCGCCCGGAACATATCGCCGTCTTGCACCAGGGGAAACCCGGGGTTGGGGATGAAGTTATCTTTCTGATAGGTGCCTTGCACCAACAGCCGCGTGCTATCAGTCAAGTCGAACTCCAGGCCGGGCGCGAACAGCAAACGATCGGACTCCACTCCATCCACGAAGGCGCTCGCATCTTCGTAAGCCGTCACGATGCGGCCGCGCACCGTGTCCGATCTGAACAGCGGGCCGGTGACGTCGGCGTCAAGGCGATAGCGATCGAAGGAACCGATTGAGGGCGCGATCTCGGCGTGGAACTCGGGCAGCGGTTTCTTGCGCACCCGGTTGACAAAGCCGCCGGCGCTCCCGCGCCCATATAGCACGGAGCTGGGCCCCTTCACTGCCTCGATGCGTTCATAGATCGCCACATCCGGTTGAGAAAAGAAAGTCGGGTTTATGAACCCGTCTTCGCGTGTATCGAAATAACCATCCAGCGCTATGCCGCGAATCGTGACGTTGTCGAAGCCGAACGGAGATTTACCCGCAAAAGGGCCGGTGCCGCTGAACTGGTTAACGCCCGCCGCCGTTTCCAGCGCCTGGCCAAGGTCCTGCACCTGGCGAGCGTCGAGCGAATCCTGCGTGATGACCGAGATCGACTGCGGCGTCTCGCGGATGGAGAGCGGCATCTTGGTCGCGGACTCCTGCATGTTGGCCTTGAAGCCCTGGTCGAGCGGCTGGGCGATCACTGTTATGGGGTCGAGCTCGACGGGCTGCTCGCCGGTCGGCACAGGCCCCTCCGGTATCGCTTGCGCGGGGGCGGCGGGTCGGACTGTGTACGTGCCGCCGGGCCCGGGCGCCCATTCCAGCCCCGTGCCGGCCAGCAGCGCCGCGAGCCCTTCTTCTCGCGTGAAATCGCCCCTCAAGCCTCGGGTGGTCTTGCCCTCAATAAGCGCGGGGTCGAAGGACAGCCGCGCGCCCGCCGCGGTAGCGAATCGCGACAAGGCTGGACCCAAGGGACCGGCAGGGATGCGGAAACTCCGCTTGTTCGATTCTTCGCCCGGTCCCGCGCCCGCGTGGGCGGATTGAGCGATCTCACCCGCGCCGGTCGCGAAGGCTACGCCCACGAATGCCGCATGCAGCCCCGCTGCAATCGGCGTAGGTGTCGATGGAAACCTGCTAACGGTCACGCGTCCTCCCAGAGTCATATCAGTCGACTCGTCTGGCTGGCTATGCAAGCGGGAGGCTTGTTGGCGGGCTCGAAATGATCGAATTACTTGGTCAGTATCAGTTTCCTACTGTTGGTTTTTCTGAAAGTGTAGACCTGGTCTTCACCGGCACAGGCTGCACCGCTCTTTCCATCGTCCCTGCGCTGTTGCTCTTCCTTGAAGGCTGTTCATGTTTATCGTCTCATGAGGTTGCCAGGTCCGACAACCACACGGCCCGTTGGCTGGCTGTCATTTCTGCGTCCGGGTGAAAGTTTCCCTTCAAACTTTCGATGCAATGGGCTTTACGCCTTCACGCCGCGCGAGCCAGAAAGTGAACACGACGAGTGCGAGCGCAACCACTTGCGCAGCGAGGCTCTTTGCGGTCGGATAGATCCCGAGCAGCGGCAGCGACACGAACGGGACCGGATCGACGTCTATCACGCCAGCCTCTTGCAGCGCTGCGATTCCGTGACCGGCGAAGACGACAGCGAGCAGCGCGATCAAGAGCGAAGTCACCGCGAAGAACCGGCCGATGGGTAAACGCACGCTGTAGTTAAAAATCGCGAAGCCGATCGCGGCAAGCAAGATCGCGGCAACGCCGATTCCAGCAACCACGCCGCCGCGTCCGCTTGCAGCGGCTTGCACCCATAGCGGCTGGTAGAAAAGCACGATCTCGAACATTTCGCGGTAGACCGCGAGGAACGAAACGAACGCCATCGCAGCGAGCGTGCCTTTGGAAAGCGCGGCGCCGACTTGTTCGCGAATGAATCGGCTCCAGGCTTGCGCGTAGGATTTCCCGTGCAGCCAATAGCCGACGTAGATCAGCATCGCGGCGGCGACGAGCGCAGTGACGCCTTCGGTCATCTCGCGGTTCGCGCCGGAAACGTCGATGAGGTAAGTCGCCGCAAACCAGGTGAACGCGCCCAGGATGAGCGCCGCGATCCAACCTGCGTGCACCCACGGCAATGCGTCGCGCCCGCCCGTCTTGACTACGAAGGCAATGATCGCTGCGAGCACGAGGATCGCTTCGACGCCTTCGCGCAAGAGAATGATGAGCGAGCTCACGAAAGCCGTAGTCGGCGACAGCGATCCGGCCCCGAGTCGTTCTGCCCCTCTCGCCAGAAGTTCATCGATTTGCGCGATCCGGGTTTCGACCTCTGCCGAGGGCTCGCCGCTTCCGATCGAATTGCGAAGCAGCATCATCTCGCGCTCGATTTCGACTCTTAGATCGGAATCCACATTGTCCAAGCTCGCTTCGATGAGCTCGAAGCCTTCGAGATACGCGGTAATTGCGAGCTGCCGCGCGAGATTCGCGTCGCCGCTTCGATACGCGGCCAGAGCTTCGTCAAGCTTCGCCCGAGCGAAAGCGATCGGCGATGGGTTCGTCGCGGCGAGCGCTTGCGGTTCGGCGATGAGATAGTCCTGCGCGAGGGCCGCGTTTTCGCCGTACCGCTCAGTGACTTCACTAGCGGAGAGCGTAGCGACGTTGCTAAGATCGGGAAACGCGTCGGAAGCTTCGCCTGTTTCCCATGCGCGCTTGCCTTCGTTTACTTCCGACTGGGAAACACCGATGCTCGCGGCATAGAACGCGAGTGCCCAGCGATCGTTTTCGAAGAGTTCACCGAATCGCGCATGGCAGTTCCCGCGACGCCCAGACTGATCGTGTTGTAGAGGCCATAGACGCTGCGGCTCGCCATGCGCTCTTGGTCATGAAAATTGGACGGGGCAGGGTCGAGGCCTTGAGCGAGCGGACCATCGCCTCGTCCTTCGACGCCATGACAACCCGCGCAATTCGCCGTGTAAATCGCCCCAGCTTGCGAGAGATCAGGCGCGGTCTTGGGGATGATGGCGATGGCGTACGCGCGAATGACGTCCCAGCGCAGTTCATTGGCGAGACTCGAAACTTGCTTGCCCTCCGCTTTCTCCGCGATTGTCGCCTTGAGGGTTTGCGCTTTCGCGAGCAGTTCTTGTTTCCCCGCTACGTCGGGAAGGGATTGCAGCGACGCGATAACTTGGGAGGAAAACTCGAGTTGCTCCTGGTATTCGGCCTCGTGGAGTACGTTGCCGCCTTTCACAAACTCGGGGTAATCCAAGCTTATGTAATCGAGCAGGTGCACGATGGTTTGTGCGCGCGTCTCAACAGACTGGCCGGCGGCGACCGCTGGCGCTAAGAAGAGGAAAACAGCAAGAATAATCTTCTTCACCGTCTCCCCTCACTCATCCACGAAGTGGAGGCTGCCGAAGAGACCATCGGCCTCGCCGTTCGGGCCGGCGGTGAAGTAGAGGTAATTCGCACGCCCGAGGCTCGCGCCGTTGCCGAAGGCGAGGCCCCAGAGGCCATTGATCTGGATGGCCTGTCCATCGCGGCCGCGTAAATATCCCCTCTGCCGCCCGCTCTTCAAGCCGAAGACCACCAGGGTGCCGTCGCCGAAGTTGCCGACGATGAGGCGCTGGGAGAACGGGCCGAAATCCTCAGGGGCCACCGCCATTCCCCAGGGAGCGTTGAGCCGCCGGGTGTGGCCGAGCGTACGCAGGTGCCGGCCGTCGAGATCGAACTCCGCGATATACCCGAGCCCCGGCCCCTGCTCCTCCTCGACCGGATCGGCGGTAGTCTTGGCGTAGGCGACGAAGAGTCCCTGCCTCACGATACCGTCGATCTCGTATTCCAGGAGCTGGATGTTGAAGGGCGCGAATTCTTCGGGCACGTCGCCCGGCCGCGCGAACGCGGCGTTCAGGATCGGCTGGTAGGCGCCGTCGAAGCTGTCGATCCGGCGCAGGCCGAAGTTGGCGGCATAGAGGCGGTTGCCGGAGGAAAAGGGCGTGATCGCGAGTCCTTTGTACACCGATCCCGACTCACCGTTCATGGCGAGGGTGAAGGAACGCATGCGTTGTGCTTGGCTCGATCCGGTCTCGGCCCAGCACTGGAGATTGCCGTCCTCGGTCACGACGAGGAACCGGCTCGAGGCCGCGATGGGGATACCGGTGAAGCTCGTGCCGGAACACGGGAACTCCTCCGAGCCGCTGAAGACCTGGCCGGTCGGTGTCGGCGATTGCTCGGGCGTCGCAGGCGCAGGCTCGACCAACACGGTCTTGAGGGCGTCCTGGAAGAGCGGGGTCGTATCGGTATCGCCGACGTAAGTCACGACGGTCCCCGAATCGGTATTGGCGATCCACCAATGCCCGCCCGCCCCGGCTGGGCGCAAGGCCAGGCCCCAGGCGTTCAAGACCCGCTCGTTGCGGAGCGTCTTGCGCCCCGGCTCGAGCCGCGTGCGGTACTTGTCTCGGAAATTGGTGATGAGGTTGCGCTCTGCGTAATAGCCTTCCGTGGCCATTGCGGTCTTTGGTGCGGCCGCGACTGACGCGATTATGGCAATAGAAACGACGAGGTGCTTCGTTGTGTGTGTCATGGCTGTCCTCCGAAATTCAAACCTGCAGGCCATCGGCCGGGTGCCATTCGCACGCGGCGAGCCCGCCGGCCTGGAAAGCCTGGACGAGCCGCCAGTATCTCGGCCGCGCTGCGGCTTCGTCTCTCCTTGGGGTTTTTCGTTCGGTTCAATGACGAATGTCCTGGCAGCTCTGGTCCGACGCCTCGCAGGGCACATGCGCCGGCAGTTTTTCCACCGCCTGCTGCATCGCCGCGCACATGGCCTGGAAGACGTGTGGTACGAGCTTCAGGCTCAGCGGCCCGATGTGCAGGTGGATGACCTTGCACTGCGGGCACAGCGCGATGCCACAGCATTCGTTGTTGGCGAGGTCCAGGAGTTGACAGGCTGGGTGGGTATCCATAGTAGAGATTCCTCTTTCAGTATTTGGTGGTGTGTACGGGATGACTCGGAGTTTGTGAAAAAATCGTCGCAGTGGACTTGTTAACAAACCCTCAGTGCAGGGATGTCAGGCGCGCCAGCCGCTGCCATTGTTGCGAGAGGTGTGCGGAGGCCCTGGCGAGCGGCGAGCGGGCGCATTCCGGGTGCTCGGCTATCCACTGGAGGTGTTGGGCCAGTGCCACCGCCGTCTCGGGGCGCTTCTCTTCGGCATAACGCGTCATGAGATATAGGCTCGCTGCCATCAAGACATCGAGCGGGGGCGTGGTTTCACGATTCATAC
Organism: Gammaproteobacteria bacterium; assembly: GCA_050740695.1. Lineage (GTDB taxonomy): Bacteria > Pseudomonadota > Gammaproteobacteria > JACCXJ01 > JACCXJ01 > JACCXJ01. Next base: position 19,081 of record JBOIDR010000039.1, on the reverse strand, counting down.
GGACCGATCTCCCAGCACGGCCATGGCAGTGCGTGGGTAGAGGAGCATCCCGAGCGGTCCCGGCAGGATGTCCACGTCGACCCCGTAGGCTCGCAGCAGCACGTCGCGTGTCAGCGCGCTATCGGGCGGGCCGGCGGTGAGCACGCGGCCCTCCTTGAGGACTATCACGCGGTCGGCGTAGCGCGAGGCCAGTTGAAGATCGTGGAGCACCATGAGGACGCCTATCCCCTGCTCGCGGCAGAGCCGCCGGATGAGCCCGAGGACCCCGTGCTCGTGGGCCAGGTCGAGGCCGGCATTGGGCTCATCGAGGAGCAGGAAGCGCTCGGGGGCATCGGGCGCGGGCTCCCAGATCTGGGCCAGCACGCGCGCGAGCTGGACGCGCTGGCGCTCGCCCCCCGAGAGGGTCGGCAGGCGCCGCTCGGCGAGCCCGCCGGCATCGACGGCAGACAGCGCCTGGCCCGCGACGGAATAGTCCCGCTCCTGTTCCCGGCCGCGGCAGTGGGGCAGCCGCCCGAGCAGCACCACTTCGAGCGCGGTCAGGGGAAAATCGAACCGGGACCCTTGCGGCAAGAGCGCCCGCACCCGCGCCAGCGCCTGCACCTCGTAGGCGCCGAGGGCGCGCCCGCACAACCAAACGCCCCCGCCCGAGGGCGGCCGCAGCCCGGCGAGGACCCCGAGCAGGGTCGATTTGCCGGCGCCGTTCGGTCCGACCAGGGCCACCACCTCGCCCGCGGCGATCGCGAGGCTCACCCCCGCGAGCAGTGCACGCCCATTGTGCTTCACAACGATCTCGAGGGCCTCGAGCATCACAGCCACCCGCGCATGCGGCGCTCGCGAATGAGGAGCCATATAAAGAACGGGCCGCCGACGAGCGAGGTCAGGATCCCGATGGGCAGCTCGGCGGGCGCGATCAGCGTGCGCGCGCCCAGATCGGCGCCGACCAGGAGGGCCGCGCCGAGCAAGGCCGTCCCGAGTAGGAGGTAACGGTGGTCAGCGCCGAGCATGAGCCGCAAGAGGTGCGGCACCACCAGGCCGACGAAGCCGATGACCCCGGTGAGCGCGACCGAGGCCCCCACCGCGAGCGCGACGCACAGGACGATGCGGCGCTTGACGCGCTCGACATCGATGCCGAGCCCGGCCGCCTCGGTCTCGCCGAGGAGCAGCGCGTTCAGGGCCGTGGCGAGGCGCGGCAGGGGCCCGAGGGCGAGGGCGAGGAAGGGAAGCGCCACCCCGACCGCGTGCCAGGTGGCCCCGCCCAGGCTCCCCATGCTCCAGAAGGTGAGCGTGCGCAGCTCATCGTCGTCGGCGAAGTAGATGACGAGACCGGTGCCCGCGCCCGCGAGCGCATTGAGCGCGATCCCGGCGAGGAGTAGCCCCGCGACTGACGTCCCCTCCTGGCCCTGGGCCAGGCGGTAGATGAGGACGGTCACACCCAATCCCCCGAGGAAGGCCGCGACGGGCAGCGCGTATGAACCCATGAGCCCCGCGAGACCCAGCTCGTCGCCAAGCACGATGACGAGCACGGCGCAAAGTGCGGCGCCGCTCCCGATCCCGAGGAGGCCGGGATCGGCCAGCGGATTGCGGAAAAGCCCCTGCAAGGCGGTCCCCGAGACCCCGAGCGCGGCCCCAACCAGGCCGCCGAGGACCACCCGCGGGAGGCGCAGTTCGAGCAGCACCGCCCGCTCCGCGTCACTGTAGCTGTAGGCAACCGGCAGTTGGAGTCCAATTGGCTCAAGGAGGATGGCCAGTAACTTGGCCGGCGCGATCGGCACCGCACCGGTCCCGACCGCCAGGAGCACGATGATCCCGAGCCCGAGTCCGAGCGCGGCGACGAGGCGTGCCGCCCACCGGCGCGACCGCATGGACCAGCGCCCTGTTCGCGCCGCCGGGATCCCGCCGGGTAAAGGCTCCAGGGTGTCCGCGCTAACCGCCACGCGCGCCTCGTTCAGGGTGGTTCATGAGCGCGTTTACCGAGCAGTCCGAGTGGCTAGCGCAGGGCTTGGGCGAGATCGCTGACGGCCTCCCCGAGGCGCGGCCCGAAGCCCAGGAGGTAGAGACCGTCCATGACCACCAGCCGCCGGTTGCGCCCGGCGCAGGACAGCTCGATGCCGGGCTGGCTCAGGATCGCCTGCGCGCCGCCCATGGCGCCCAGCACGTGCTCGGGGACCAAGAGCACCTCGGGCCGCGCCTGGACCAGGGCCTCGGGAGAGACCGGGCGATAACCCGAAAACCCGGTCAAGGCATTGGTACCACCCGCGAGCTCGATCATCGCGTGCGCGGAGGTGCCCGCGCCTGAGGCGATGGGCGCACCTTGCTGCCGGCCCATGAGGAACAAAACGCGCGGCCCGGCGCCCACCGGCACCCCCGCCAGGGCGCGCTCGACACGGCCCCGCAGCGTCCGGACCAGGGTCTCGCCCTGGGGCTCGAGGCCGAGCGCGTCGGCCACGCCGCGGATCTTTGACTCGGCCCCGGCGAGGCTCGGCTCGGCCGGCAGGACCAAGAGCCGCACCCCCGCCTCGCGGAGCTGTTCGAGGACCACCGGCGGTCCCGCATGGGTCGTGGCCAGCACCAGCGTGGGGGCGAGCGACAGGATCCCTTCGGCGGAGAGGGTGCGTGTGTAGCCGACCTTGGGCAGCGCACGGGTGGCGGCCGGCCATTGGCTGGTGGTATCGACCCCCACCAGACGCGCCTCGGCGCCGAGCGCGTAGACGATCTCGGTCAGCTCGCCGCCGACCGAGACGATCCTTTGGCCGTCGGTCGCGGCGGTCTCCGCGCCCGCGCACATCGATGCGTACAACGCGATCCACAGCCCGAGCAGGAACGCACCGAGCCGCGCGCCCCAGCGCCGGGCGAGGCTCGCGGCCGCCCGGGCCGGCAGGCGGGGGTCAGGGTGGGTCGCCGCCATGGCTCAGGCCGACAGCGGCTCGCCGCACAAGCCTTCCACGATGTGCCGCCAGCGCGCGCACTCCGGTTGCCCGGGCTTGCGCTTGCCGAACACCTGGACGACCAGGTCTTCGTCGTCGTCGAAGACCTCGAGCGAGGTCACGATCCCGTCGGTCGTCGGTTTGCGGACCACGAAGGCGTCGGCGATGGCGGTCTCGCGGACGTGCAGGTTGAAGCGCGCATCGAGCACGTTGTGCCACGGTCCCGTGACCCGCAGGTTCGCGACCGGCCCTGTATGGATCTGCAGCACGCCGGGGCTCGTGACGAAGACCATGATGGTCAGCTCGGCATCGCGCACCACCTGCAGGAGGCGCCACAAGCCGTTGCACGCGACCGGCGTGGCGAGGTCGGTGCCGACCGCGGACAGCGCCCGCAGGCGCGTGATCCCGAGGCGCTTCAGCATCCCGTAGAACTCGTGGGTGTCGCGGAGCGCGCTCCAGGCGCCGCGCAGCAGGGCCCGGTCCACGGACACGATCGGCGATGGCGTGCGCCGCGGCCGGGGGTCCACCGCGATCCGCGGCGCCTGGTCGGGATTTCGGTGCTCGGCGATGAGCCGCTCGTAGGCCGCGACATCGCTCCTCTCCGTGAGGTAAACCTTGTGGACCGCGGTGCCGTGGACATCGAAGAACTGGAGGCTACGTCGGCTCCCGTGACGGCCGCTCTCGGTGACCGCGAAACCATAGCGCCAGCGCCGGAAGAACAGCCTCAGATCGATCTCGGCGCCGAGCACGAGACCGAAGGCCGCGCCGATCTGGAGGTTCTCGTAGCGGCCGGTCTTCTCATGCACGGCGTGCTCGTTACGGGTCAGCGCCATGACATCCCCGAGCCCCGAAAGGCCGGCGACGAGCGCGCCGAAGTTGGGCTCGAGACGGACGGCGTTCGCGCCGCAAGCGCTCGCCACGAGCTCTGCCTCGCTCGCGCCGAGCCTCTGGGCGGCATCGCGGGCACGCACACCCGGCTCCTCGGCGCGCAGCCGTTCCCAGGCGTGCGCCAGATCCCACGGTCTCCCCATCGACAAAACTTCGTTCATACGGTTTCCTCCCAGAGGTTCTCTTCCATCACCGTCTCTTCCCCGGCCGTCTCGTCCAAGATCCGATGCCGGTTCGCCGGCCGCCGCGGACAGGGGAGCCCGTGGATCGCGCGCACCTGCCAGCGTGCCGCCATGGTCCGGTAGAGGGGTCTCAAGCCCCAGTCGGGTAACTCCTCGTGCTCCGCGATGATGCGCAACTGGCGGCTGATGCGGAGCGCGAGGCACTGCCCTACCGCGTCGTCGTCACAGGCGAGGTAGTGGGCGACGAGCACGCCCAGCCCGGCGTGCAATAGCTCTAGATCATTGATCAGTACCGAAGACCTTGTGGACGGTGCGCGCATCAGGGATTGCCTTAAGAGTTGTTGGAAAGAGCCGGTCAGAACCGGTAAGAGACCGAGACCTTGAAGTTGCGCCCCGTCTCATCGATGAGCGAGAGGTGGCGGCGGTAGGCCTTGTCGATCAGGTTCTCGATGCCGAAATCGACCCGGAGCCCCGAGAACCCCTTCCCCTCCGGCAGCCAGCTCGCGTAGAGATCGCAGACCCCATAGCCCGGGGTCACGGGCACACCCGCCGGCACCTGGTCTTGGCGTTTGACGAAGCGGCCGCGGCCACGAAGGACGAGTCCGAGCTCGGGTACGCGCAGGCCGAGCGTCGCCACGAACTTATCCGCGGGGACGGAAGTGAGTGGCTCGCTCGACTTTGCATCCTCGCCCCGCGTCTCCGAATAGCTCAGATCGGCAAACAAGCGGGATGCGTCGTACCCGAGCTCGGCCTCGAAACCGTGCAACTCGGCGTTTTGGATGTTGTTCGGGCGGGTCGTCCCCGCGGAGATATCCACCTCGAGATCGATGAAATCCTCGGCTTCGGTATCGAAATAGCCGGCTTCCAGGCGCAGCCGGTCGCCCTCGTTCAGGACATCGTCGAAGCGCGTGCGCAGGCCCGCTTCCAGGGTCCTGGTGGTCTCGGGCTCGAGGTCCGGATTGGGCACGAAGAAGTTGTCCGGGAAGACCCCCGGGATGCCGCGGAAATGCAAGCCCTCGGCGAACGCCTCCGTGAGGTTCGGGGCCCGAAACGCCTCGGCAAAGCTGCCCCAGATCGTGAGCCACTCCGTGGTCCGGAACAGCAAACCCACCTTGGGCGAGACCTCGCTTTCGCCATTCTCGCCGCGCGCGCCGGCGTCGAGCGAGTAATGGTCATAGCGAAAACCGGGGATCACGGAAAGCCGCTTGGCCAGGGTGATCTCATCTTCCAGATAGAATCCGTAGATATCGTCGACGGCATCGGGGAAGGAGCTGCGCGGCGCGCCGTTCAGCGTCGCCTCCTGTTCGTCGTGGTAGTACTCGACGCCGTAGGTGAAGGCCCGGCTTGCGTACGCGAAATCCCAGCGCGTGGTGTTGCGGAGATCGAATCCGGTGGTGTCGAAATCGGTGGTGGTCCTATTGCCGCTCTCGCGATCGAGCTGCTCCGCCAATTCCGTGCGGTAGGCCACGAGACTTATTTGGGCCCAGGGGTTCTTCGGGTCTTCGTAGCGGTAGCCAGCGGTGTAGGTACGACGCTCGATGTCGGTGTCGGCGACTTCGTTCATAGGGCTCTCGAGCGACTGGGGGTTGGCTGGAAAATCCCCCTGCGTATCGAAGATATCGATCGAGGCGAGCAGCCGATGGTGCTCGCCGGGCCGCCAGGTGAGCTTGCCGAGGCCGGAGACCGATTCCTCCGCGGAATCCTCCAGGGTGTCGCCATTGGCGATCTCGAGATCGCTCGAATCGCGGTAGCTCACGTTGCCGAGATACTCGAAGCACTCGCCGATACGCCCGTAGGCGGCGACGCTGCCGAGCCATTCGTCGTTCGCGTCCTGGAACCCGCTCTTGAGGCGCGCGCCGAAGCGCTCGCCGGGGTCGAGCAAATCGCTCGCGTCCTTGGTGGTGAGGGCGATGACCCCGCCCATGGCGCCGCTGCCGTAGAGTGCCGAGTTGGCGCCTCGATAGACCTCGACCTGCTTCAAGAGGTCGGGCTCGATGAAGAACCGGCCTTGATGGCCTATGTTGAAGTTCTGCCGGGCCCCATCGATGGTCGTGACGATGCGCTCCTCGTCGAAGCCGCGGATGTTGGCGATCTGGCCGATCCGCCTCGGACCCGATATAACCTCTACGTTTGGCAGTTCCTCCAAGAGATTACCGATGCTTTGCGGCTGCTCCGAGTCGATGCGCTCGGGACCGACGATGCTCACCGAGGCCGGAACCTCGAAGGCCGAGCGCTCGGTCTTGGTCGCCGTGACCGTGAGCACTTCGAGCTCAATGACGGGTTGGTCCGCCGGAGGCTCCTCCGCGCCGGCGGCGGAGATGGAGCACATCAGGACCGGCACACCTACAGCGACTCTTCTCGACACGTGACAGCCTCCCAAAGGTTTCGGGCTGGCTGCCTCGTGCCATCGGGCACGCGGTGGCTGGCGTCCCGTTGGACTAGATGACTACTTGGTCAGGATCAACTTCCCGGTCCGAGTGTGGCGCAGGTGGTACTCCTGCCCGGCGTGCTCGTTGATGACCTCGTCGCGGTCGGCCAAGAGATCGTGGCTCGTCAGCCGCCGATTGGGACGCCCCGGCGCGCGCGGCGACTGGCCCTCCCGGCTACTTCGCCCGCGATCGGGCCGATCGGGCATGCTCATGGGAAAGATGATAATGCTTCTCATTCGCATGTCAAGGGGTGTTCCGCGCAAGCCGCTGCGACGCCGCCGCAGCCTGGCCGTCTGCGGGGTTTGGCGTAAACGTGCGCGTCGAACGCCAGGCCGTTGAAGCGCTCGTAGTCCGGGTCGAAGGAGCCCAGCGTGGCGCCGTGCTCGATGGCGAGCGTGGCCAGATGGCCATCGGTGGTGAGATTGCCGCCCGCCGCGGCGGCGATCAGTAGCCTCGCGAGGATGTGGGCGGACCCCCATAGCTTAGAACGGTATCCGGGCCCGCACACACAGACCTTGCGGGTGGCTCTTCGTGAGGATCAGGGCGCCGCCCAGGGCCTGTACACGCTCTTCGATCCCGGTGAGGCCCAGACCGAAGGGGGCGCCGGGAGCGATCCCCTTGCCGTCGTCCTCGACTTGGATCTCGGCGATCCGATCTGGAGTCCCGGAGGGCCTCGGGGCGTCCGCGGTGGCCGCGTCGGCCGGGACGACGGCGACCCGCACCGAGACATTGCGGGCACCGGCGTGGCGGGCCACGTTGGTCAGGCATTCCTGGACGATCCGGTAGGTCGTGACGCGCAACGTATCATCGAGATCGTCTCGCAATCCGGGCGTCTCGATTGCCCAATCCGTGTGGCCCTGGCGGGATCGCCAGGTCTCTACCAGGTCGCGCAGCGCCCTGATCGAGGCCCAGCTCGTCCAGACCCTGGGGACGCAGTCGCCGGAGCATCGCCCGTATGCGCCCCTGAAGCTCGGCGACGGTATGCTCGATCGCCGCGAGCGCGTCGTGGATGCCGCTGTATTGCTGGGTTTCCAGGTGATTCTGGATGGTCGTGAGGTAGACGAGGCGGTGAACAAGAGCGGCGCCAGATCGTCGTGCAGCTCCCGCGCGAGCCCCCGCCGCTCCGCCTCTTGGACCTCGACCAGGTGGCTCGCGAGCGCGCGTTCGCGATCGCGGATTGAACACAACACGGCAGCCATATGATTGAACCGCTTATGGATGCGATCGAGCTCCGGCACCGCACCTTCCGGCACACGGGTCTCGAAATCACCGGCTTCCAGGCGATCGAAGGCCGCTTTGAGATCCGCGAGTGGTCGAAGACCGCGCGCCAGGCCGAGATAGGCGAGACCGCCGACGCACAGGCACATCGCCGTGGCGATCACCATGAGGCCCCGGACGTCCTGCCACACCTCGCGGATCTCGTCGCTGGGATCGGCCTGCAGGATCACCTGTTCGTGCGCACCGCCCACCGTTAGATCGCCCACCGTTAGATCGATCGGTTCGAAGCCCTCCGTGTCCGGGGCGATGAGCCGGGAAAACCATCGCGGCACCGCATCCGTGTTCTTCGGCGGGAGCGGGCCTGCGTCGGGTGTCACCACCCGGACGTGCCTGAGCCGATCCAATGACTCCGTCAAACCCGCGGGGCTGAGACCGGCGAGACCGGGCTGGGACCGCAGCGCCGAGATCAAGCGCTCGGCCGAGCGCAGCGCGGTGTCGATCTCCGAGCGCATCGCCGCGCGCGCGTGGAGCCACAGAAAGACCCCGCCCACGGCGATGCCGATCGAGAGCACCGCGCTGAGGATGAGGACGAGTCGGATCTTGAGTGACATGTCCCACGGCATGGTCCGGAGAAGGGATGGTACGGAACCACCACCCTCCGCCACAACTCATGGCCGTTAGGTTCTGGACCGACCGCGCCCGATCCGCTCAGAGGTTATGAAAGAACCTACTGCGCTCGGGAATTCGCGTTGCGTCCTCGGCGCGCCAAACAGGGCCAATCCCTGGCCCTGCCTTCCCGCGCCCCCCGACATCGATTTCACGCACCTTCTCCATGCGCTCGAGATCGATGACCGTAAGCCCGCCCTCCTGGTTGCTCACGTAGGCCACGGGCTTCGGGCCGTCCGCCGCTACGCCCATGCTGAACACAAACCCCAACGCGACGGCCAGCGATTTACGATGTCGCTTTGGCGTTTTCATTCTTCCTTCCGATCGCTAGAACCTGAGCTTCACGCCGACCCAGCCGGCGCGCGGCGCGCCGGGCGCCAGGAAACGCTCCTCGGCGATCGGATCGGCGAAGGCGTTGAAGTTACGGGTCCCGCCGGTCTCGTAGTCGCTGTCGAAGAGGTTGTCGATGCGCGCCCAGACCTCGACGTGCTCCCAGGGATTGAAGCGCGTGCGCAGGTTGACGATCGCGTAATTGTCCACGGTGTCCAGCTCGTTGCTGTCATCGCCCCGCAGGAACTGATCGGAGGCGTAGATGAGCGTGCCGCCGACCGACCACTTCGGGAGGATGGCCCAGTCGGCGCCGGCCTTGAGGTTGTGCTCCGGGATCCCGGGGATGCGGTCGCCTGCCTGCACCTGGATGCCGTCGGGCTCGACGACGCTCGCCAGGGTTTCATTCGATTCATAAGTCGCATCTACGAAGCCGTAATTGACAAACCAACGCACGGATCCCCACTTCCCGTCCAGCCCGAGCTCCACGCCCTGGCGGCGCGTCTCGTCGATATTCGCGAAGAACCCGGCGCCGCCGGTTTCGGTCACGGCGAAGATTAGATCGTCTTCGAGCGTCGTGCGATAGAACGCCGTGCGCCAGCGCAGTTCCTCGGCGAGCGGCAGGCGCCCGCGCGCCCCGATCTCCCAGGTCCTGCCGATCACGGGATCGAGCGGCGGATCGGCCACGAAGGCGTTCGGCAGGTTACACGGGTCGGCTGGGTCCGCGCACGTTAACTCCGCAGGCGTCGGAGCTCGGAAACTCTCGCTATAGCCGCCGAAGAGGTTCAGGTCCTCGAAAATCGAGTAGGTGAGACCCCCGGCCGGATTGAAGCGATCGAAGCGGTGATCGCCGTTGAGATCGGCGTTTTCCGGATCACCCGTCTGATCGCGGATCTCGACCTCCGTGATCTGATAGCGCCCCGAGAAGGTAGCCGCGAGGGACTCTGTGATATCGAAGGTGTCGGTTAGATAGATACCCCAATTGTCTTGGCGGGTGGCGACATCCACCTCGGTCTCCAGCTCACCGATGCGACGAGTGCCGCGGGCCAGGCCCTGCTGAAAGATCTCCGACTCGGCCTCGCTCTGAGTGAAGTCCGTGTCGTTCCCGTCATAGGCGAAACCGAAGGTCATGCTGTTCGCGCGCCCGAAGAGCTTTCCTTGGTGACTCAACTGCAAGGTGCCGCCATAGCCATCGGTGTCCGTTCCGGTCGTACGGTCCTCCCCTTCGACTTCCAGGCCCAGATCACCGACGCCGCCGAAGGGCCCGGCCGATCCCTCACACAAACCGAGCGCTAGCGCGATTTCGCTATCGTCCTCATCCACACACTGGACCTCCGCATCCCCGTTCAAGGTATCGCGTTGATAGCCTCTGTAATACGCATTGCCCGCCAGGAGTAAGGCATCCGTGAACGCATGACTGGCCCTTACATTCAGGAAATGCAGGTTGTTGTCGGTGTCGTCGGGAAAGGTGTGGACCGCGCTGCGGTCGCGGGCGAGCAGGCTTTCGGGAGCGAAGCCGTTACCCGTCAATGCGTTTTCCGCGAAGATGTAGCTGAGATCGAGATCGGTTTGATCGTCTTCCCACCCGATCTTCCCGAAGAGTTGCCGGATTTCGCTCGGGGACTCGTCGCGCCAGCCATCCTCGTCGAGGGCATTGAAGGTGAGATACCAGTCGAAGCCACCCTGATAGCCGCCGTGCTCGGCCTCGACCGCCCAGCGCCCGAACGAGCCGCCGCTGGCTTCGACCTCGGTTCCCTGGTACGCGAAACCGCTCTTCGTGCGTAACGCGATCGCCCCGCCCAGGGTATTCAATCCGTAGAGCGGGTTCGAACCCGGGATGAGGTCCACGCTGGAGATGGCCGATTGCGGGATCAGGTCCCAGTTGATCGTGTCGCCGAATCCCTCGTTGATGCGCACGCCGTCCATATACACCGACAGTCCGATGGCGCTGCCGACCAGCGGCGAGGCCAGGAACCCGCGGTATTCCAGATCGTTCTGCAAGGGATTGTTCTGGGCCGCGTTGATGTTCACGCTGCCGATGTTCTCGAACAGCATCTCGGAGAGATCGAGGGGATTCTGCTCCTCCACGTCTTCGGCGGTCAGCGACTGCACATTGGCCGGGACCTTATCGACCGGCGTGCCGAGCGCCGGCAAAGGGGTGGTCGCGATCACATCGATCACCGGCAGCTCGATCGCGCCCGCGGGACTGCGCGTGATCTCGCCCTCCCCGTCCCGCTCCTCCGCTATGCCGCGAAAGGAAACCGCGACCAAGGCCAGGATCGACACCCAATAGGCCGCACGCATCAATGCGTGCGGCTTTCTTGAAACGACGCTGGGATCCATCACCCCACCTTATGGTCAGAAGACCATTGTTGTTCGCGGCGTTTAACTGCCGGCCCCTGTAGCGCACACTCTAAAGGCGAAAGCCCCTTTTCGATAGAGTCCCTCATCAGCAATTCGCGTGGGATAACTTCACATGCGGTCCGGGTACATATCCCGCCGGTATGGGAAGACTTCCCGTAGCAGATAGATCCCGGTAAGCTATGGACGGCGGGTTGTGCCGTGCCTTGTCGGGCAACGGAGGCTGCCGGCTCGAGCCTTGCCGGACATGGCGGCGAGCGGCGACGGTGAGCGCCTCGTCGGCGAAGCCCTTTTCCCTGGCCGCCACGCCAATGGCACGGCGTACAACGCCGCCAGCAGCATCGCGGCAATCCCGCCGGCGATGTAACGGATGTCTGTCGGTTCGCGCTGCACAGTCGCGTACGTCGCGGACTGGAGCGCGGCGCCCAAAGCGTCGGCGGTCGTCAGATGCCGGTAACCCAACCCGGTCTTCTCCGCCAGCGACTTGAGATAATCCTCACGCGCTTGCGTCAGGTGTTCGTTGCCGATCGGCGCGATCTTGCCCCAGGGCGCGTTGCGCGGCTCATAACCCTCAATCGTGGCGATTTCCTGCGGTGAGGGATCGCCGAAGCGCGCGGCGTGCGGCACATCTTCGGCGGTATAAGAGCCTTCCGGGGTGCCGTCTTCGCGATACTTGGGGATCGGGGTCAGGCCCTTGTCGCCGACGCCGACGATGAAGCCGCGGATCTCGCCGGCCTTGCCCTCGAGCTCCGGCGTCTGATTGTAGCGAGCGGCCTGTTGTCGCGCCAGCGTGATTGCGCCCGAAACGATTTCTCCCGGCTGACGCGACAGCTCACTGAAGTCCGGCGTGTAGCGGGGATTCACGGGCGGTGCCTCATGGCCGTCGCTCATGAACACGATATTGGCGACCACGCCTCGTTCGTCACGCAGCGTGTGCATGAGCTTGAGCGTATTGAATAGGCCGTGCGCGATATTGCTGTCCGCCGCCCAGGCCATGCGCCAGTCGATGTGGGCGACGGTCTCATCGATGACACCGAAGTTTTCGCACACTTCCACCGGCATGAAGAGCACGGTGCTGCTGCGCTCGGTAAACAGCGCCAGCCCGGCCTGCGAACCGCAGGGGAGGCGGCTGATGGTCTCGTGCAGCGCATGCTTGACATATTGGAGCCGGCTCACCGGGCGGCCGTCCAGACGATAGTCCTCGGCGTTCATGCTGCGCGTGATGTCCACCACGAACAGGTATGCGTACACTTCCTGCTCGCGGGCAATGGTCGGTTTGAAGAACGTCGCAGCGGTCGCTGCGAGCGCCATCAGCAGCACCGCCAGGCGTGCATCCAGTGCATCGCGCCACGGTTTCATGGCAGACCGGAGGGGAAGCCCTGCATGTCCGACCATGCATCCTTGGACTGCGGTCCATCCTCGTCGGGATCGGCATCGCCCAGAGGCAGATCGGGCACGACATAGCCGGCGGTCTCAAGGTTATAGCGGGCGTCCCAGTGCCGCGGGTCGATGCGCAACGCATCGCGGTAGATCTCCTTGGCGATCTGGATGGCGGTGCGCGCCCGATCGACCTTCATCGCCTGTGCCTGCGCCATCCCGCGCCGCAGGTACACGTTGCCAAGGTTGTAATAGGCCGACACGCGCAATCGCCCATCGACATGGCGGTCGGCCGAGAGCAGATTGTAGATGGCGATGGCCTGATCCTCCTCGCCCGCGCGCACCCATCGCACGCCCCGCGCAAGCAATATCTCCGGTGCCGGGTCTTTGGGCACCGGCGCGTCGTGGCCGGCCATCAGCGTGTCGACGCTGCGATTGACGCGCAAGTCCCGCCAGTGCAGGGACAGTTCGATAACGAAAACAATCGACAGCACCAGCGCGGCGCCTCCGAACAGAGCGCGCATGATCGTTCGCCGCCCTAGCGCCATGCACGCACCTCCAGCAGTTTCGCCACACCGAGCAACGCCAGGCACACCAGCGCCAGTGCATAACAGATCGTGCGCAGACATAACAGATCGTGCGCAGATCGTGCCGCGGCAGGCGCTCTTCGTAGACCAGCGGGCGATTCTCCAGCCGATTGATGTCGTCGATGGCCTGCTGCAACGCCTCCGCTGCCTCCGCGTCGTAGGCTTTGTAGGGCACGCCCAGCGACTGAAAAAACCGGTGCAGATGCCGTTCAGGCATGACTTGTGGCCGGTCGTCGCGCGCCTCGGTAGGTTCGTCGAAGGGGCCTTTGTCCCCTCGGTGGTGGAGAAACAACCAGTACAGTGAAACGCCGTGATACTGAGAGCGTTCTCGCAGCCGCGAATGCCGCGATGTCCGCGCGCAAAGGTGCAAACTGCGGGCATCGCCTGAAGAACTGCTCAAGGTGATCGGGAAACACTGGCGCCCCGTTACTTTCACCGAACGCCCGATGCAGGGCGCGCATGGCGGCCCGCTCCGCAGCCGCCGGCAGTGGCGCATGCTGCAGGGAACGCAGCTCACGCCACGCTTGCGCAAACGCGGCGCGTGCGTCCCGGCCAGAGCCACCACTCGTGCATGCACCACACCGGCGGCCAGCATCAGCAGGAGCGCTCCATAGAGCAGCAGCCTTCGCTGCCTAGGGGCCAGATCGCGCCTGACGGGGGGATCGTCCGGGCGCACGTACGCCTGGCCTTCGGCGACACGTACACCGGCGGTTTCATGCAGCGGCGAGACGGTGAACTCCCACGCCTTCACCGGGATCTCGGTGTTGGCGCCGGGATGGCTGGCCGTGAGGGTGAACACCGGGGTCCGAAGCGACCTCACGTCGCGCGGCATGTAGAAGTTCTGATACTCCAGCGTGATGCGATAGTGTCGTTGCTCGCCGGTGTGGGTCTCCTCTACCTCCGCGCTGCGCAGTTCCAGCCAGTAGGACAACCGCCTCGGACGAGGCACCGATCCCGGCGCCAGCACGAAGGGATCATGTAAGGCGAGATCGATCTGCCTGGCGAATGACATCGCCGATCACATGGCCGAACGGCCGCGGCGTGGACACTCGAAACGCATCGACTCCCGGGGGGAACGGCGGCGTCTCCGCCCGCGCGCCTGCCGCAAAGACCGCCAGCAGCAGATAGAGATACGAGGTCGCGCGTATGCCGTTCATGCCATCGTGAGGAAATACTCCGTGAGGCGATCCGGCTCGAAGCGATCGACCAGGAAGAACGGCTCGCGGCCGTGCGCGATGCAGAGTCGTTGCAGTCGTTGTTGCTGCCGCCGATAGGCGTCGATGACCTTTGCGCGCAAGCTGCGCCGCATTAGCACGAACCGCCGTGCGCCGGTCTCCGGATCATGCAGTTCACAGAGGCCGAAGCGCGGCAGGCGCTCGTATTCCGCGCCGTGCCAGAGCACGACGGGCACCACGTCGTGTCTGCAGAGCGCCGACAGCGCTGCCTCGATTTGCGCGGCCGGGAAATGAAAGTCCGACACCAGGAATACCAGCGCGCGCCGCCGGGGCAACAATGCGGCGGCAGCGACAATGCCGGCGGCGTTGCGTCCAGCGGCCTGCAACTCCGGCAGGCGGGCGTGCAGATCTTCAGCGATCCCGCGGCGACGCGGCCGGATAGTGCATGCGCACCCGCGTATCGCAGGCGACCAACCCGAATGGGTCGCCCGTACGGTAAGCGGAGGCCGCCGTCGCGACGGTGAAATCGGCGAGCACGGCCATCTTCTCTCGGAACCCCATGGACGCGGACACGTCGGCAATCACATACACGGGTACCGTGCTGCGCTGGTGGAACACGCGCACATACACCTCACCCATCGGGTCGTATAGCGTGGTGCGCAGATCGACACGGCGCGGATCCGGGTATCGCAACAGTGGCGCAAATTCACGAAACCGCTGTCCCTGGCCGGACTGACGGCTGCGATGGGCGCCAGGATGCAGGCCGCTATTTAGCCAGGGCAGGCGATAGTGAAACTCGCGGCGCGATCCACCGTGTCAATGGGGGCGTCGACGCCATGAAAGCGCGGATCGAACATCAACCTCCGTTGAACTCCTACATCGCGCGGTACCTCGATTGGCACCTCCATGAGGAAGCGGTCGCGCGCCGCCGCCGGCAACTCGAAGGTCTCCTCTTTCTCAACCCGATTGCGATCGGCGAACACCATCATATGCGGGAAGTGGTATTCGTGATTGAACGCAGTGACGGTGCGTTCGGCCATCACCCGCAGCAGCAGCGAATGGACCTGCGGCCGCGCGCGATTCACCTCGTTGAAAAAGAAGGTGGCTAGCCGTTGACCATGGCGCATGATGGGGCCGGGGTCGACGCACGGCCGGCCGTCGGTGCCGATGTAGGTGTGGTAGACGAGATCGTTGGGCATGAGATCGATGGTGCCTTCCATGCGCTCGTAAGCACCGCCGATACTGCGCGCCATCGCCCTCAGCAACGTGGTCTTGCCGACGCCAACGTCGCCCTCCAGCAGCACGTGACCGCGCGCAAATACGGCGATGACGAGCAGGCGCACCGCGCGGTCCTAGCCAACGATGGCCCGACGCACGTTCGATTCCAGTCTCAGCGCCTGCTCCCGCCAGTGCGCCAGCGCCGCGTCCTTATCACCCCCGGGCTCGGTGCGTTCACCTACGATCATGTTTGTCTCTACATCCGTTGCCATCAAGGCAGGGCAGAAGGTAAGGGTTCCTCCCGTAAGGGGGTGAAGGAAGCCGCTTTTCGCTTGCTCGCCGGTGATCAAAAACAGCAAGCCCCGGCACGACTGCCGGGGCTTGCGTTTGACCGCAAGCTCAGATTATGGAAATTTGCGGCCATTCTTTGTTGTCGATGTCCCTTTCGTTCGCCTTACTCACGTCGTACACCCACTTGCCAGTCTTCTTGAAGTGCTCGGCGCGCTTCCGGTTGCGCTCTTCCATTGCCTTCAAGGCACTTGACTGCTTGTTGATCTCGGCCGGATCGTGCTTCGGGTCGTACTTGCTGCCGGCGATCTTTTCCGGGTAGCCTGGCTTGGGCTCCCAGCAGTTGCCGGCGGCCTTGCACTTGGTGCCGTCATAGGCGGCGGCCGGCAACGCCACTGCCGCGGCCAGCACTGCCGCCAGGGTGAATGCGGCACGACGTTTCAAAAAATGGATTGCCTTATTCATGTCTGGACCTCCTCACATTAGGTTGTTGTGCTCACATTCCGGTTGAAGCGTTACCTCAACCTCACTCCTCGGCCCGGCAGGGCCGTGCGCGACGGGAATTCCGTGCCGGCGGTGTCACTACTTTTCGGCCGGCGACTTCGCTGTTGTCCCGGTATTCGTGGCTGCACCCTCGTCGGAGAACGGCCGCGGCTTGAAGGTTTTTTTCTGCTCTTCGGTCAACCAGTCGGCGTTCTCGACCGGCCCGCGGTAGATCGCCCGTATCCAGCTCACCACCATCAACATTTCGTCGACGGACAATTGCTTGTACATTGGACCCATCATCGCGCGCGCGCCGCCGAACGTGGTCTCGAAGAGTCCCTTGTCGGTCTTGTTCTTCGGGTACGTCCAGTAGTCGTCGGCCAGCGCTGGACCGAGCTTGCCCTCGGCGTGATGGCCGTGGCAACCGGAACACATGGTCAAGAAGGTTTCACCGCCTTTCTTGATGGCCTCCTCATCCCAGTTGAGCCGATACTGGTTCTCGCCAGTCTCCACGAAATGCTTGACGGCTTCGGTCTCAGGACCTTGCTTGGCCTTGGACAAATCCAGTTCCTCGCCCTCCACGGTCCCACGGAAGCAACGCGGCGAGCGCGAGTCCCGCCAACGGCGATGAAATCGCAGTGGCCAGCGAGGCTGTTCGCAAAATTCTAGTCAACATCAGTTCGTCTGTCCTTTCTTGTCTTCGTCACTGCTGTCTCTCCGAGTGCTTGCCGGTGCGTCCGCGATAGTCATCGGCACCAGCGGGATACCCTCATCAGCAAGCACTGCCCTGATCTCGGTTGCCGCCGCAGCGATGGCCTGATTGAGCTGCTCCAGCAGGTCGCTGTCGCCGGTGCGGACACCCATCGATTGGTTGTATTCGAACTCGACGGTCTCGCCGTCGTTGCCGATATAGTTAGGGATCGGCACCATTGCCAGCGGCACAGGCGATTGTTTCACGTAGCGCGCTGCTTCCGGCCCCCACAGGATGGCCATGTCGGCTTTGCCGTTCACCGTTCACCACCTCGTTGACGAGACGGGCCGGGTCGAAGCGCACGTACTGGTTGCGGCGCGACTTGAAGTCGATGAGGGAATACATGTAGTTGACGTTTTCTTCGTATTTTCCGAGCTTGCGCAGCAGCACGTCCGCAGGGGTGCCCTGTGGTATCGCAAAGGTGTGCAGCTTCATCAGATCGGGGCTGTTCCAGTCCGTAGAAGACCAGGTCCCCCTTGGTAGCGAGCGTGCCGCCCCAGACCGCGAAGCGCTCCATCTTCTCCCACTCGTAATCACCGCTGATGGCGTTGTAGGCCTTGACCTGACCGGAGCCAACGCCCGCCGCCTTGTCACCCTTCGGACCCGGATAGGTCCAGACGTTGGCGCCGACGAAGAATTGACCGGCACGGTACGGCAGCATGAACGGCTCCCAGTCCATGCACAGGTGGTTGATGCCCATGAAGAACAGTCGCTTCTCGGGATCGTAGGAGTCGAGACCCTGGTTGTGGTAACCCATGGCCGAGGGACAGGCGTCCTTGGTGCGATGGTCCATGCGGGTGTTGAACTCCGGATCCCGAACCGGCAAGCCGGTCTTCAGATCGACCTTTTTGAAGACGTTGACGGTGTCATCGAGGAAGTCGGCGGAGATGAGCTCGCCGCTCTCGCGATCGAGGGTATAGACGACGCCGTTGCGACCCGGATGCGTGACCAGCTTGCGCATCTTGCCGGTCTTGTCCTTCTGCTCGGAGAGCATCATGACGTTGATGCCGGCGTAGTCCCACTCGTCATGCGGCGTCTTCTGATATCCCCACTTCATGAGACCCGTGTCGGCGTCACGGGCGGTGACGGTCGTGGTCCACTTGTTATCGCCGGGACGCATGGTTTCGTTCCACGGCGACGGGTTGCCCGAACCGTAATAGATGAGGTCAAGGTCGGGGGTCATACGCATACCAGCCCCAGTTGGTGCCACCGCCGATCTTCCAGGGGTCGCCTTCCCAGGTCGCCGTGCCGAGACCCTTCTGCCCATAGTGCGGCACCTTGCCGTTGAAGTCGTCGGCAAGGTCGATCTCCTTGTCCGGTCCGGTGGCATACCAGCGCCACTCCATCTCGCCGGTCTTGATATTGAAGGAAGTCACGACGCCGCGCACACCCAGCTCGGCACCCGAGGAGCCGATGATGGCGTGGTCCTTCACCACATAGGGCGCCTGGGTCAGCGTCTGGCCTACCGAGATGTCCATCACCTCGACCTTCCACACTTCCCGACCGGTTTTCGCATCGAGTGCCACCAAATGACCATCGAGCTGGCTCTTGATGATGCGGGGACCGGTGGCGCCGTCGCCCGGCCAGTAAGCGAGCCCTCGGTTAACGAGATCGCAGCACGCCACCGCGCGCGCGGCCGGATCTTGTTTGGGCTTATGCTCCCAACGGATGGCACCTGGATCATTCAGGTCGACAGCGTAGGTGTAGTTGGGGAACGAGGTGTGGATGTACATCATGTCGCCGATCACCAGTGGCGCACCCTCGTGGCCGTTCAAAAGACCGGTCGAAAACGACCAGGCCGGACGCAGATCCTTAACGTTGCTTGTGTCGATCCGGTCCTGCGTGCTGTAGTGGTTTACAGGCCGCCTCGTGGCCGAATGGCTCGGGTCAAGCATTTCGAGCATCATCTTCTTTCTTCTTGGTCATTGTCCTGCTGCTCCTCCGGTCGTCGATGGTCGGTCGATCGTTCTTGTTCACAGTGTCGCGCGATCCGATCCGTACCGCACAACCCCGGTAGCGTACAATCTAAGTGCGAAGCGCCCACTTTTGCTAAAGTCCCTCACCAGCAATGCGCATGTGATAACCCTATCGTTGCATAAATTGTCGCTTACTTGGGGATCTCAGGCGGCTTGCAGTGCCTCTAGATAATGCAACAATTCCTTTTGGACCGCCGGATTGGCAGACATACTGAGGGTGAGCTGCCCCTG
>JBOIDR010000038.1:0-32320 GCA_050740695.1 Gammaproteobacteria bacterium | reverse complement strand
CCGTATGGCTGCCGTCCATCGGATCCCCTTCTTCAATCAGACTATGCTACCATGCCCGCTCATGGCTGCAGATGAAATCTGCCCGCCTGAAAGGCGGGGGTTTGAACCCTTCATATTGAAATCAAGTTCTACGACGAGCCCATTTTGTTCGTCACGTGTTCGACGAATCTCATACCCAGTTATGATGCCTTTAAAGCGCTTAGCTGGGTTGGGGACTATATGGTCAAATGTCCTAGAATACACTATTGTCGCGTGCAGCTTTGAGAACCCGATCATGTTAGGAATGGTGTATTGATCAGTTATCTGTTGCAGGCAAGCTTTAGAGTTCCTGCCGATTTTCACAGCGACATAAATGCCAGTATCCATGGTGTCAAGGAGATATACTCATGTGGACGCTTGGTCGGAGGTACGATCATACCCTTTTCTGTAGCGTAACCAACCATGAGGGTTGGCTCTGTCTCCCTGAGGGAGAACGGCCCTTCCAGATTTGTTGAAGATCGGTCTGGATGACCTTGGCTGCGGGAGAATCTACTGCGCTCGGGATCTCGCGCTACCTCCTCGACGCGCCGAGCCACTCCCTGGCCCTGTTTGGGGCGCCGAGGATGCGGCGCGACCTCCCTACGCTCGCGATGGTATTTTCACAAACTCTCAAGCCCAGAGGTCCGTAAGGCTCAGGGTGACGGCATCGAAGGGGGCGACACAGGTGGACTCGTCATCGCGATAGCAGCCGAGTGGAGCCCAGTGCGCATCGCAGAGGGCATAGGCCTCCAGGGTGCGTTCCTTGGGATCCACCAGCCAGGCATGGCGGACCCCGTGACGGGCATAGAGCGGCATCTTGATTTCGCGGTCCTTGCTGCGGCTGCCCGGTGAAAGGATCTCGCACACCCAATCCGGCGCGACCAGGAAGCGCTGGTCCTCGGGGATGATGGGCAGGCGTTCGCGCCGCCAGCCCGCGAGGTCCGGCACCGCCACCTCGGTGTCGCGCACGAAGTGGACCTCGGGCTCGATCAGGATCCACCATCCGCCCGGACCCCCCTCTCCGAACCGATACGGAGGCCCCAGCGCATGAGCAGAACGGACTCCGCGTGCGCGTGACGTCCGGTGGGCCGCGGCTGGGTGTGGATCTGGCCGTCCAGGATCTCGCCGGTCAGCCCTTCGGGCAGGCCTGCGAGCGTCTCGTACAGCCCGATATTGCGCCGGAGTGGCACACTCATGGTTTTTTGCTCGGCGTGGCGATCGCGTGCGGCTGCGGTCTACTGGCCCCTTCCCATCGCTGGCGCGCTACCCTGCCGCGCGGCAAACGTACGTCCCGGACCCTGCGTCCGCCGGAGCAGACGGTCTTGAGGAGGCGCCGGGCTCATGCCGCATGATGTCACTCACACTCATCCGCGGCAACGGTCGCCGCGTCTCGATCGTGAAGAAACGGGCGCGTACCCCGTTGATGAGGGTGGACATTCGCGCCGAAGTCGGACTACCGCCTGTCATGTGGCCTACTTTGGAGACTTGATATTGTAAGGTACGGACACGTACACTTGTGAAACGGAGGTAGCCATGATGATGCGGGAGCCCAATAGAACCGCGCGCCTCGAGGCCCGCATCTCTCGGGAGGCGTTGGCCATCGCGACGGATCGACCTTCCACATCATGTTGGGCATCAGAATCATTCAGGCATGGTAGTCTTTGGACCGAATCGGCTGAAATCCTTATGTCGAAGCTAGATGTGGCGAAGGAGAGGATCGCATACCTCAAGCTTTGGCTGGGAATCGCGGTCGTCACTGACATCAGCCTTTTCAGTTGGCTTCTCACCAGCGGGCCGGAAGGGCCAGCGGTATGCTCTTCGGTGCGCTCGTGGCGGTCGCATGCGTTAGCATCATCGCCTTCTACATCCACAAACGGATTCAGAAGGACATTGACGCCTTAGAGGACTTGTAGCCGTGGATATCGTTATCACGCTCGCCCTGCTCGGAGTCGTTGGCGTGTTTGCTTATATGGCTATCGATGCTGTGCGACATTCCAAGTAAGACTGGTTTTGCCTAAACGGTCGCTGCAGCACAGGATGCAGTGAGGAACGAATCGCACCGATCGCGAACGATGCTGTTCCCTTCGTTCACCGCGTGCTACGCTTGCTCCAACGTGAGGTGACTTGGGCCGGTTTGGTCTAAAATATCGAGGTTCAGCCGTTCCGAGGGGCGTCAATGAACGAACGCATCTCCATCCACCCCAAGATTTGCCACGGTCAAGCCTGTATAAAGGGAACACGCATCCCCGTCCATCAGGTCGTGCGCATGTTTGCGCATGGCGACAGCGTAGAGACGCTCCTCGCTGCCTTCCCCACCATCACCGGAGAGGACGTTCTAGCCTGTCTGGACTACGCCGCATCATTGGCAGAGGAGCAAGTCACTCCCCTGGATGATGTCGTCATCTCAAAATGAGGATTCTGGTTGATGAGAACATTCCAAACATCACGGTTCAGGGCCTGAGGGCGGCTGGACATGACGTTCTGGACATTCGCGGCACTGCACAACAGGGCCTCTTCGATGATGCATTGTGGAACCTGTCCCAATCAGAGCGGCGCGTCCTTGTTACAACGGGCAAGTGTTTCTCCGAGCACCGGGGTGAGACGCATTGGGGCTTTATGATGACGCGAGGCAAGAACACAAAGCGGCGGCCCTGGCCTCCCAAGAAGGCCGATCTCGAAGCCCTCATCGAGGAGGCGATTGTCGACGCGTACGGGGAGTCGGAGCAGCGCACCGGCTTCTACACGATGATCGAGGAGCACCTCGGTGTCCCGTTCGAGGCCGAGATCCTCGGCGTTGCGGCAACGATCGAGGGGATCGACATGACGGACGATGAGCAGATCGTCGCCATTTGCCGGCGGGGCCGCTCGCGGCAGGCGATCCCTATCCTCGACCTGCCGCTTCCCGATCCTCTGCCGGCCGGGGCCGAGTGGATCGAGGCGTACCACCACTGGGCGCGCGTGGTATAAGGTGCGGCCATGGCTCAGAAGCGCATCCCCGAGCACCTGCAAGCGTGGATCGACGCGCGCAAGCGCCACAAACTGTCACACGCCCATGTTCAGATGGCGCGCAAGCTCGGCATGAACTCCAGGAAGCTCGGCAAGCTCGACAACCACCACCAGGAGCCCTGGAAGCTTCCGCTCCCCGCATTCATCGAGGAGCTGTACTTCAAGCGCTTTGGCAAGGAGCGGCCCGACGTGGTATTGTCGATCGAGGAACGGGCGCGGCCCAGCAGGTGAAGAAGGCCGCCCACAAGGAAGCGAAGCAAACCGCGCCTGGAGGGACATCCCAGTAAAGAAGGTGATGCCCCCGCAGGCCACGAGCTCGATCATTAGATTGATCGGGACAAGCTACGGGCGGCGATCCGGAAGCTCAGTGACGAGTACGTCTTCTACCTGCTCGACGACGCGATCGATCTCTTGCCGGAATCCAAGCTGGTAAAGATCGTGGGCCAGTACCTCGATGTGACCAAGCTCCGACCCGATGCTAAGGCCAAGGCCACCCTGCTTGCGGAGGTCCAGGCGTTCGAGAAAGCGAGTCTCGAGGGCGAGTACTACGAAAGCTTCAACGTGAACTCGAAGAACTTCCTGGAGACATCCACGGGGACAGGCGCATGGATCGCCGAGTGTCGCCGCTTGCTCGACCGATGCACCGAGGCGAAGAAGGTGCCCCCTGCGGAAGCTCGTGACGCGCTCGAGCGGATCTTTGGACTTTTACGCCACATCGACGAGGGCCACGACGACGTCGTCTTTTTCGCTGATGAAGGTGGCTCTTGGCAGGTCGGCGTTAACTGGGCGGAGGTGTTTCCGTGGTGGTTTGCGTGCCTGGCCGCCACCGCGGCACCTGAAGAGTACGCTCGTCAGGTCCTGACCGCCATGGACGAGTTCGAGAACTTCCACCGCGACAAGCACCTGGCCACGGCGAGACGAATCGCGACGCCGGAGCAGAGGAAGGCACTGCAGGCCGCCACCCGGTCCGCGGACTTCTCTCCTGAAGACGCCCGATGAGCGAGTACCAGTACTACGAATTCCAGGCCATCGACCGGCCCCTCACGGACCGGGAAATGAGCACGCTGCGCAACTGCTCGTCGCGCGCCACGATCACCTCGACACGGTTCGTGAACCGGTATTCCTACGGAAGCTTCAAGGGGAACGCGTCCGAGTGGATGGACAAGTACTTCGACGCCTTTCTCTACCTCGCGAACTGGGGCACCCACGAGCTGATGCTCCGGCTGCCGCGCGGTGCTCTCAACCTCGAGACAGCCCAGCGCTACCTTTTGGGCGACGCCGCATCGGCGCGCGCGAAAGGAAACGCCGTCATTCTCTCCTTCCTATCCGAGCAGGAGGGCGGCAGCTGGGTGGAAGACGACGAGGGAAGCGGGTGGATGTCGTCGGTCATCCCCGTCCGCGCGGACCTGGCGAGTGGAGACCTCCGTGTCCTTTACTTGGGCTGGCTCCTCTGTACCCAGGTGCAGGAGCTTGATGAGGATGCGCTCGAGCCTCCCGTTCCAGCGGGGCTCGATCAGCTGAGCGCTTCGATCAGAGCGTTCGCGGACTTCCTTCGCATCGACGATGACCTCATCGCCGTGGCGGCGGAACGGAGCTCGCCGGCTGCCTCGAACGGCAGCTCGCGCAAGGAGCTCGAGCGCTGGGTCGGCGCGCTTCCCGACTCGGAGAAGACCGATCTCCTGGTTCGCCTCGTGGCGGGTGACGGGCCTCACCTTCGGGCCGAGCTGCTGCGATGCTTCCGCAGCACCCGACCCGAAGTGGCGACCGCCAAGCCGCGCACCGTGTCGGAGCTCTTGTCGGAGGCAGGGCGTCGTACGGAGGAGCGCCGTCGGAAGGAGGCCGACCGCGCCGCGCGCGAGAAGGCACGCCGTGAACGAGAGGGGGCTGCTGCCCGTGAGCGCTACCTTGATGATCTGGCGAGGCGGGAGCCGGCGACGTGGAAGAAGGTCGACGCGCTGATCGCGACGAAGAAACCGGCCGCCTACGATGAGGCGGTCAGGCTGCTGGGAGACCTGAAGGATCTCGGCGCCCGATCGGGCCGGATCGCCGAGGTGCAGGGCCGGATCCAGCGCATCCGGGAGGAACACTCGAAAAAGCCGAGCTTTATCGAGCGACTGCAGCGGGCCGGGTTTCTGCGCTGACGTCGCCGGCACCGCCCCTGGCCTCAATGCGCAACCCACGCTAGATTGGTAGACAGAGAGGCCGCTCCGCTCCAGATGCCGAGAACAGCCGCGGGCTGCGACCGGGTCGCCTTCATGGGCCGCGGGCGCCTGATCGGACAGGGCAGCCCGAATGAGCTCGTCGGCACGCTCGGCGAGTACGTGCTCGAGGTCGATACCGAGTCTCCGGCCGAGACCGCCTCGCATCTCTGGCCCAGGTTCGGGGAACCGCTCGTCGAGGGGGAAGGGCTCTTGTTCCGGGTCCCCGACGGAGCGGTGTCCCTGGACCACCTCACCCACGAGCTTCGGGCCCATGCCCGCGCCATCCGCCTGCGCCGCCCGGACCTCAACGACGTGTACCTCTGGATCCATCACGATCCCCCCGATGGCCATCCAGAAAACGCAGCGGAGGCCTCGTGAGGCGGGCGATCGCCGCCATCGTCGGGCGCGACCTCAAGCGCATGCTGCGCCAACGGGGGCGGCTCGTGAGCAGCATGGTGCGGCCGTTGATCTGGCTGTTTGTGATCGGCACCGGATTCCAGGGCATGCTCGAGGGCCTGGGCCGGGCGGGCTACCAGCGTTTCCTGGTGCCGGGGCTCTTGTCCATGGTGGTCCTGTTCGGCTCCCTGCTCGCTTCGCTGTCGATGATCTACGACAAGGAATCGGGGGTCATGCGTATGCTCATCATCGCCCCCCTTCCGCGCGCCGTGGTCCTTCTGGCGCGCACGCTCGGTGCCGCGCTGATCGGGATCTGCCAGGCGCTCTTCTTCATGCTGATCCTGCTCGCGCTCGGCTATCTCGGGGTGCCGCGCGATCCGGCGCTGTGCGCGCTCGGGCTCGCCGCCCAGGCCCTGGTGTGCGCCAGCCTCGGCACCCTTATCGCTGTCTTCAGCAAGGCCTTAGAGGACTTCGCCGTGATCATGAACTTCGTGATCTTTCCCGTGTTCTTTTTGAGTGGCGCCCTGTACCCCATCGAGCACTTGCCGGACTTGTTGAAAGCAGTCGCTCTCGCCAACCCCTTCAGCTACGGCGTCGATCTCCTGAAGCACGCGCTGGGACCGGAGGCCTTGTTCGATCCGGATTTCTCGGTCGGTAGGGATCTCCTCGCCATGCTGGCGTTCGTCGTGCTGGCGCTCGCCGTTGCCTGCTGGCGTTTCTCACAGGCGCCGGTCTTCGAGTCCCTGGCGCGCGTCTTCACCGCACCGAAACGGCATTGACACGTTTCGCGCCACCCTAGCCCGCGACATTCCGAGATCGATTGCTGGATCTGAGAACCCACCCAGCATCAGCTCGGCGGCTCGATCAATACCGCACGAGGCGCCACAGGGCGTTCCGCAGTGTGGCCGCGGTATCGGTGTCGAAGCGGGAGTTCGGCTACAGATGGCCGCGTCACCATACCTCGACGGGCAGGCCCGCGACGTTCGCGAAGTGGTCATCGCGCGATACCACGATTAAGCCATGCTGCGCAGCGACCGCAGCAATCCAGATATCGTTTTCCGGGATGGGCCGGCCCTTGGCTTTCAGGTCATCCTTGATCCGTCCGTAGTAGTGAGCCGTGGCTCCGTCGCAGCCGAGGATTGCCATCGCTGCGGCGAACTCGTCGATGCGGTTGATGTTCGCTTCGGCACGTGCCGACTTGCGAGCCCCATAGTAGAGTTCTCCAAGTGCAATGGCCGGGACGAACACCTCATCAACGGTGGCCAAGCGCTGCAGGACGGCTGGTTCCGCAGCGAAAATCGCGATGACTATGTTCGTGTCGAGCAGGAACTTACCAGTCACCCGGATTGACCCGCTCGCACCCCGCTTCGATTGCCCTGGAGATGATCACAAGGTCGTCCTTAGGAATTGTCCCAGCAAAGCGGCTCGTTACCTCGCCGGATACACCCCGAAACATCGGACCCGCCAACGTACGGGCAAACGCCAAAACTCGGCGCTGCTGGTCGGGCGCCAACCGCTCGAGCTGCTGGCGGATCTCTCTTTCGATTGCTCGGTTCATATCACAGCTCCTATGCGCAACGGGGCAAATTCTACACCGGTTCCCCAGCTGATTCACATCCGCAGCCAAGGAAGCACGAAGTTCTGGACCGAGGGCACTCTTACCCCGGTGCCGGTACGCCAGTGGGTGCTCTCATTGCCAAGCGCTTGCGCTACTCTGGTTCCTCGGCGCGCCAACCCTGGCTTTCTCCACCAGGATCCAGCGCTCATCGGGCCGGTGTTACTCCCCCACGGACGTTTCCTGTCGGTCCTTCCCGCTTAACCGGCCACCAGCGGACTCGTGTCCGCGCCAAGGACCGTGGCCTTCGCGTCACCTCAAAGTCCCGACAGCCAGCCAGAACCCGGCCAAGGCCCAACCCCCGACGCGAACCACCCAATCATCGGGCCCGTGCCACGGATCCGGGCTGTGCGCGCTCGTACTCGCCGCTCAGGCCCTGGTGTGCGCCAGCCTCGGCACGCTCATCGCCGCCTTCAGTAAGGCCTTGGAGGGACTTCGCCGTGATCATGAACTTCGTGATCCTTCCCGTGTTCTTTCTGAGCGGCGCCCTCTACCCCATCGAGCACCTACCGGGCGTTTTGAAAGCGGTCGCGCTCGCCAACCCCTTCAGCTACGGTGTCGATCTCCTGAAGCACGCGCTGGGACCGGAGGCCTTGTTCGATCCGGATTTCTCGGTCGGTAGAGACCTCCTCGCCATGCTGGCGTTCGTCGCACTGGCGCTCGCCATCGCTTGCTGGCGTTTCTCGCAGGCGCCGGTGTTTGAGTCCCTGGCGCGCGTAATCATCGCACCGAAACGGTATTGACGCCGACCTGAGATTTTGTTAGGAAAGGCAATCGCGCAGCGGCGAGCCTTTCAGCGCTCTGATCCACGCGTACGCGAGCCACGGGCACGGGAGGGCTGCCGCGAACGTCCCGCTGTGGCAGGCAAAGAGGATCGTACCATGGAGGCTGTGCCAGAACGGCACGAGCCCTAAACCAGCCGAAAGCTCGGAATAATTCTTGGCACCATCGACAAAGAGGAGTTGACCCGCTTCGGTTCCGTGGCCGTAATAGAGCAGCAGCTCACAACCTTCGCGAGCGATCCGGCGCAGTCCACCCGCGGAGGCAGCGTCGACCCGTATCTCGAGATCCAGCCCGCTCTGACGAAGCGCGTTGACGGCGTTCTTGGCCATCTCCGCCGCTTCCGGCAAGGGGCCTCGACGCCGTGCCCGATCAGTACTCCAATACGCAATGGCCACCCCATCGGCACCCCTCCTACCCGTCGCGCCGGAGTGGCGCACTCATAATAGTTTTTTGCTCCCGACGATCGCGTGCGGCTGCGGTCTACGGCCCTTTTCCATCGCTTGCGCTCTGCGGCCGCACGGATAACGTAGGCCACGGCCCCTGTGGCCACCAGAGCGGACGGTCTTGAGGAGGGGACCCACGCCGCATGATGCCACTCACACTCATCGGCGGCAACGGTCGTGGCGCGTACCGGGTTACCGAGCGATGGACGCTCGCGGGATGCCCCGCACCCAACGGATGCCCGTGCGCCGGACTACGGGGAGTCGGAGCAGCGCACCGGCTTCTACACGATGATCGAGGAGCACCCCGGTGTCGCGTCGGTCTTCGCTCGCGACGCTATTTTCACAAACCCTCACGCCCAGAGGTCCGTAAGTTTCAGGACGACGGCATCGAAGGGGGCGATACAGACGGACTCGTCATCGCGATAGCAGCCGAGTGGAGCCCAGTGCGCACGGGAGAGGGCATAGGCCTCCAGGGTGCGCTCCTTTCCTTAGGATCGACCAGCCAGGCATGGCGGACCCCATGACGGGCATAGAGCGGCATCTTGATTTCGCGGTCCTTGCTGCGGCTGCCCGGTGAAAGGATCTCGCACACCCAATCCGGCGCGACCAGGAAGCGCTGGTCCTCGGGGATGCTCGGCAGGCGTCCGCGCCGCCAGGCCGCAAGGTCCGGGACCGCCACCGCGGTGTCGCGCACGAAGTGGACCTCGGGCTCGATCAGGATCCACCATTCGCCCGGACCACCCTCTCCGAACCGATACGGTGGCCCCAGCCGCATGCCCAGAACGGACTCCGCGTGCGCGTGACGGCCGGTAGGTCGCGGCTGGGTGTGGATCTGGCCGTCCAGGATCTCGCCGGTCAGCCCTTCGGGCAGGCCTGTGAGCGTCTCGTACAATCCGATATTGCGCCGCAGTGGCACACTCATGGTTTCTTGCTCGGCGTGGCGATCGCGTGCGGCTGCGGTCTACTGGCCCCTACCCATCGCTGGCGCGCTACCCTGCCGCACGGCGGACGGATGTCCCGGACCCTGCGGCCGCCGAAGCCGACAGCCTTGGAGGCGCCGGGCTCTCCTCGCATGATGTCACTCATGCTCATCCGCGGCAACGGGTCGCTGCGTCCCGGTCGGGAGAAACAGTGGCGCGACACCCCGTTACCGAGTGATGGACACTCGTCCGATGCCACGGCGCGCGGAGCGCATGCCCCGTGCGCGGGACCAGGGCAGTAGAATATGGGGGCTCGTAACCCAGCGCGCCGGGCGCCGAGCCCCCTGCGGGAACTTCGGGCTCAGAGTAAAAACCGGTCCAAGATGGAGACCGATCTATTTATCTCGTCTTACTCTGACCCCGAACTCGAGCCGCCAGAGGAGCGCAACATCGAGTACGACGAGGAGGCGCTCGGCCACTTCGAGGGGGACCTGTGATGACGCGAGGCATGAAGACGAAGCGGCGGCCCTGGCCTCCCAAGATGGCCGATCTCGAAGCCATCATCGAGGAGGCGATCGTCGAAGCGTACGGGGAGCCGGAGCAGCGCACCGGCTTCTACGCGATGATCGAAGAGCACCTCAGTCTCCCATTCGAGGCCGAGATCCTCGGCGTTGCGGCAACCGTAGAGCGGATCGACATGACCAACGATGATCAGATCGTCGCCATTTGCCGGCGCCGCTCGCGGCAGGCGATCCGCATCCTCGATCTGCCGCTTCCCGATCCTCTGCCGGCCGGGGCCGAGTGGATCGAGGCATACCGCCAGTGGGCGCGGGTGGTATAAGCGGCCATGGCAGAGAAGCGCATCCCCGAGCACCTGCAAGCGTGGATCGACGCGCGCAAGCGCCACAAACTGTCACACGCCCATGTTCAGATGGCGCGCGAGATCGGCATGAATCCCAGGAAGCTCGGCAAGCTCGACAACCACCACCAGGAGCCCTGGAAGCTCCCGCTCGCCGCATTCATCGAGGATCTGTACTTCAAGCGCTTCGGCAAGGAGCGGCCCGACGTGGTGCTGTCGATCGAGGAGCGGGCGCGGATCCAGCAGGCGGAGAAGGCCACCCGCAAGGAAGCGAAGCAACAGCGCCTGGAGGGACATCCCAGTAAAGAAGGAAATAAAGATGCCCCAGCGGGGGATTGATCGGGACAAGCTACGGGCGGCGATCCGGAAGCTCGGTGACGAGTACGTCTTCTACCTGCTCGAGGACGCGATCGACCTCTTGCCGCAATCCAAGCTGGTAAAGCTCGTGGACCAGTACTCGATGTGACCAAGCTTCGCCCCGATGGTAAGGCCACCCTGCTTGCGGAGGTCCAAGCGTTCGAGAGAGCGAGTCTCGAGGGCGAGTACTACGAAAGCTTCAACGTGAGCTCGAAGAACTTCCTGGAGACATCCACGGGGACGCGCGCATGGATCGCGGAGTGTCTTCGCTTGCTCGGACGATGCACCGAGGCGAAGAAGGTGCCGCCTGCGGAAGTTCGTGACGCGCTCGAGCGGATCTTTGGACTTCTACGCCACATCGACGAGGGCCACGACGACGTCGTCTTTTTCGCTGATGAAGGTGGCTCGTGGCAGGTCGGCGTTGACTGGGCGAAGGTGTTTCCATGCTGGTTTACGTGCCTGGCCGCCACCGCGGCACCTGAAGAGTACGCTCGTCAGGTCCTGGCCGCCGTGGACGAGCTCGAGAAGTTCCACCGCGACAAGCACCTGGCCACGGCGAGACGAATCGCGACGCCGGAGCAGAGGAAGGCACTGCGGGCTGCCACCCGGTCCGCGGACTTCTCTCCTGGAGAATGAGCGAGTACCAGTACTACGAATTCCAGGCCATCGACCGGCCCCTCACGGACCGGGAAGTGAGCACGCTGCGCAACTACTCCTCGCGCGCCACGATCACCTCGACACGGTTCATGAACCGCTATTCCTACGGAAGCTTCAAGGGGAACGCGTCCGAGTGAATGGACAAGTACTTCGACGCCTTTCTCTACCTCGCGAACTGGGGCACCCACGAGTTGATGCTCCGGCTGCCGCGCGGTGCTCTCGACCTCGAGACAGCCCGGCGCTACCTGATGGGCGACGCCGCATCGGCGCGAGCGAAAGGAGATGCCGTGAAGCCGGCCGACTACGATGAGGCGGTCAGGCTGCTGGGAGACCTGAAGGATTTCAGCGCCCGATCGGGCCGGATCGCAGAGGTGCGGAGCCGGATCCAGCGCATCCGGGAGGAACACTCGAAAAAGCCGAGCTTTATCGAGCGACTGCAGCGGGCCGGGCTTCTGCGCTGACGTCGCCCGGCACCGCCACTGGCCTCGGTGCGCAACCCACGTTAGAGAGGTCGCTTGCCACAATTGGCGGCGATCGTCGATCTCCTGAAGCACGCGCTGCGGCCGGAGGCCTTGTTCGACGGCCGATTTCTCGGTCGGTAGGGATCTCCTCGCCATGCTGGCGCGCAGGCGCCGGTGTTCGAGTCCCTGGCGCGCGGCCTTCACCGCACCGAAACGGAATTGATTAACTAGCAGTGCATTTCTCGAATTCATTTACATTTTGGCACTGTTGAATTTGGGCTCGCAACGCTAATAGATCGTCATACCTGCGAAAGCAGGTATCCATGACTTACGCCCGTTTTCCTGGATGCCAGCTTCCGCTGGCATGACGGCGGTTCTGCTACCTGAATGCATAAACGTGTTTATGAAACGTACTACTAGGGGCCGGCGAGCGCGGCCCGCCGATCGAGCTCGATGGCGGCGCCGGCCATCGGGCTGGCGATGGCGTACGCGTCGTCGAGCCAACTGGTGTTCGATCTCGAGCGGGGGATACCGCACCGAGTCGATCGTGCTGGTCGACGCGCGCACCGGCGGCGATCCCCGCTAGCTAGGCGCCGTGCGGTTTGCCACAGAACTGTCGTATCCGTTGGCGTTGCCTATAAGGCCTCCAGCACCTTTGGATTAAACCTTTCCGGACACGGATGACAAAGCTGGCCCCCGCCTCGGTCAGTTCCAAGAGATAGTCCCGGTCGAAGTACCCGCGGTCGGCCAAGAGCAGACAGCCCCACCGCACACTCAAGTTGAGCTTTTCTCTATCTACTGCGCTCGCCTGCGGGGGCGTACAGTTGTGGCTTTGAACTGATGCCTTGTTGCTCATGGCTATCCCAGCCGCCCCCGAAAGCACGATACAACGTCACCATTGCAACCGTGACCGCCGTTTCCGCTTCGGCTTGTTCATCTTCAGCGGAAAGCTTGGCTCGCTGTGTATCGAGCACGGACAGGAAATCGGTGACGCCACTTCGATAAAACGCATCGGCAAGCCGATAGGCGCGCCGCGCGGCATCAACGGCTTGACGGAGATCCTCGCGCCGCTGACGTGCGGTCGTGTAGGCGACATAGGCGTTCTCAACCTCTTCCAAAGCGGTCAGAAACGCTTGCTCATAGCTTGCCGCCACCTGGGCGAGCCGGGCGTCGGCGGCGGCGATGTTGGCGCGGATACGCCCGGCATTAAAAATCGGCACCGTGATCCCAGAGCCGAGTGCGTAGATCCCTTGTGCGGCCACACTCGGAAGTCCGGCTAAACTCAACGCGCCGATTCCACCGCTCAGAGAGATGAAAAACTTGGGAAAGAGATCGGCGCGCGAGGCACCGAGGCTCGCCGCCGCGGCGGTGACCTCGGCTTGCGCACGCCGCAAGTCCGGCCTCTGCTGGAGCAGATCTGAGGGCAGAAGGCCGGGGAGGTTGGGCAGCGCCGGAGGCAGGAGCGCTGCCTTGCCTAATTGCGCTTCAAGCGTGTGCGGGGGCTCGCCTAAGAACACGCCGAGGCGATGGATAAGCATTGCGGTCAGGTGATTGAGCACGGGGAGGGTACCCTCGGTCGTGCGCAGTAAGGTTTGCTGGCGGGCGATGTCGAGTTCGGTGGTAAGCCCAGCGCGAAAAAAGGCCTGGAGCAGGCGCAAGCGCTCCCGTTGGACCGCGATGTTCTCGCGCAGGATCGTTGTCTGCCTCTGCGCACCACGCAGATCGAGGTAACTGGTCGCGACCTGGGCGAGCAGGCCCACCTGCACAGCACGCCGATCTTCCTCGGCACCAAGGGCTTGCGCCGCCGCCGCCTGAGCCTCAAGGCGGTTGCCGCCAAAGACATCGACCTCCCATGTCAAGCCGAGCTCGCCGCTCACGGCATCCACGCGCGGGACCACAAGGTCGACGCCTTGCGGGCCGGGGACCGGAATGACGCGCTCGATACGCTTTTGACGGCCGCCGTTAACGTTGGCACCAATCGTGGGAAACAGGACCGACTCGGCCACGGTCACCAGGGCCCTGGCTTCGCGCACCCGGGCCGCCGCGATTTTCAAGTCGTGGTTGGCCGCAAGCGCCCGGAGGACGAGCTCATCGAGGAGCGGATCTTGAAACTTCTTCCACCAACCAGCTAGGTCTGCCGGATCCACCGTCGTGTCACCCATGGGCGCGTTTTGCCACTGGGCGGGCGTTGGCACCTCGACTTTGTGGCTGACGGGGGTGAGGGCGCACCCACTGAGCAGCGTTGAGATCAGCGCTGCCACCTTCATGAAGTATCTTGTGTTCATGACACACCTCCGGTATCACTCACTGGATTGCTCAAGTCGGATTCGTGGCTCGAGCGCCACGCGCGTTTTCGGGCTTTGCCGCGAGCAGGGTTCGTCGTACCCGGAACCACGCGGCGTAGAGCGCCGGTAAGAAGAAGATCGTGAGCACCGTCGCGATGCTGAGCCCGCCCATGATGGCGATGGCCTGGGGGCCGAAGAAGTCGCTCCGC
The DNA here is from genome assembly GCA_050740695.1 of Gammaproteobacteria bacterium. Taxonomy (GTDB): domain Bacteria; phylum Pseudomonadota; class Gammaproteobacteria; order JACCXJ01; family JACCXJ01; genus JACCXJ01. The sequence goes on along the minus strand of JBOIDR010000038.1, from coordinate 18,110 downwards.
GAGAGCGGCACCATGGCGAAGATCGCTGCGGCGGCCGTCAGCATGATCGGGCGGAAGCGCCGCACGGTCGATTCAACGATAGCGGTCCAGGTGTCACGGCCCGCCTGCTCGTCTTTCTCGATCTGATCGATGAGGATCACGGAGTTGCGCATGATCATGCCGGCGAGCGCGATAATGCCGAGCAGCGCCACAAAACCAAAGGGGGCGTGGAACAGGAGCAGCGCAAAGGCGGCCCCGATGATCCCCAAGGGTGCCGTGATGAAGACGAGGAAGGTGCGCGAGACGTTCTGGAGCTGGATCATGAGTAGGATAAGCGTGGCGATGACCACCGCCGGGATCCAGAGGAGGATCGACTTCTGCGCGATTGAGCTCTCCTCCTCTGCGCCGCCGACCTCGAGGTAATAGCCGGGCGGCAGTGCTGCCTCGATCGGCTTGATCTGCGGGAGGATCTCGGCTGTGACCTCCGGCGCTTGGGCACCGTCGACGATATCGGCGCGCACCGAGACCGCCGGGAAGCGGTTGCGCCGCCACACGATACCTTCCTCGAAGGTGGTCTCGAGCTTGACGAGTTGGGATAGCGCCACCGTTGTACCATTCGCCGTCGGCAGGGCGACGTCGGGGAGCTCGTGCATCCTAAGGCGCGCAGCGTCTTGCGCCCGCCACACGATGTCGATGAGCTTATCGCCCTCGCGATACTGTCCGACGGTGATCCCGGTGTAATGGGCATGCAAAGCTTGTGAGAGACTCTCGCTCGTCACCCCAAGTGCCCGGGCCTTCTCCTGGTCGAGGATGAGCCGCAGGGATGGGATCCGATCGTGCCAGTCGTCGTTGACGTCCACGGTGTGGGGATTGCTGCGCATGACCGCTGCCACTTGGTCAGCGATTTGCCGAACTTTCTTCGGGTCATTACCTAACACGCGGAACTCGACTGGATATTCAACCGGCGGCCCGACATTGAGCCGCATCACACGACCGCGGACCTCGGGAAACTCGGTCGCAAAGACCTCGCGGATCCGCGTCATCACCCGCTCCCGCGCGACGTTGTCCCGGGTCATGACCACGAACTCGGCGAGATTGGTATTGGCGAGTTGCTGGGTGATAAGCAGAAAGAAACGCGGGCTGCCGCCACCGACGTAGGCGGCGTAGTGCACGACGTCCTGATCCTGAGCTATAAACCTCTCGAACCGTTTCGCCGCCGCTTCCGTCTGGGTAAACGAGCTCCCTTCCGGCAGCCATAGATCGACCATGACCTCGGGCCGGTTGGAGAGCGGGAAGAACTGCTGCGGCACGTGAGTCAACGCCACCACGCCGATCACAAAGAGACCTGCTGTGCCCGCGATGACTGCGTTTCGATGGGCCACGCACCAGTCCACCCAACGCCGCAGCCGGTTGTAAAACGGGGTATCGAAGAGGTCGAGTCGCGCGCCTTCGTGGTTCTGAACCTTGAGCATGAGATAGCCCAGAAACGGCGTGAAGATCACCGCACCGATCCAGGAGAGCAGCAGTGAGATCCCGACGACCTGAAAGATGGAAACCGTGTACTCCCCGGCTTGCGACTGCGCGAGCCCCACCGGCAGGAACCCCGCGATGGTAACCAGCGTGCCCGTCAGCATCGGGAAGGCGGTTACCGAGTAGGCGTAGGTCGCGGCGCGGAAGCGATCCCAGCCCTCCTCGAGCTTGCGCGCCATCATCTCGATCGCAATCATGGCGTCGTCGACCAGGAGCCCGAGGGCCAGGATAAGCGCGCCAAGCGAGATGCGGTGCAGATCGATGCCAAAGAACAGCATCGACAGAAAAGTCCCTGCGAGAACCAGCGGCACGGTCAGTGCGACGATGGAGCCTGTGCGAAAGCCCAGGCTCAAGAAGCTCACCAGCAGCACCGCCGTCAGGGCCTCGAAGAAGGTGCGCATGAACTCCGCTATCGCCGTTTTCACGACACGCGGCTGATTGGCGACCTGCTCGACCTCGATCCCGAGTGGGAGTTCGCGCTCGATCCGGTGCATGGCCGCTTCGAGCGCTTGGCCGAGCTCGAGCACATCGCCCCGCTTGTTCATGGTCACGCCGAGGCCGATGACTTCCTTGCCGTTGAAGCGCATCTTAAAGTCCGGCGGGTCCACGTAGCCGCGCCACACGGCGGCAATATCACCGACTCGGAAGGTACGTCCCGCGATGCGAAGCGCGAGGTTCTTGACGCTCTCCATGGAATCGAACTTCCCGGTGATGCGGATCGGGAGGTTGCGCAGCGGCGCCGCGATCGCTCCAGCGGAGGTCATGGCATTCTGGGCCTGCAGCGCCTGCGCCACCGCCTGACGATGCAATCCCAGCTCGGCGAGCTTCTTATCGGAGAACTCGACGTAGATCCGCTCCTCCTGCACGCCGATCAAATCGACCTTCTCGACGTTCTCGATCCGCAGGAGCTGTTGTCGGACCCAATCGACGGCATCCTTAATCTCCGCAGTGCTGAAACCTTCGCCCGAGAACGCATAGAGGGTGCTGTAAGTGTCCCCGAACTCGTCGTTGAAGAAAGGTCCGACGACACCGGGCGGCAAGGTGTGCCGGATGTCGTTGACCTTCTTGCGCACGAGGTACCAGAGGGACGGGATCTCCTTGGGCGGGATATCCTGGCGAGGGGTGATAAAGATCAATGACTCACCCGGCTTCGCGTAACTGCGGAGGTAGTCGAGATAGGGCAGCTCCTGGATCTTCTTCTCCAGGCGGTCGGTCACTTGCTCCTCGATCTCGTGCGCGGTAGCGCCGGGGTAGAGGGTCTTCACCACCATGATACGGAAGGTGAAGTCCGGATCCTCCCGCTGCCCGAGGCGGAAGTAGGCGAAGACCCCGCCCAGTATCAAGAGCCCGATCAGGAAACCGGTAAACGCGCGATGATTAAGGGCCCAGTCGGTCAGGTTGAAGCCTTTCATCGAAGCTCTCCTGCGATCAGTGTCGATCGTTTGCCGGTGCTCTCTGGCGATTGCCACCCTGCATGGCCAATCCCGCTGCGTCCTCGACAAGCTGCACGGCCTGTCCCTCGATCAACCGGCTAACGCCTGCGGTGACGATGAGCTGCCCTCGTATGAGACCAGCGATCACGATGCGCTCATCTGCGACGGGCACGCCGAGCTCCACCGGTACGGATCGGACGGTCTGCTCGGTCTCCTCGACCACCCAGACACGGGACTCGGCGGGTTGGCGCTGGGGTGAAAACACCGCGGCGAGCGGGATAGCGAGCACATCAGTCTTGGGCGTCGTTATATAGACCGTTGCCGTCATACCGAGTTGGGCGCGATCCTTCCCTTCGAGTAGGGTCACCTTGACGCGATAGGTGCGGCTCGCCGGATCGGCACTCGGGGCGATCTCGCGCGTGCGACCCTTGAAGCGCCGTCGTCCATCGGCCCAGAGCTCTACCGTGACATCGCCCGCCGGCTGCACCCCGGCGACGCGTTGCTCCGGAATTTCGATCGCCACCTCTTTCTCACCGGGGTCCGCGAGCGTCACGATGACTTGCCCTGCGCTCACCACTTGACCGGCCTCGACGTCCCGCGCGGTGATGACTCCGTTGCGATCGGCTAAGAGCCGAGTATAGGCGGTCTGATTCTGCGCCTGGTGCAGTTGCGAGTCGAGTGCGCTAACTTTATCGCGTGCAGCCTTGTAGAGGGTTTCGCGCCGGTCGTACTCGGCGGGGCTGATGAGCTTCTGCTCCAAGAGGTCCTGATAGCGCTTGACGTCGTCCTTCGCAAAATCACGCTCGGCACGGGCCGCGGCGAGTTGAGCCGCGAGACCTTGAGCCGCCAGCTGATAATCGCTTGGGTCTAACTCGGCGATAAGCTGCCCCTTTTTCACTCGGTCCCCGACGTCGACATGCCGCGCTACGATCTTCCCCGAAACCCTGAAAGACAGTCGGGTTTCATAACGTGCCTTGACCTCACCGGCGTAACTGGTAGAACCTGCTCCGGCGTGCTCCCCTACCCGAAAGGTACGGACGGGACGTCCCACGGTTTCAGTAACTGACTGATCTGCACAACCGGTCAGCAGTGTCAGGAGCAAGAGGCCCGGGACAATCCTCGGCACATGGGGGGTCGTCCGGAACGATCTATTCAAACGTAAAGGCTGCGTCTTCATGTTCAGATCTCCTCGTTATAAGTGTAGCGACACATGTATGGCCAAAAGATATCCTCACTCGATCTCTGGCCCACCGGGTACCGACGGCCTAGGGCCGGTGCGCGACGCATCGGCCGGCCGTGCGGGATGGTGTTCGTAGACCCGGCCGCGATACATGCCGATGAGGTACGAGAAAACGGGCTTTGACAGCAGCCGCACGATCAAGTCGCCGATGTGCGGTGAGAGGGCATCACCCAGCAGCAGCATGCGCGGCGGCGCGGGCAAGACGACCCGCGCTTGCCGCTTGTACACGGCGTTGAGGATACCGGCGGCCACGAACTCCGGCGTGCGCGGGGTCATCGCCCGGAAGGGAGGCGGCATGTCGGCCGGGTTGACCTCATCGAGCATCGCGGTCTGGGTCAAGGCCGGGTGCAGGGTGGTCACAGCGATCCCAGTGCCATGTAGCTCCTGCCGCAGCGCGTCCGAGAAGGCGCTGATGGCGTGCATGGCGATCGAGTACCCGCCGAAGTGCGGGAAGGCCTTGCGACCGACCACCGAGGACATATTGACGATGTGGCCGGCGCTCTGCCGCTTCATGATCGGCAATACCGCCTGGGCGCCATACAGAACGCCACAAAAGGAGATCGCCAGCATCTTGTTGAGGTCATCGGAAAATCGACCTTCCTCGATGGGCCCCACGTACGCGTTGCCGGCATTATTGAATAGGATATCGATCTGTCCATACTCCCTTACCGTCTTATCGATGAGGTGTTGGATCTGTTCACGCACCGAAACATCGGTCGGGACTACAAGTACCCGGGGATTGAAACTGCGAATTTCGTCAGCGAGCCGCTCGAGCTTGTCCTCCGAGCGCGAGGCCAGGACGGTGGTGGCGCCTTCACGCGCAAACGCCAAGGCCGAGGCGCGGCCGATGCCGCTGGAAGCGCCGGTGACTACGATGGTCTTCCCATCAAATCTCGATTCGCGTGCCATAGTATCCTCCTATAACGTGTACCTACACGTATATGGTGAAAAATAAGCCGCACCAAGTTTCAATAAGGTGCTCAAAGGGTGCGGTGCGGTTTAACACCCAAGTGCCTCAGCACCTTCACTCGCTAGATCCGCCGTCAATGCTGTCGCGTTACCCTCATGGACCGAGCCCAACGGTCGGTTGAGTGCGTTTCGCCATTAGTGCGTATACACATATATCAGCCTAAAATAAGGCGCGTTATGCATGGGCTAACGACACCACCTTCGACAGGTCCTTCAGCATTGAGTCGAAGCGACCCTGCCCAAGTCCCTTGATGATTCGACGTTGCGCCTGCTCCCATAGTGGCAGGGCTCTGGAAACCATTGCGCGCCCTCGGGTGGTCAGCGTCACCAGCTTCTCGCGGCGGTCGACACCCGAACGGATCGCGATGAGTCCCTGGACTTCCAGCGGCTTCAAATTGCGGGTCAGCGTTGTCCGGTCCATGACCAAGACCTCGGCCATCTGCGAGATGGGCATTTCTCCCGACAGATAAGCGGCGACCAGTAGCGTAAGCTGCGTGACGCGGATCCCTGTCTCTCGCAGCACCTCGTCGTAGAGTTGGGTCACGGCGCGAGTCGCTTTGCGAAGGTTGAAACATGCACACTGCCGTGCGACTTGTTGACATTCGGTCATGGCTTCTCTTCCCAAGGCATAATGAGAGTATATGCACGTATCCTGGCCGTGTCAAGTCCAGGATAGGACTTTCTGGCGGCGGGGTAGAAAGGGCCGCGACAGGCGGGCACCAACGCCTTAGTCGTCGGGCTCGAGGTCCCCTCACCCCGACCCGCAGGAAGAGGGAGACCACTCCGAGGCCCCCTCCTAACTAGCATTAACCTGTCTCCCTAAAACAGAAGGGCCTTTCCAGATTTGTTGAAGTCGGTCTCGGTGACCTTGGCTGCGTGAGAATCTACCGCGCTCCGGATCTGGCGCTACGTCCTCGGCGCGCCAAGCCACTCCCTGGCCCTGTTTGGCGCGCCGAGGATGCGGCGCGATCTCCCTGCGCTCGCGACGGTATCTTCAGAAACCCTCAGGCCCAGAGATCCGTAAGGCTCAGGGTGACGGCATCGAAGGGGGCGATACAGGCGGATTCGTCATCGCGATAGCAGCCGAGGGGAGCCCAGTACGCATCGCGCAGGGCATAGGCCTCCAGGGTACGTTCCCTGGGATCGACCAGCCAGGCATGGCGGACCCCATGACGGGCATAGAGCGGCAACTTGATTTCGCGGTCCTTGCTGCGGCTGCCCGGTGAGAGGATTTCGCACACCCAGTCGGGTGCGACCAGGAAGCGCTGGTCCTCGGGCATGCTCGGCAGGCGCTCGCGCCGCCAGCCGGCGAGGTCCGGCACCGCCACTTCGGTGTCGCGCACGAAGTGGACCTCGGGCTCGATCAGGATCCACCATCCGCCCGGACCCCCTTCTCCGAACCGATACGGCGGCCCCAGCCGCATGCCCAGAACGGACTCCGCGTGCGCGTGACGTCCGGTGGGCCGCCGCTGGGTGTGGATCTGGCCGTCCAGGATCTCGCCGGTCAGCCCTTCGGGCAGGCCCGCGAGCGTCTCGTACAGCCCGATATTGCGCCGCAGTGACACACTCATGGTTCCTGGCTCGGCCTGGCGATCGCGTGCGACTGCGGTCTACTGGCCCCTTCCCATCGCTGGCGTGCTATCCTGGCGCACGGCGAACGTTTCCCGGACCCTGCGGCCGCCGGAGCAGACGGTCTTGAGGAGGCGCCGGGCTCACGTCGCATGATGTCACTCACACTCATCCGCCGCAACGGTCGCCGCGTCTCGATCGTGAAGAAACGGGCGCGTACCCCGTTGATGAGCGTGGACATTCGCGCCGAAGTCGGGCTATCGCGTGTCATGTGGTCTACTTTGGAGACTTGATATTGTAAGGTACGGACACGTACACTTATGAAACGGAGGTAGCCATGATGATGCGGGAACCCAATAGAATGAACGAACGCATCTCCATCCACCCCAAGATTTGCCACGGTCAAGCCTGTATAAAGCCTGTATACAGGGAACACGCATCCCCGTACATCAGGTCGTGCGCATGTTTGCCCATGGCGACAGCGTAGAGACGCTCCTCGCTGCCTTCCCCACCATCACCAGAGAGGACGTTCTAGCCTGTTTGGACTACGCCGCATCATTGGCAGAGGAGCAAGTCACTCCCCTGGATGATGTCGTCATCTCAAAATGAGGAGAACATTCCAAACATGACGGTTCAGAGCCTGAGGGCGGCTGGGCATGACGTTCTGGACATTCGCGGCACTCCACAACAGGGCCTCTTCGATGATGCATTGTGGAACCTGGCCCAATCAGAACGGCGCGTCCTTGTCACAACGGACAAGGGTTTCTCCGAGCACCGGTGAGGCGCATTGGGGCATGAATCATCAGACTTCGTCAGCCTAACGAAAAGCGGATCCATGCTCGCATTCTGGCGGCAATCGAACAGTTCCCGGAATCACAGTGGCCACGTCTGCTCGTGGTAATGCGTGATGTCGTCCAGAGTGTCAACCGTTACAATCAAGGGAGCGCTACCTAAAACATATTCGTAGCGGGCGTAGGGCGCGTGTCCGCAGCTCCATGCCACGCGCCCCGCAGACGCGTGCGCCGGACCAACCAGTAGCATACGGCGACTTGTACCACAGGGCGCGGGGGGGTCGCCAGGCCCCCTTTGTAAGGATAGATGGCACCGAACGTAGGAAAAACGATGCGGCGGTTTGGGGTCCGCGGTTCTTGACGACCCCGAGCGAGGTTCGGCCACGGCCGCGGGTCGTGATCGTCGGTGCCGGCTTCGCCGGCATGTGGGCGGCATGGGCGCTCGCGCGCACCCCCGTCGAGATCACCGTCATCGACCGCCGGAATTATCATCTCTTCCAGCCCCTGCTCTACCAGGTCGCGACCGCGGCGCTGTCGCCGGGCGATATCGCCTGGCCGATCCGGCGCATGCTGCGCCGCCAGCGCAATACCCGCGTGCTCCTGAGCGAGGTCACGGGCGTGGACGTGCAGCGCCGCGCCGTGTCGCTAGGCGATCAATCCATCCCCTACGATCACCTGATCCTCGCGACCGGCGTGCGCCACGACTACTTCGGACACGATGACTGGGAGGCGTCGGCGCCGGGGTTGAAAGAGCTTGACGACGCGACCCGCATCCGCCGACGCATCCTCCTGGCCTTCGAGCGGGCCGAGTGCGGTTCCGATCCGAGCGCGCAGAGGCGTCTCCTTACCTTCGTGATCATCGGGGGCGGGCCGACGGGAGTCGAGCTGGCCGGGGCCATCGCGGAGCTGGGACGCCGGGCCCTTGCCGCCGACTTCCGCCACATCGACCCGAAGAGTGCCCGCATCCTCTTGTGCGAGGCCGGGGAGCGCGTGCTGCCGGCCTTTCCGGAGTCCCTCTCGCGCTACGCCGGCGGGGCACTCGCGCGCCTGGGGGTCGAGGTCAAGCTCAAGAGCCCGGTGACGGACTGTGGCCCCTGGGGCGTCACGGTGGGGACCGAACGGGTGGAAGCGGCCACGGTGTTGTGGGGCGCAGGGGTGGCCGCCTCGCCGGTGGCGCGCTGGCTCGGCATCGAGGCCGATCGGCTGGGACGGGTCCCGGTAGCGCCCGATCTCTCGGTACCCGGACTCCCCGAGGTGTTCGTGGCGGGCGACGTGGCGTTGGTCTCCGATGCGACGGGCCGGCCCCTGCCCGGTGTGGCACCCGCCGCCAAGCAGGCCGGCGCGTATGTGGCACGGGTCATCGCGGCGCGCGTGTCGGGAAGGCCGGCCCCGCCGCCGTTTCGCTATCGCGACTTCGGCAACCTCGCGACCATCGGCCGACGTGCTGCGGTCATCGATTTCGGCTGGCTCCGGATCAAGGGCGGGATCGCCTGGTGGATCTGGGGCATCGCCCACATCTATTTTCTCATCGGAATGCGCAACCGCCTAATCGTCTCCCTGCAATGGCTGTGGGCCTATCTCACCTTCGATCGCGGGGCACGCCTCATCACCGGCCGCGAACGCGAGGACTGATCCTTCCGATCGGCCATGAACCATCGCCCCATTCAAGCCATCCGCACGGCCGTCACCAGCCCGTCGGTGACCCAACGCCGCAAAAACCCCGCGGCGCGGGCCGCGACCTCGTCTTCGGCCACCCACCGGCACAGATCCTCGCAGAGGTTGCCGAAGGTGACGCCCTCACGGGCCCGGTCGAGGGTCATGGCCTCAGCCGACTCCAGCGAACGGTAGTACGTCTTGAGCCCCTGCCGCCACACCAACCAGGGGATGAGCATCTCCGAGCGCTCGGGCGCCGGCGGGGCCTCTTCCGACTCGACGGCCTGCCGGATCCGGGTCACGTTCCACCCGAGTGAGATGCGCCCCACCGAGGGATGGAATGTCAACCCCATGTTCGGCCAGCTCTCGGGGGGGACCGATGCCAGCGCCTCGGCGCTCACGGGTGTGGCGCCGGGGGCATCGAAGGCCATGCCCAGCAGCCACTCGAAGCTAGCCAGGTCGAAGAGCCAGGGGCGCGTCGAATACTCCCCATGGGATAAATAGCTCGGTAGGTGTCGGCCAAAATGGCGAAGGGAGAAATGCGCCGAGGGGTGGGCATCGATGTAGCCCTCGGCAAGGCGTTGAAATGGCCCCTCCCCCATCAACGCGCGCACTGCCTGGAAGTCCTCTTCGAGCGCCTCCAGGAGGCGCAGGCGATAGCCCTTGGCGTAGATATCGAGCCGTGTCCTGGCATCGACCCGGGAGGTGGAGAGCACCCGCGCCTCGGCGTCCCGATCGCCGCACAGGACATAGGCCTGGATCGCCTGCTGGACCTCCCTCAGCGGTACCGGATCCCTGCTCAGGCCCACGCCCGGTTGCCTGATCGATCCAGGGCCTCACGGCCCTCTTCGATATGCTGGGCCCCCGATGCCGTCGCCTCGGTCGCGATGCGCTCGGCTTGTCCGAGCTCCGTCAAGAGCTCGGCGAGCGGTGGGATGTGATCGTCGCGTTCGATCATGGTGGTGACCGTGCCGAAACGTCTCACCGCCTCGCGATAGAGATCCCACACCGGATCGCAGATGGGCTCGTCGTGGGTGTCGATGCGGTAGTCGCCGAGGTCGCGATGCCCGGCGAGGTGGAACTGTTGCACGCGCTCGACCGGGACGGTTGCGAGATAAGTGCGTGGGTCGAGCTCATGGTTCTCCGCACTCACATAGATGTTGTTGATGTCGAGCAGGATGAGGCAGTCCGCCTCCTCGGCCACGGCGCCGAGAAACTCCCACTCGCTCATCTGCGAGGCGTGATAGCTCAAATAACTCGACACGTTCTCGAGGAGGATGCGCCGGCCGAGAAACTCCTGCACCGCCCGGACACGGCCGGCGACGTGCCGCACCGCCTCCTCGGTGTAGGGCAGGGGCATAAGGTCGTGGAGGTTGACCGCGCCCACCCCGGTCCAGCACAGATGATCCGATATCCAGGCCGGTTCGATGCGCCGGGCGAGGGCCGCGAGCGCATTGAGATATCCCCAATCGAGCGGATCGGTCCCGCCGATGGACAGCGACACCCCATGCATGGCCATGGGGTAGTGTGCGCGGATGCGGTCGAGGTAATCGAGGGGTTTGCCGCCGCCCAAAAGACCACGATCCAATAGGTAGTTTTCGGTGATGACCTCGAACCACCCGATCCCTGGCCGATCGGCGAGCACCGCCTCGTAGTGTTCTTTACGGAGGCCGAGGCCGAAGCCCAGGTGCGGGCTCAACAAAGCGGAGATCTCGCTCATGATGGGAAAGGCTCGGCGGGGAGCGACGCGCCCCGCCGAGCGCCCCGTTCCGACCGTGCCTTATTCGACGATCTTGCCGCCTTTGGCCTCGCACTCGGCCTTTGTCATCGACATCCATCCCTGGCCGGCGCACTTGTTCTCGCCTTTACAGGAATTGGTTGCGGTCTTGCACTCGGACTTGCCCTTACAGGCGTTGACCCCACCGCAGTGGACCTTGGCCTCGGCCCCACCGGCCTTCTCGTGCTCCACAGCCAGGCTCGCACCGCTCGCAAACAATGCCGCCGCCGCCGTCGCCAACATTAAACCCTTGGTATTGACCATTTGGAGTCTCCTCGTAGCTGGATCAGGCCCGTGGTTCGACCTCCGGTCCCCCATGGCCCATGGTTTGTCAACCGGGGCATGGGTGCCCCCGTTGCCCCGGTGCTCGGCCCTGAGCCCCGGTGATTCTGTCCCCGCCCTCGGCCCTCCGACCGTCCCCCGAGCGCTCGTTGGAGAGCGCCGCCAAGCTTTGCTATCCGACCCTACCTGCCACGGGAAGTTCAACGCATGAGACCGGTGCCGCCGTGCTCAACTCCTGTCGATTTACCTATATCCTGTAGCCGTCGCGACCCGGGAGCGAGCCGCGCTGGACGGGTGCCGCGCGCTCCCACCCGGCGTTCCCGCTATGAGCATCACCAAAAACAACATCACGCATGGAAAATCACGATGGTTGCAACTTGTCGCGATGCCGGTCCTCATCCTGGCGGCGGTGGAGGTTTCACCAACGTTGAGCGCTTATTATATTAGCGCCAGAAGCTCGGGGTCAGGACCACCAGCACGGTGAAGAGCTCGAGCCGCCCGAGCAACATGGCGGCGCTGCACACCCAGATCTGCAAGTCCGTCAATACCCCATAGGTGGTCGCCGGCCCGACCTGGTTGAGGCCGGGTCCGGTGTTGTTGATGCAGGCGACGATGGCGGTGAAGGCACTCACGGCATCGAGGCCCAGGGCAGTCAGGGCCAAGGTCATCACGACGATCGAGGCCACGTACACGAACGCGAAGGCCAGCACCGCGAACACCACGTTGTTGGGCACCGGATGCCTCGTGAGCTTGATGGGCGAGATGGCATTCGGGTGTACTGTCCGGACCATCTCGTGCAACACCTGTTTGTAAAGGACTATGGCCCGGATCATCTTGATGCCCCCGCCGGTCGAACCGGAGCAGCTCACGAAGCTCGACAGGAACAGCATCCACATCGGTGCGAACACCGGCCAGGCGTTGTAGTCGGTGCTGGCGAACCCGGTCGTGGTCGCGATCGAGACGGTATTGAAGGAGGCATAGCGCAGGGCCGTGGCGAGCCCATCATAGGCCCCTTGAGCCCACAGATAGGTCCCGATACCGAGGATGCTCGCCACGGTGATGAATACGAACCAACCCGCCTCCGGGTCGTCGCGGTAGGGTTCGGCGTTCCAGTTGCGGAACACCGTGAAATGGGTCGCGAAGTTCATCCCGGCGATGAGCATGAACACGATCGCGACCGTTTCTATCGCGGGCGAGTCGAAATACCCGTAGCTCTGATCGTGGCTGGAAAAGCCCCCGAGCCCCATGGTGCTGAAGGTGTGGATCAGGGAATCCAGCCATCCCATCCCGGCCAGGTGATAAGACAAGAGGCAGGCGAGCGAGATACCCGTGTAGATGATCCAGAGACCGCGCGCGGTCTCCGTGATGCGCGGTGTCAAGCGCGCTTCTTTCATGGGCCCCGGCGTCTCGGCCTTGAACATCTGGCGCCCGCCGACACCGAGGAGCGGGAGGATCGCCACCGCCAGCACGATGAACCCCATGCCCCCGAGCCACTGCAGCTCCGCCCGCCAGACATTGATCGAGGGCGGTAGAGTGTCGAGACCGGTGAGCACGGTGGCGCCGGTGGTGGTCACCCCGGACATGGATTCGAAGTAGGCGTCGGTGATGCTGAGCTCCGGCAGGTAGCGGAGCAGCGGCAGGGCCGCGAACACCGGGAGCATGGTCCACACCAGGACCACCAGCAGGAACCCGTCGCGGACCTGGAGATCGGCCCGATAACGGCGCGTGCCTAGCCACAGGAGCAACCCGCATGCGATGGTCTCGCCCATGGCCTCTACGAATACGGCGCGCGCCGCATCGTTGTCATAGCTAGAGGCCACCAGGATGGGGAACACCATGCCGAGCCCGAAGAGCGCGATGACGAGCCCGAGCACATGGGCGACCCTCGAGAGTCGCTTCATCGAGCGCCTGCTAGGTGTAGTGGATGGGCCAGTGGTAGTCGATGGGCTAGTAGTGCATCTCTCGAATTCATTTATTATTTTGGCAGTGTTGAATTGGGCTCGCAACGCTATAGATCGTCATACCTGCGAAAGCAGGTATCCAGGACTTACGCCGGTTTCCTGGATGCCAGCTTCCGCTGGCACGACGGTGGTTCTGCTAACTGAATGCGTAAACGTGTTTATGAAACGTACTACCTATATGTAGTTGATGGCGACTTCGAAGAGCTTCTCGACCTTGGGCACCAGGGTCTTGTGTACGGCGAAGACGATCACGTGGTCGTCGGGTTCGATGACCACGTCGTGATGGGCGATGAGGACCTTGACCTCGCCCCCATGCGCTGCGTCGTTCACCCCGCGCACCACCGCCCCGATCGTGACGCCCTTGGGTAGCGGGATCTCGTCGATGCGCCGCCCGACCACGCGCGAGGAGCCGTAATCGCCGTGCGCGACGATCTCCAAGGCCTCGGCGGCGCCGCGCCGCAGGCTGTGTACCGCGACCACGTCCCCGCGCCGCACGCGGGCGAGCAGCGTGCCTATGGTGGTCTGGGCCGGGGAGATGGCGATGTCGATCTGCCCGCTCTGCAACAGGTCGACGTAGCTGCCGCGGTTGATGAGGGCGATGACCCGGCGCGCACCCAGGCGCTTGGCCAGGAGCGAGGACATGATGTTGTCCTCGTCGTCGTTGGTGATGGCGCAGAAGAGATCCATGTCGGCGATCCCCTCGGACACCAGGAGCTCTTCATCCGTGCCGTCCCCGCAGAGGACCAGCGTGTGATCGAGATCCTCGGCCAGGCGTTGTGCACTGCGTTTGTCCACTTCGATGAGCTTCACCTGATAGTGCTGCTCCAGGGCCTTGGCAAGCCGCCGCCCGATGTTGCCGCCACCGGCGATCATGATGCGCTTGGTGGGCTTGTCCATATGCCGGAGCTCGCCGATGACCGCGCGCAGATGCGCCTTGGCGGCGATGAAGAACACCTCGTCCCGGGCCTGGATCACGGTGTTGCCTTCGGGGATGAGCGGCCGATCGGCGCGGAAGATCGCCGCCACGCGGGTATCGATCTGGGGCATATGGGTCCTGAGGTCCTTCAACTCGTGCCCGACCAGCGGCCCGCCGTCGACCGCCCGGATGCAGGCCAGCTGCACCTGGCCCGCGGCGAAATCGAGGACCTGCAAGGCCTCGGGGTAGGTGACAAGCTTGGCGATGTACTCGGTGATGATCTGTTCGGGGCAGATGGGTACATCGACCGCGAAGTTGTCCACCCCGAAGACCTCGGGGCGATCAAGAAAATCGGCGGCGCGGATGCGGGCGATCCTGGTCGGGGTATGGAACAGCGTGGCGGCGAGCTTGCAGGCCACAAGATTGACCTCATCCCGCCTGGTCACCGCCAGGAGCAACTCGGCATCCATCGCCCCGGCGCGTTCCAGCACCGAGGGGTGCGAGGCATCGCCACACACGGTGCCGAGGTCGTAACGGTCTTCCAGGAATTTCAGGCGCGTCTCGTCGGAATCGACCACCATGATGTCGGTACGCTCGGAGATCAGGCTCTCGGCGATCGCCGATCCGACCCGTCCCGCCCCCAGGATCAGAACCCTCATCCCCCCTACCCTCTCGCGACCCGGACCCCGGTCGGGCTCCGTGGCGGCGCGAACTGTAGCATAGGCCCTGGCGCCGCACGATATTGGCCCCCGTGGCCGTCCATCTTCAGGCTTCCGTGGCTCTCATTCTTGGCTTCCCCGTAGCGCCCCATTTTCGGCCGCGCGGCCGAGCACACCGCGCATGGATTTAGTATGCTTGCCCAGGATTTTGGGAGACAGCATGTCTCGGCTCGTAACCGCGTAACCCAGCCATGCCCAAGATATTCATCACCTACAGCCACGAGTCGCGAGCATAGCGCGCGGGTGCTCGCATTGGCGTGGGCTTTAAGGAGCAATGGTATTGCCGTCGAGCTCGTCCGGTTCCACGAGTACGTCCATCGTCAATCGGCACGCTCCTCCGCTAGAGCCTAGGGTTGACCTCAGTAAGCTGCCCCAAGCCGGCGGCACCTTCCTCGGCCGCGAGTTGGAGCTGAGGCTCCTCGACGACGTTTGGGCCGATGGCGGCCGGACGCATGTCGTGGTGCTGGTCGCGCCGGGGGGGGTGGGGAAGACGAGCCTCGTCAAGCGCTGGCTCGATCGGCTCAAGGCCGACGATTGGCGCGGGGCGGGGTGTGTCTATGGCTGGAGCTTCTTCAGCCAAGGAGCTAGCGAGGACCGCCAGGCCTCGGACGATGCATTCCTCAACGATGCGCTGCGCTGGTTCGGGGTCGAGCACGACCCCACGCTCTCGCCCTGGGACAAGGGCCGGCTCCTGGCCGGGGCCATCGCCCGGAGCCGCACCCTGCTCGTGCTCGACGGCCTCGAGCCGCTCCACCATCCGCCCGGACCGCAGGGCGGCAAGTTGCGCGCCCCCGGCGTGCAGTCGCTCCTGCGGGTGTTCGCCGGTACCGGCCAGCCGGGGCTCTGCGTCGTCACTACCCGAGAAACCGTTGGGGACCTCGCGGAATACGAGCGCAGCAGGGATCACCCCGCAGGCGGGGTGCTCGCGCACGACCTCGGCAACCTCGCCGAGACGGATGGCGCGCGGCTGCTGCACCGGCTGGGCGTCACCCGTGCCGGCATGGCGGCCATAGTCGAGGATGACGCCGAGCTGCGCGCGGCGAGCCGCGAGGTCCGGGGCCATGCCCTGGCTCTCTCGCTGCTTGGCGCCTATCTCCGACTGGCCCACGGCGGCGACATCCGCCGGCGCGATCGGGTGCGGCTCCACGAGGCCGACGCCGAGTTGCTAGGGGGCCATGCCTTAAAAGTCATGGAGGGCTATGAGAGATCCTTCGCGAGCGCCGGTGAGCAAGGGGCGCGCGCGTTGGCCGCGGTGCGCCTCCTAGGCCTCTTCGACCGGCCAGCCGATCCCGCCTGCCTCACCGCCTTGCGCGCCGATCCGGCCATCGCCGGGCTGACCGACGCGTTGTTTATCCACGCAAGAGGCTGGAGCCGTTTCTTGAAAAAGCTGGTCCCCATCGACGACCAAGCGTGGAACATCACGCTTCAGCGGCTCGCGGACTGCGGGCTAATCCAGCCAGCAGGGGGAAACTCCTCCGTGGACGCCCATCCGCTCGTGCGTGAATACTTCGGGAAGCAACTCCGCGAGCGGCAGCCCGACGCCTGGCGCAAGGGGCACCGGCGGCTCTACGAGTATTTGAAATCGAGCGTGCCGCACCGGCCGCAAGGACTCGTCGGCCTACAGCCGCTGTACCAGGCAGTGGGACACGGGTGCAAGGCGGGGCTGCATGAGGAAGCACACACCAAGGTTTACCGGGACCGCATCCTCCGGGGCACCGGTAGTGACGGATTCTACAGCGTGCAGAAGCTCGGCGCCTTCGGGGCCGACCTCGAGGCGCTCGCTGGTTTTTTCGAGGAGCCCTGGAAGCGGCTCGCCCCTGGGCTGTCCGCGCCCCTCCAGGCCTGGCTACTCAACGAAGCGGCTTTCCGTCTCCGCGCCCTGGGCCGACCGACCGAGTCGCTGGAGCCGATGCGGACCAGCCTTGAAATGGGCGTCCAGCAGCAAGATTGGGAAAAAGCCGCCATCCGCGCCAGCAACGTGAGCAAGCTGGAGCTGACCTTGGGCGAGGTGGCCGCCGCGCTGCGGGACGCCGAGCAATCGCTGCAGTTCGCCGACCGGAGCGGCGGCGCCTTCCAGCGGATGCTCAGGCGCGCCACGCTGGCCAATGCCCGGCATCAGTCGGGCCGAGGGGCAGACGCCCTCACCCTCTTCCGCGACGCCGAGTCGATGCAGGCGGAGCGGCAGCCGGAGTTCCCGTTCCTCTACTCGCTCCGAGGCTTCCAGTATTGCGACCTGCTCCTCGGCGATGCCGAGCACATGGCGTGGGCCACGACCCTGGCCGCCAATCCTGTGGCTACAGACAGTCCTAAGCTCGAACCGGCGCTGGACACGCTCAAAAAGGTCGAACGGCGGGCGGCAAAGATGTTCCAGTGGCGCATTTCATCGGACTCGCTCCTCACCCTCGCCCTAGACCACCTCACCCTGGGCCGGGTAGCGCTGTACCGGACCATTCTGGAGCGCTCGTCATTCGAGCCGGCCCGCAAGCCCCTCACCGCCGCCGTCCAAGGACTTCGCGCCGCCGGCTCGATGCATCACCTCCCCCGCGGCTTCCTCTCTCGCGCCTGGCTGCGTTTCATGGAAGGCAATGCCGACGCCGCGAAGGCCGACCTGGATGAGGCCTGGCAGATCGCCGAGCGCGGCGCGATGAAGCTCCACATGGCCGACATCCACTTCCACCGCGCCCGCCTCTTCCGCGACCGCACGGCGCTGGAGGCTGCCGCCCGCCTCATCGAGGAGACCGGCTACCACCGCCGTGACGAGGAGCTACGCGACGCCCAGGAGGCGGCTCAACACTGGCCCCAACAACACGACTGCCCGGCGGAAGCCCTAAGCGCTCGGGCTCAGCAAGTGCAAAGGACTTCGCCGTGATAAAGACCCGCTAAAAATACAAACAGAAAATGGAAGTGAGTAGCCTGATCATGAAATACTCCGGAAGCCGAACATTGCGCTTCAGCGGCAGCTGTGAGTGCCGTACACGAATGTAGTCATCCCGACCCTGACCCCTGGCGCACGTCGTCAGGATGCCGTTCAGGTCCGCTAAGGCCCAGTCTTGTTCAAGGTCAAGCTAGTGTAGTGTCCCTTAAATAACTTTACAGATCATACCTTCTTCTTTTTCCCTCGGGGCAGGGTGGATCCGGGCTTGATCTGCTCCATCTTGACCCGTGCCCGGTCGACCTTCTCGATGATCTGCCCTACGGTGGCCGTCCAGATGAACGGCTTCGGGTTTTGGTTCCAGGCTTGCATAAATTCGTCAATCGCCTGTTGTAAATCCGACACGCTCATGAAGCTGC
>JBOIDR010000037.1:0-33655 GCA_050740695.1 Gammaproteobacteria bacterium | reverse complement strand
GTTGAAAACCGGGTCGGGACCGATCCGTTCATCGTCATTGCGTCGCTCTTAGAACCTCAACGGCCGCCCGAGTCACCCTCATCGTGCGCGAGCCCCGCCTTGTCCCATTACCGGTCAATGCGAGTCCAACAGGCTGCTAGAGAGATCCCACCAGTCGGCAAAGCGCACCAGCAGGCGGCCGGTACGGCGCCCGCTCACGGCAAGAGGCGGCGGTCCAGTGAACCGCCACGGCCTTCTGCAAACCGGCTTCGATTGGACTCTTGGCGTGGAGCTCTGGATGCGGACGTTGACGAAATAGTGCTGTTCGCAGCGATCCGCAAAGACGCTTTTGTTCCTGGCTCGGCGTGACGCTTCGATGTCAGCCCTTTTCGGTGTGGAGCTTGGCCACGAGCGCGCTCGCGACCGCCGGGTGCACGAAGGGGGCGACGTCGCCGCCCAAGGAGGCGATCTCGCGCACCAGGCTCGCGGACAGGAAGGCATAGTGCTCGGCAGGGGTGAGGAACAGGGTGTCTACCTCGGGCACCAGCCGGCGATTCATGCTGGCCATCTGCAGCTCGTACTCGAAGTCCGAGACCGCGCGCAGTCCTCGCAGGATGACGGTCGTGCCCAGGCTACGCGCCGTCTCGACCAGGAGGCCGTCGAAGGGGCGCACCTCGACCCGCTCGATGCCATGGAGCGCCACGCGGACAAGCGCCACCCGCTCCTCCAGGGTGAAGGCGGTCTGCTGCTTCCAGGTGCTCCCGGCCACTGCCACCACCACCCGATCGAACAATCGGCTGGCGCGCTCCACCAGATCGGTATGCCCATGGGTGATGGGGTCGAAGGTCCCGGGGTAGATGGCCTGGGTCATGGACGGATCACGGTAGGTAGCGCCAGGCAGAATTGTACCTGCCCGGCATGGCCGGCGCGGTGCACCCGCCAGCCCGCGGGCAGCGGCGGGGGCGTACCGCGCGGCGCCTCCAGATACACCCAGGCGCCGGGCTTCAACCATCCCCCGCTCTGCAATCCCTCGCAGCAAGGTTGCCACAGCCGCTCGGAAAAGGGCGGGTCCAGGAACACGAGATCACAGGGCATCGCGGCCCCGGCAAGAAACGCCAAAGCCTCCGCCCTCACGACAGAGAGCTCACGCGCCCCGAGCCGGGTGGCGAGCACCCGGAGCGCCCGCACGACGGTGGGGTCGTGATCGACCGAGACCACCCGCCCGGCGCCGCGCGAGGCCGCCTCGATACCGAGGACGCCGGTGCCGGCGAAGAGGTCCAGGCAGGTACACCCGGCGATGCGCGGCGTTAGCCAATTGAACAAGGTCTCGCGCACCCGATCGGGGCTGGGCCTCAGCCCCGGTACGTCCGGGACCGGGATGAGCGCGCGTCGCCACTTGCCGCCGATGACCCTGACCGAGCCCGGCGGCGTCAAGGCCCTAATGATGCCGGCCAGCGGGCGCCGGTTCTAGCGGCGGCGCGGGGGCGCCGGGCGGGGGTTTGCCTTCCGGCCCGACGGTGACCGTGACGAGGTCGGGCGGGTCCATGCGGCGTTTGAAGGCGGCCCCGATGTCCAGAAGCGTGGCGGCGCGGATCCGGTCCACATAGGTATCGAGGAAATCGAGCGGCAGGCCGTAGAAACCGATGAGGATCAAGTAATCGATGACCTCGTTGTTGCTGTCGATGCGCAAGGGAAAGCCACCGGTGATGTTCTTGACCGAGGCCTCCCGCTCGGCGGCGGAGGGGCCCTCGGCGACGAACTTCGTGAGCGTCTCCCGCAGGACGGAGAGCGCCTGATCCGCTTTTGCGAAGCTCGTCTGCAGCCCGGCGATGAAAGGCCCTGCGACGCGCATGGGCTGGAAATAACTATAGGCGCTGTACGACAGGCCGCGTTTCTCGCGCACCTCCTTGTACAGCCTTGAGATAAACCCGCCGCCGCCCAGCACGTGGTTGCCCAGATAGAGCGGAAAATAATCGGGATCGATCCGCGCGAGGCCGGTGCGCCCGGCCCAGACGTGGGTCTGGCTGGAGGGATAGGGGACGTGGATCTCGATCGGCTTTTCGATCCGGGGCGCCGGCGGCACGGGCGAGGCCGCGCTACCCGCGGGTAGCGCGGCGACGAGCTTTTCCGCGATTGACGCCGCCTGCGGGCGGGTGAGATCGCCGACCAGCCCGATGACCGCGTTGCGGCCACAGTAATAGCGCCGGTAGTGGGCGAGCAGATCGTCGCGCTTGAGGGCGCCGAGGGTCTTGGCGCTACCCTGCGGGGGCGAGCCATAGGGGTGGCCTTGATAGAGGACGCCCATGAAGCGGTCCTCGGCGATCGCCGCGGGCTCCTGCTCGCGTTGCTTCAACGCGGTCAGCATGCGCTTGCGTTCGCGCTCCAGCGCCTCCGCGGGGAAATCCGGCTTTTGGACAACTAGCCCCAGGGTCTCGACCGCGCGCTCCAGATAGGGGGCCTCGGTGACGCTGCGCAGCTCGACCGAGGCCATCTCGCGTCCCGCGCTGTGGCCGAACTGCGCCCCCGTGGCCTCGAAGCGCTCGTTCAGGGTCTGGGCCGACAGGCCGCCCGCGCCTTCGGCCAGCACGGCGTTGGTGAGCCCGGCGAGTCCCCATCGCGCCTGGTCACGTGCGCTGCCGGCATCGAAGGCCACGTGCACGTCCACCATCGGTAGCTCCGGGGCGCGCACGAAGTAGACGCGCGCGCCGTTCGCGATGTTCCAGGTCTCGATCCGCGGCAGGCCAAACCCCACCACCGGCCACAAGATCAAGGCAAACCAGACACACCGAGCCATGCTAGTTCCTCCCCGCGGCCGGCGCCGGCAGTGGTTTGAGGACAGCGACGGTCAGTCGGTCATCGATGAGATATTTCGTTGCCGCCCCTCGCACCTCCTCGGCCGTAACCGCCTTCACCGCATCGAGGTACTGGTCTTTGAGCCGCCAATCGAGCCCGACGCTCTCCAGAAACCCGATCTGCATGGCCTGGTAGAACATCGAGTCCTGCTCGAAGACCTTGCGGGCGATGACCCGCGCCTTGACCCGATCGATCTCCTCGGCCGGCACGGATGCGCTCTGCAAGCGCTCGATCTCGCGCCGCAGCGCCGACTCCAACGCCTTGAGGTCGCGGCCCTCCGCGGGGACCGCCTCCAGTGTGAACAGGCTCTCCAGGCGATCGCCGAGGTTATACGCCGCGTTGGCGCTGGCGGCGACCTCCTGCTCGCGCACCAGGTGGCGTGGGAGACGCGCGCTGTCCCCACCGCTCAGGAGCTCCGCCAGGACCTCCAGGGCGAAGACCTCGGCGCGCGGGATCTGGGCCGGGTTCGCGACCGCGCTCCTCAGCACCGGGACCTTGTACGCCATGAGGAGCTGTGGCAGCCGCGCCACCTCGCGGACTGTCACGCGTCGCGGGCCCTTCTGCGGCACCTCGCGCGCCGGCTTAGGCACCGAGCGAGCGCTCGAGGCCAGCGGCCCGAAATAGCGCTTGGCGAGGTCGAACACGGCCCCGGGCTCGACATCTCCCACCACCACCAAGGTCGCGTTGTTGGGTGCATACCAGCGCTCGTACCAGGCGCGCAGGTCCGCGACCGTCATGGCCTCGAGGTCATGCATCCAGCCGATGACGGGGTGGCGGTAGGGACTGGTCTTGAAGGCCACGGCTATGGCGGTCTCGGCCATCAGCGATTCGGGCTTGTCGTCCGTGCGCAGCCGGCGCTCCTCCATGACCACCTTGATCTCCTTGGCGAACTCCTGCTCCGGAAGGGTCAGGCCGCGCATCCGGTCGGCCTCCAGCTCAAAGCTGAGCGACAGGTTTTCCTTGGCCATGGTCTGGAAATAGGCCGTGTAATCGCTGCCGGTGAAGGCGTTCTCCTCCCCGCCGGACGCGGAGATGAGGCGCGAGAACTCACCCGCGGGGTGCCGCTCGGTGCCCTGAAACATCATGTGCTCCAGGGCGTGCGAGACGCCGGTGATGCCCTCGTGCTCGTAACTCGAACCGACCTTGTACCAGACCTGGGAGACCACCACCGGGGCGCGGTGGTCCTCCTGGACGATGAGCTTGAGCCCGTTGTCGAGCGTGAACTCCCGGACCTCGGCCGCGGCCGACGCCAGGGCCGGGCACGCAAGCGTGAGGGCCAGATACCCGACTCGTAACGCTTGTGGCGATCGATGCAAAGTCACCCCCCGTACATCCGTGATCCTCACCAGGCCGCAGCGGCCACCGGCAGGCGCTGCCCTCTCGGCATGACGGCGGGCCCCCGGCGCCGTGAGATCCCACCGCCAGTCAGAAAGGCGGCAGGCACCAGGCGGGGGGATCTTACGCAAGGCAGGGCCGTCCGCTCAATGACCCCCCCCGTCTTGGCGCCGTATGATGTTCGCGAAGGGAGAGCCCTTTATCATCGCGAAGGCCGGGTAACCGCTGGTTATGGTAGTGTCACTGGACGCACCGACCGCGTCCGCCGTCAGGCGAGTGGGCTTCCTGTGCGGGCAGATCTCGGTGCCCGACGATTTCGATCGCATGCACGAGGCCGAGATCGCGCGCCTGTTTGGTGGCGGGCCATGAAGCTGCTCCTGGATACTCACCTGCTGTTGTGGGCCGCGGGCCAGCCGGACAGGCTCTCCCCGCCTGCCTCGCCAGGGTGAGCGAGGCCGATGTGGTTTTCGTCCTCGTGGCCCATCGCTACGGATGGGTGCCGCCCGACCAGCCGGCCGGCTGGTCCAAGAGCATCACCCGGCTCGAATGCGAAAAAGCGGTTGGGGAGGGCAAGGAGCCTTGCTGCTGGACGACGCGGTGGCCTGGCCCGCGGAATACCGGGAGGACGAGATCGCGAAGGCCGTGTGCGAGGGCCGGGCGAGCCCCGAGTTGCTCGCGGAGGGTGCAAGCCAAGGTCAGGGGCCTGCACGACCTGAAGGAAATGGCTGAACGGTCGGTCGATCACCGCGCGCTTCACGAGCCCCGAAGACCTGCGCGACAAGCTTGCGGCCGCTTTAAATGACTGGCGCCGGCGCCATCCGGAATATGCCGTGGGGGAAGCACCACAATCGGAAACGCCGATCCCTGCCGATCCGGCGCGTTATCTGGAAGCGCTGCGCTTGTGCACCGCCTATTACGACATCCGTGGGCTGCAGGTCGGCACCCGCAAGGCGCACCGCTTCCCCATTGAGGAGTCGTACATCCCCTTGAGCACGGCCGGTGTCGCGGAACAAGAGTCCAAGCCTGGCCGCGCGGGTCGGGACAAGCCGCCCCAGGACTTCGGGCCGCGCGCTCGTGGCCCGATGGCCTTGCGACTATCTGCACGTGGTCAACACGCCGCTACCTTCTCCTCTTTCAGCCGGGTTCGGCTGTCCGCGTTCCGTGGTACACGGATCCGACATTCTCCGCCCGCAATCCCGGTATCAGCACCCGTCATCTCGGAGGTATCACCTCCCTAGGGTCGGTATTGGACGATTTTCGCCGAGCGTCGTCGAGCCATGGCGCGCGCGTTTGCCCCTCGTCGCATCCCCGCCGCCCATGGCGTAGAATTGAGGCAACACGTTCTCGCGGGGGAGGCTATGAAAGCGAGTGATCTCTTCGTCAGGTGCCTCGAGGATGAGGGGGTAGGGTACATCTTCGGCGTGCCGGGCGAAGAAAACCTGGACCTCGTCGAGTCCCTTCGCACCTCGCACATCCGCCTCATCGTCACCCGCCACGAGCAGTCGGCCGGCTTCATGGCGGCCACGGTGGGCCGTCTCACCGGGATCCCGGGCGTGTGTCTGTCGACCCTGGGACCTGGCGCCACCAACCTCGTGACGGCGGCCGCCTATGCGCAGCTCGGCGCCATGCCTATGTGCATGATCACCGGCCAGAAGCCCATCTACACCAGCAAGCAGGGGCATTTCCAGATCATCGACGCGGTGGCCATGATGCAGCCCCTCACCAAGTTCACCAAGCAGGTCGTCGAGGCCGATCGGATCCCTTCCATCGTCCGCGAGGCCTTCAAGAAGGCCGAGGCCGAGCGCCCCGGGGCCGTACACATCGAGTTGCCCGAGGACGTCGCGGCAGAGGCCACCAGCAACTCGCCGTTCGCCGTGAAAAAGGTGCGCCGTCCCGATGCCAACGAGCGTGCCGTGGCCATCGGGGCGGAGATGATCGCGGAGGCGCGATCCCCGCTGCTCCTCGTCGGTGCCGGTGCGAATCGCAAGCGGGCCTCCCAGATGCTCCTGCGCTTCGTCGAGAAGACCGGCATCCCGTTCTTCAACACCCAGATGGGCAAGGGCGTGATCCCGGAGGACCATCCCTTGTTCCTCGGCACCGCCGCGCTCTCGGACCACGACTACGTGCACTGCGCGGTGGACCGCTCCGATCTCGTGATCAACGTCGGTCACGATGTGATCGAGAAACCCCCGTTTTTCATGGAACCCGGCGGGCCCAAGGTCATCCATATCAACTTCGTCCCTGCCGAGGTGGACGAGATCTACTTCCCGCAGCACGAGGTCGTCGGGGACATCGCTAACGCCCTGTGGCAGCTGTCGGAGCGGGTGCACGCGCAGCCGCACTGGGATTTCGCCTATTTCATGCGGGTCAAACGCTTCGTCGATGAAAAGATCGCGGAACGCTCCGATTCGGACGGCTTCCCGGTGCTCCCCCAGCGTCTGGTGGCCGATGTACGGGCGGTGCTCGGTCCTCTCGACATCCTGACCTTGGACAACGGGATGTACAAGCTCTGGTTTGCCAGAAACTACCGCGCGCTCGGGGCCAATACCCTGTTTCTGGATAATGCGCTGGCCACCATGGGGGCGGGGATGCCGTCCGCGATGGCGGCCAAGATGATCTGCCCGGAGCGCAAGGTCATGGCCGTGTGCGGGGACGGCGGCTTCATGATGAACAGCCAGGAGCTCGAGACGGCGGTGCGCCTAAAGCTCGACCTATCGGTCATCATCCTAACCGACAGCGGTTACGGAATGATCAAATGGAAGCAGGAGCATGCGGGATTCGCGGATTGGGGCCTCGACTTCACCAACCCCGATTTCGTCAAATACGCGCAATGCTACGGGGCCCTGGGTCATCGTGTCACGAGGACCGAGGATCTGCGGGGGCTCCTACATGAATGTGTCAATTCCCCCGGGGTGCACATCATCGATGTCCCCATCGACTATTCCGAAAACGCCAGGGTATTGACCCGGGAATTGAACGAAAAGACCTGTATCGCCTGAGTGCTTATGAAAAATCTGCTGCGCTCGCGACGGCCCGGGAAGAGTTCCGTGTTCCCTCCCCTGCGATAGCGGGGGAGGGTTAGGGTGGGGGGTTGTGAGGTGACGACGATGATCGAGAGTTTTCCCATCTACGCGGGCGGCGGCTTCAAGACGACCTCGACGGTCCTCGACGTCGTGAGCCCATATTCGGGGGTCGCCACCTATCGGACCTACCTCGGCGGCGAGGCCGAATACGAGCGTGCGGTCACGGCGGCCGAGGGCGCGCGCGAGGCCATGCGGGTCTTGCCGACCTATCTCCGCTATCAGATCCTCCGCGACATCTCCACGGGGATACTGAAGCATCGCGAGCTGTTCGCCCGGATCATGGCGCGGGAAGCCGCCAAAC
Organism: Gammaproteobacteria bacterium; assembly: GCA_050740695.1. Classification (GTDB taxonomy): domain Bacteria; phylum Pseudomonadota; class Gammaproteobacteria; order JACCXJ01; family JACCXJ01; genus JACCXJ01. Next base: position 26,104 of record JBOIDR010000037.1, on the reverse strand, counting down.
CCGTGAAGACTGGGCGCTTCGAGGCCGAGCGCGCCGCGCAGACCTTCCTCATCGCCTCCGAGGAGGCCAAGCGCCTTCCCGGCGAGCTCCTGCGCCTGGACTGGACCCAAGTAGCGCACGGAAAAGAGGCGATCGTGAAGTATTTTCCGGTCGGGCTCGTGGCCGGCATTTCACCGTTCAACTTCCCGCTCAATCTCGTGGCCCACAAGATCGCCCCGGCCATCGCCGCGGGATGTCCGATCGTCTTGAAGCCGGCTTCCAAGACCCCCATCTCGGCGCTGTTATTGGCCCGCATCATCGACGAGACCGCGCTGCCCAAGGGCGGCGTCTCGATGTTGCCGATGGATCGGGAGACCGGGAACCGGCTGGTTACCGACGCGCGCTTCCATCTCTTGTCCTTCACCGGCTCGCCCGATGTCGGCTGGGAGATGAAGAAGAATGCCGGCAAGAAGAAGGTGGTCCTGGAACTGGGCGGCAACGCCGGGCTCATCGTCGATCGGGACGGGGACGTGGAACGCGCCATCAAGAAATCCGTGATCGGCGCCTTCACCAACGCCGGCCAGAGCTGCATCCACACCCAGCGCATCCAGGTAGAGGCCTCGGTGTTCGACGCGTTCCTCACGGGTTTTCGAGCCGAGGCAGAGCGGCTTCGGATCGGCGATCCCGAGGATGAAGCGACCGATGTCTCGGCCATGATCGACGAGGGCAATGCCAGGCGCATCGAGGAGTGGGTGGACGAGGCACAAGAGGCCGGCGCCACCGTAATGATGGGCGGGCACAGGGACGGTGCCGTGTATGCGCCGACCGTCCTGACCGGCACCCGACCCACGATGAAGGTGTGTGCACTCGAGGCCTTCGGTCCGATCGTGGTGGTGGAGAAGTTCACCGACTTCGCGGAGGCCGTGGCGGCCATCAACCACTCCAGCTTCGGGCTGCAGGCCGGGGTGTTCACGCAAGACTATAGAAAGATCCATTACGCCTTCGAGCACTTGGAAGTCGGCGGGATCACGGTCAACGAGGTCCCGACCTTCCGCGCCGATCAGATGCCGTACGGTGGCGTGAAGGACTCCGGCCTAGGCCGCGAAGGACCGAAATACGCGATCCTCGACATGATGGAGCCGAGGGTGCTGGTGCTGGATCACTCATGACGCGCGGGGCGTCTTCGCTTGGAACGAATTGATGGTGATAGGCCCTCTGATCCTCTGAGAGGTTGTGAAAAAACCGTCGCGAGCGAAGGGAGGTCGCGTTCCGCCCGTAGGGGCGGCCCCCCGTGGCCGCCCCAGACCCCACGGTTGCCCCATCCGCCCTGGTTGCCTCACCGGCGTGGGGCGCCCCTACGGGCGCAGTGCGAGATCCCGAGCGCAGTAGGTTTTGTCACAAACTCTGGGCGGGGGTCCCCACCGGCATCAGATCCCCCCAGCCATCAGATCCCCATGTTGCTTAAGGTCACCATGATGTCGTTCAAGACCGCCGTGGCGCGCGGGTGCTCGACCTCGAAGTGACGGATCGCCTCTCTCACCGCGTCCGTCGCGTCGGGCCTCGTGGCGCCGCGGTCCGCCAAGCGGTCTTCGATATCGCTCACTAGGCGATTCAGATGCTCCAGCCTGTCGGGTCTCTCTGCCCCGATCTCGTTCACGAGCGCCCGCAGGTGTTCGAGTTGCTCCCGTAACTGCTGTTCCGACATAGGCATACCCCTTCGCTTGCAATGCGTCTCCCGCACCGGGTTCGACGCGCAAGATTGTAGCGTGCTCCGGTCCGCCGTTAGAATTGCCGGCCCTGTACCGCTCTTTGGTCCTCTGAATGGCAGACCCCACGCGACCCGTCTGCCGGCCTGAACGCCCGATGTTCTCGTCCGGCCCGTGCGCCAAGCGGCCGGGGTGGGCCCCCGACGTACTGGGCGAAGCGCTCCTCGGGCGTTCGCACCGGGCACAGGCCGGCAAGGCCAAGCTCCTGGAGATCGCCCGGCGCTGCCGGACCGTGCTCGAGTTGCCCGAAGACTACCGGATCGGGCTGGTGCCGGCCTCGGACACCGGGGCGATGGAGGCGGCGCTGTGGTCGCTCTTGGGGCCGCGCGGGGTCGATTGCCTGGCCTGGGAGCAGTTCGGCCTGGCCTGGCAGAGGGATGTGCTCGGGCAGTTGAAGCTCCCGGATGTGAGGCGCATCGACGCCCCTTACGGCAGCTTGCCGGACCTCTCCACGATCGACTGGGATCGCGATGTGGTGTTCGTCTGGAACGGCACGACCTCCGGGGTGCGCGTCCCCGATGGACGCTGGATAGCGGACGCAAGGGCGGGGCTCGCGATCTGCGACGCGACCTCGGCGGTCTTCGCCATGGATCTCCCCTGGGAGAAGCTCGATGTGGCGACCTTCTCCTGGCAGAAGGCCCTGGGGGGCGAGGCCCAGCACGGCATGCTGGTGCTGGGTCCGCGGGCCGTCGAGCGGATCAACGGCTATGCGCCGCGATGGCCGATCCCCAAGATCTTGCAGTTGACCAAGGGTGGTCGCCTAAACGAGGACATCTTCCAGGGCGGCGCGATCAACACCCCCTCGCTCCTGTGTGTGGAGGACTTCCTCGACGCGCTCTCTTGGGCCGAGGGGATCGGTGGTCTGCCCGCGCTCATCGCGCGCTCGAAGGCCAACTTCGATCGAGTGGATGCCTGGGTCGCCGAGATGCCCTGGGTGCAGTTCCTGGCCGAGGACCCCGCCACGCGCTCGACCACCTCCGTCTGTCTCAAGATCGTGGACCCCTGGTTCACCGACCAGGGTCATGAGGCGCGCTGGCAGATCATCAAGCGCCTGTGTGCTATCCTCGAAGAGGAGCGCGTGGGCTTCGATCTCGCCGCCTATCGCGAGGCCCCGCCGGGACTCCGGGTATGGTGTGGTGCGACGGTGGAAGAGGCTGATGTCGCGACGCTACTGCCCTGGATCGAGTGGGCGTATCGACAGCTGAGGGAGGCGGCGTCATGCACAAAGTCCTGATCGCCGACACCATCGCCGAAGAGGGCCTGACATATCTACGTGCCCGGCCGGCGTTCGAGGTCGTGATGGCCACCGGCGAGAGTCCCGAGGCCCTCGTGTCCCGCATCGCGGACTGCGACGCGGTCATCGTCCGCAGCAGCACCCGTATCACGCGAGCGATCCTGTCCGCCGCCCTGCGCCTGCGGGTGGTCGGCCGCGCCGGGATCGGCGTGGACAACATCGATGTCGAAGCGGCCACCGAGCGCGGGATCGTGGTGCTCAATACCCCCGACGCGAATGCCACGACGACCGCGGAATTGAGCGTCGCACACCTCCTCTCCTTGAGCCGACATCTCCCAGAAGCCGATCGCTCGGTGCGGGCCGGAGAGTGGCGCCGGGCCGCCTTTCTGGGCACCGAGGTCGCGGGTAAGACACTGGGCATCATCGGCTACGGCACCATCGGGCGGCTGGTGGCGGCCCGTGCCCTGGGCCTCAAGATGCGGGTGCTGGCCCATGACCCGTATGTGACCCGCGAGGTGATGGAAGCCGACGGGGTGGACCCGCTGGGGCTCGACGAGTTACTCGGCAGCGTCGATTATGTGAGCCTCCACTGCACCCTGAGTGAGAAGACCCGCAAGCTCTTGGACTCCTCACGCCTAGGACTCATGCGGCGCGGGGCGCGGCTCATCAACTGCGCGCGCGGGGGGCTCGTGGACGAAGGGGCGCTCGTCGAGGCCTTGCGCACGGGACAGCTTTCCGGCGCCGCCCTCGATGTCTTCGAGCAGGAGCCGCCGCGGGGCTCGCCACTCCTCGAACGGCCCGACGTGGTGTTGAGCCCACACCTCGGCGCCTCGACCGAGGAGGCCCAGGTGGCCGCCGGGCTGGCCGTCGCGGAGCAGATCGCGAGCTGGTTCGAGACGGGTGAGGCCATCAATGCCGTGAACCTGCCGCGCATCACGCCCGCCGATCTGAACCGCTTGCGCCCTTACCAGGTGCTGGGCCACCGCTTAGGGCGGCTGCTCGCGGCGCTGGTGCCGGGCCCCTTGCAGGAGGTCGAGGTGGCCTTGCGCGGGCGCGCGGCCGAGCTCGATCCCCATCCGATTGCCAGCGAGTGCCTGGTCGGTCTCTTGGAGACCGAGTTATCGGTGCCCGTGAACCAGGTCAATGCCCGGCATCTCGCGCGCCGCCAGGGCATCGCCTTGGTCGAGTCTCGCTCCCTGGAAACGGATGAATACCTCTCGCTGGTCACGGTGGCCGGCAGGTACAACGGCGGTCGCACCAGTGTCGCGGGGACCTTGCTCGGCGAGCGCCACGCGCGGCTCGTGCGCATCGACGACTGCGAGATCGAGAGCGTCCCCGAAGGTACCGTGCTCATCACCCGACACGAGGATCGACCCGGTGTCGTCGGCGCACTGGGTACCCTGCTCGGCCGGGAAGACGTCAATATCTCGCGTATGCAGGTCGGAGTGACCTCGGGGCCGGAGGCCCTGGCGGTCATCGGGATCTCGCACCCCTTGAGCGCCGAAACGCTCCGGCGGGTGGCCGCGACCCCCGCCATCCATCAGGTCTATCAGCTGACTTTCTGAGACGGCGCACTGAGAGGGTATAAAATGGCCTTGGGTCCACCCTTCGAGGTCGTGTTCCTCGACTGTGACGGCACCCTCTGTGCTATCGAGGGGATCGACGAGCTGGCAAGGCGCTTCGGGGTGGCGGCCGAGGTAGAGTCGCTGACCGAAGCCGCGATGGAGGGGCGGCTGCCACTGGAAGCCGTCTATGGGGAGCGTCTTGAAACGATCCGACCGGGACGCGATGCGGTCGAATGGCTCGGGGAGCGCTACGTCCAGGCGCTCGTGGAGGGGGCGCACGAGGTGGTCGAGACGCTCATGACGTTCGGCAAGGAGGTCCACATCGTGAGCAGCGGGATCCGTCAAGCCGTGCTCCGAGTCGGCGAGACCTTGGCGATCCCGGCCGAGCGCGTGCATGCCGTCGAGGTGGCCTGGGATGCCGCCGGGCGATACATCGACTACGACCGGGGCTCGCCACTCTCGCGTGGCGGCGGAAAGGCCACGGTCTGCCGGGCCGCGCTGCGTAACGGGGCGGCGGCGGCCATGGTGGGAGACGGCGTCACGGACCTCGAAGCGGCGGCCGCGGGGGTCTATGTCATCGGTTTCGGCGGCGTCGTCCGTCGGCCGGCGGTGTCTCGACACGCCGACGTTTTCGTACCCGGTCCGACGCTCCGCCCGCTGCTCGAGGTGCTCCTGGGGGACGCCGAACGACGGTCGATCGGGAAGAACGACCGCTGCCAAGGAAAGTAATGCACGTCGCCCGCCCCCTTGTGTTGACACGACCGATATAGTGTGTGTACGCCGCCTAAGCGCAGATCGCTGGCGCGCAGGGCCGATGGTCCTGAACGCGATCGTAGACCGCAAACAGTTGGCCGCAGGCGACCCCGATCGGTTCCTGGTAGTGGAGGCTGCTCAGGATGAAATCCACCGGGGGGCACAGGCGCGGGCCGTTCAATAGGGTATCGAAGGATCTTCCACCGAGGAGCCGGAGTGCGTGGGTGAGGTACAGTCGATCGACGGCACCGGCCGTCAGCAAGGTCGACAAGACGCCGGGGCCTCCGATGGCGTAGATGCTGTTGAAACCATGGGCGCCTAGCACCTCGATCAGCTCGGCGCCGCCCACCCCTCGCCCTGCCCCCGTTAACAGGACCTCGGCGCCCGCAGCTTCCAGTGCCCTTAGCTCTGCCGGCGGCGCCTCTGTCCCGGTGGCGATGTACAGGGGCCTGCCGAGCCGCGCGATTGTCGGCGCGACAGGAAGATCGAGCCGCCGGCTCAAGACCACGATGACCGGTTGCGCGGCGAGCCCGTGGCTCCTGCGCCAAGCGATGAGATCCCGGTGCTCGGCTGCCGTGCTGACCGGCGGCAGGTCCTGGGCCCGACCACGGGCCAACTGGCGCAGGTAACGGCCGCTCGTCACGATGGCGTCGGCTTGCGCGGCCAGCTCCTGGAAGAGACGCCAGTCGTTCGGATTGGTGATCGACTCCGGTACCAGCCGCTCGCCGGTCTCCGAGTGATCGAGCGCGATGCGCCCATCCAGGCTCATGATGAAGTTGCTGTAGACGTAAGGCCGCGGGCTAGGCGGGGACGGGCGCAAGGTGTGGGCATGGCCGAGATAGAGACCGGTCAGTGGGACTGTCCTCACCGGCGCCGGGAAGAGGCGGAGGAGTGCCGGCATGGGTTAGGGCGAGGTGGCTGTGATCCCTTCCCGGGCGCGCCGGTCGCTGTATGCCTGCCCGGTCACGGGTCATCGTTGCTCCGGGGTCGCAAGTCAGTAGATGCGCGACACCCGATAACCGAGACCTTCGAGTAGCGCCAAGACGCCACGCTCGCCAGCCAGGTGCAGGGCGCCGATGGCAATGAACGATGATCCCTCGGCCAGCCGGGGTGCCATGCGCTCGACCATGAGACGGTTCCGCTTCCATAGCAGGCTGTCCATCAGCCGGCTGTAGCGGTCTTGCCCGCCGGCTGGATATCTCGCGGCCAGGGCCATGAGCGTTCCGAGGTCGCGATCGAGATAGGCGCGCAATAGCTCCGCGACCTCCAGTTGCATGGTGTCGTAATGGCAAACGGCGTCGTTGAGGAGTGCGATCTGGTCGTTCAGAGGCAGTCCACCCAGCGCCGCCGCCTGTTCTTCGACCGACTCCAGACCCTGTACTGCCTTGCCGCTTTCCTGCGCCTTGTACATGAGTGCCAGATCGAGCGCCACGAGATCGGTGGGCGGCGGTAAGTTCAGGGTCGTAAGGACGACCCAGGGCCTCAAGCGCAGCGCCGCCTCGCGGGGGATCGCGTAGCGCTCCAAGAGGGGCGCGGCACGCTCGAAGAGTGGCTGGCCGATCTCGGTGGGGAGGGTCTTGCCCGGTTCGAGGAACATGTGCGTGGAGAACGCCGCCAGCCCGCCCTCGTCGAGCATGATTTCGATGACCAGGCGGCGACTCTTCTCGAAGGCCTCGGTCACGGGCTTGGGCAAGGCCAGGACGCGCGGATCGCCGACGTGGATGGTTCCAAAGACGTGACTTTCTGGGTGCCCGGCCTTCGTGACCTGAAACAAGAGGCCGCGGTCGAAGCGCCCGCTGTGCCGGGCTACCGATCCGGTAGCCGGTAGCGGTTCGCAATCGAGTGCCCATACGCCGGGTGGGCTCCAAGCGCCGATCAGTAGCACGACGGCTACGATGCTCATGAACCGAGCGCCACGGCCGTGTGCCGTTTTTTCAACCACTTTGCATATCATGTGGGGATCTCAAGGGGTAATGGCGCGATGTAGTTCGGGCACGGCCGCGAAGGCGGCGACCGCCCGCGCCGCCTCCTGGCGATCTACGGTGCGGCGCGGCCCGTGCTCGTGCGACACGGCATGGCCGTAGAGCCGAGTGAGCGGAGCCTGGGGTCCGGTTTCCCGGGTGCCCGACAGGCCCGCGAGGGCCTCTGCCGCGCCCTGGGGATCGTTGCCGGGTAGGGGCATCCCTCGTGGGTGCCCGGCGGCCACCGCGAGGACCTCTGCCGCGCCTTGGGGATCGTTGCATACCAGGAGCATATCGCAACCCGCCTCGAGGGCGGCTCGGGCCCTATCGGGGTAGCCGCCGGCACCCGCCGCGCCGGCCATGCAGAGATCGTCGCTCACGACCACCCCATCGAATCCCAACTCCGTCCTCAACACCCGCTTGAGCCAGGCAGGCGAGAACCCGGCTGGCCGCTCGTCCACCTGCGGGTACACGACGTGGGCCGGCATGATGCCATCGAGATCCGCGCGGACGAGCCGTGCGAAGGGCACCAGATCGGTTCGCGCTATGGCGGCATAGGGGCGATCATCTATCGGGATCTCGATATGGGAGTCGGCACCGACCGAGCCGTGACCGGGAAAGTGCTTACCGACCGCGGCCATGCCCGCCTCCCGCATCCCTTTCATATAGGCGGATGCCAGCTCGGCCACCGTTTCGGGGTCCCGATGGAAGGCGCGCTCGCCGATCACGGCACTCTGCCCGAGACCGAGGTCGAGGACCGGAGCTAAGCTCAGATCCACGCCCACGGCGCGGAGCTCCGAGGCCATGACGAAACCGCACAGGTACGCCATGCGTCTGGCCTCGAACGCGTCGCAATCATGAAGCCGTCCGAGCGCTGCGCACGGCGGGAGCGGAGTGAACCCGGCGCGAAATCGTTGCACCGGTCCGCCCTCGTGGTCCACGGCGATCAGGAGCGGCGGGTTCTTCAAGGCGTGCAGAGCCGTGCATAGGGCCGCGATCTGCTGGGGATCGATGTAGTTGCGCGTGAACAGGATCACCCCGCAGCACTGCGGGTGCAGCAAGAGTTCCTGTTCCTCGGCCGAGGGCTCGGTGCCAAGGAGATCCAGCATCACGAAGCCAGGCATCGAAAACGATCCTCCCCGAGAGGCGTGGCGAGTGTCGAACACGACGCAGGAGTCTCGTGCGGATGCGGTGCTGGTCGAAGATGTCGGCATGCAGATCTCAGGTCGGTGCTCGGCAGGGGGTCTGGGTCCATGGGTGGGTCTCGAGATCGTAGAAGATCATAGAATAGTGCAGGACTAGCCCAAGTTCTCGCCCCGGGTCATCCGCCCAAGTCATCGTCCCAGGGTCATCGAAATCCAGCCACATGCACGATTCCACCCGCATCGAGATCGACCTCGGTCGGCAGTGCCTCACTCTCTTTCGGGGTAGGGAGAGGCGCGCGGTTTATCCGGTGTCCACCGGCAAGAATGGTGCAGGCGAATCGCGGGGCAGCGAGTGTACGCCGCGCGGCCGGCACGCGATCGATGAGAAGATCGGTCATGGATGCGCCGTGAACACCGTGTTCGTGGCGCGCCGGCCGACCGGCGAGGTGTATACGCCGGCATTGCGGGAGCGGTATCCCGGTCGCGACTGGATCCTGACGCGCATCCTATGGCTCACCGGGCTCGAACCCGGCCGCAACCAGGGAGGCGATGTCGATACCCGCGGCCGCTACGTCTATATCCATGGCGCGCCCGACGAAGTACCCATGGGTGTCCCCGGCTCACGCGGCTGCGTGCGCATGCGGAACTCGGACATCGTGGCGTTGTTCGATGCCGTCCGGGTCGGCACCGGCGTGGTGATCACGCCAGACTGATAGTCAACGCCAGATTTAAAGTCGATGCCAAAAGTATAGTCGCGTTCCCGGAGCCTGATACCCATGCCTTGGAACCCGGCCGCGCTGTGCTCCCTCCTCGTGAAGATCGCCGACGATTGGTTCTATGTCCCCGGCTGGAAGAAGCTAGACCGGATCCTGTCGAGGCGGGCGTCCGCCTGTGACGATTTCTACTTCATCCAGATCGGCGCCAACGACGGCGCTATGCGCGACTACCTGCGCGACTTCATCCTGCGCTTCCGCTGGCGCGGGATCCTGGTGGAGCCGGTGCCGGTCTATTGCGATCGCCTGCGCGCCAATTATCGGGGTCAACCCGGGCTCATCATCGAGCAGCTGGCCATCGCCGAGCGCGAGGAGCGGCGCGATCTGTTTCGGATACGCGACGAGGTGGAGCACCTGCCCGCCTGGTGCAGGGGGCTCGCGTCCTTCCACCTGGAGGTGGTGCGCAAGCATCGTTTCGTGGTCCCGGACCTGGAACGTTACATCGTCCGCGAACAGGTGCAATGTCTGCCCCTCGGCCGGCTCCTCGAGAAACATCGAGTCGATCGACTCGACCTCTTGTCGATCGACACCGAGGGTCATGATTACGAGATCATCCAGCAGATCGACTTTCGGACCTTGAGACCCGGTATCGTGCTCTACGAGCACCGTCACCTGCCCCGCCCGGATCGGGCGGCCTGCGAACACTTGCTGCGTTCCCACGGCTATCGCCTGGCGAGCCGTCTGGGCAATACCCTCGCGTATTCTGATTAATTGATTTCAATATGAAGGGTTCAAACCCCCGCCTTTCAGGCGGGCAGATTTCATCTGCAGCCATGAGCGGGCATGGTAGCATAGTCTGATTGAAGAAGGGGGATCCGATGGACGGCAGCCATACGGTAGTCAAGATTGAATGCCACTTTGTCTGGGTAACGAAGTATCGCTACCAAATCCTGAAGGGAGAGGTGGAGCCGTAGACGCGTCGTTCAGTCGACGCGTATCCGGACTTTCAGTCCGTAACTCAAACCCACCGGCTTTTAGCCGGTGGTTGTTTAGTAAGGAAGTTCTGAATAAGTCATGATTTCCTCAAGTTCGTCATTCCAACGAAAGCTGGAATCCAAGTTTTTCAATGCCTTCTGGACCCCTGCTTCCGCTGGGGTGACGAAGTTCCGGAGTTATTCAGAGGTTGCTTAACTGGAGGCCCCAGCTAATCGAAACGATTAACCGGGGGGTTGAATGGTGCGCGATACCGGCGAGCGGACAGGTCGGAGCCGCTCGATCCAGAGCGCCGTTGCGCCGGCCACGGCCGCCGGCATGGCGATGCAGTTCACGAGGGGTATGAGGGTCATGCACAGGGCCGCGAGGCCGAAGCCGAACGCCAAGGGCCGCTTTGCGGCCAAGAGCGCCCGCTGGGCGCGCACATCGAGGCCATGATTGCCCATCGGATAGTCCGCGTATTCCAGTGCCAGGAGCCAGGCCGCGACCACGAACCACAAGAGCGGGGCGATGGCTTGCAGCCCCGGCACCAGGAACAGGATCGTCACTGGGATGATACACAGGGCCGCATGCGCCAGCTTGCGAAGCTCGGATAGCCACGCCGAGAGCACCTGCCGCCACAGGCCCGCGCCGCTCGCGGGGTCCGCGGGTGGCTGTCCCGTGAGGCGTTTCTCGACGGCCACGGCCAGGCGGCCGTTGAACGGTGTGGCGACGAGATTGGCGAGGAAGGTGAAGCCGAAGAACACGATCCCCATGACCGAGAGGATGAGCACCGGCCAGAACAGCCACTGCAGCCAGTCGGGAAGAAAGCGCTGTGCCAGCCCGGACAAGCGCTCTACGAGATACCATGCGGCGAGGTAGAAGATCAGGGCATTGACGAGCAACGGGATCGCGACATAGCGCCGGATCCCCGCCGCGCCGATGAGGCGTACGCCGACGAGCGCGTACCGAAACCCATCGGCCAACTCCCGCGCGGGGTTCACCGCTGCCCCTCAGCCCAGATCGAGACCGGTTGGGGCGGCCCAGTCCGGCGCCTGGTAGTGAGCGATCACGGTCGTGTACAATCCGCCGCGCACATTGAACCGCGCCTCGATCCGCGCACAGCGCGGGCGGATGGCCGCCACCACGTCGTCGAGGATGCGGTTGGTGATGTCTTCGTGGTAGGCGCCGGTCTCGCGATAGGACCGGATATAGAGCTTCAGGGCCTTGAGCTCCAGGCAACGTTGATCGGGGACATAGGCAAGCCGCAGGGTCGCGAAGTCGGGCTGGCCGGTCTTGGGACACAGGCAGGTGAATTCGGGGATGCGGATGTGAATGAGATAATCCCGATCCGATTTGGGGTTTTGAAAGGTCTCCAGGGATGGGAGCGGGGAGGTCGTCATGGCCGTGTCCACATCGTAGCGCCTGAATTGGCATACCTGAACGGGAATGCCTGAATCGGAATAGGATTATAGCGCCTGACATGAGGGCGGCGCACGGTCGGTCGCGCGGGGAGCAAGCAATAGCATAGAACGGAATGTGCGCTTGACCGATCTCGCCCAGGCCATCTGGTACGGCGGCCATCCCCTGGGTCTCATGCTCGCACCGCTATCCTGGCTCTACAGGGCCGGTGTGGCGCTCAGACGTGTGGCGTACCGAGCGGGGCTCAGGCGCGTGAGGCGTTGCACTAGGCCGGTCGTCGTGGTGGGCAATCTCACCGTGGGGGGGACCGGGAAGACACCGCTCGTGGTGTGGCTTGCAGAATGCCTGCGCCGCCATGGCTACCGACCGGGCATCGTCACGCGCGGCTACGGGGGCGAGGCAGGCGTGTGGCCCCAGGAGGTGCGTACCGACAGCGATCCGGCCGTGGCGGGGGACGAGCCGGTGCTGCTCGCCCGACGGGCGCGCTGCCCGGTGGTCGCCGGGCCGGACCGTTACCGTGCCGCAGAGGTCCTCTTGGAACGTTGCGATGTCATCGTCTGCGACGACGGCCTGCAGCACCTCGCGCTCCACCGCGATCTCGAGATCGCCGTCATCGACGCAGTGCGGCGCTTCGGCAACGGCCGGCTTCTGCCCGCGGGTCCGTTGCGAGAGCCGCTCCGCCGCCTCGCGTCGGTGGATCTGGTGGTGGAGAACGGCGGGAAGGGGGGGACGGATGTCATTCGAGACCTCGCCTCTCTTCGGGTCCCGGGGTGCGTCGTCTATCCCATGCAGTGCCGGGCGTTGTCGCTCTGCTCACTCGCCGACGACCACACGCTAGCGGCCACGGCGTGGCAGGGAAGGGTGGTGCACGCGGTCGCGGGGATCGGGCATCCGGAGCGCTTCTTCGCGACCCTTACCGCCGTGGGTCTTGGGGTTATCCCTCACCCCTATCCCGATCACCATCGGTTCGCGCGGGGCGATATCACGTTCGCCGACGGGCTCCCGGTCATCATGACCGAGAAGGACGCGGTAAAATGCCGGCGCTTCGCCACTCCCGGTCACTGGTACCTGTCGATAGCGGCGCATCTGCCCCCGGAATTCGAGCAACGGCTCATCGAACTTCTTCGGAGTGAGTGTCATGGATAAACATCTGTTGGACATCCTGGTCTGCCCCGTCTGCAAAGGGCCGCTCGGCTACCGGCGCGCGGAGGCCGAGTTGGTCTGTAAGCCGTGCCGGCTGGCCTATCCCATCCGCGACGAGATCCCGGTGATGCTCGAGGATGAGGCCCGCAAGCTGACGCCGGACGAGGTCGCATAGTTGCATTTCCGGGTGTACATCCCGGCCCGTTACGGCTCGTCGCGGCTACCCGGCAAGCCCCTCCTCGACATCGCGGGCAAGCCCATGCTGCAACACGTGTTCGAGCGCGCACGGGAGAGCGGCGCGGCGCGCGTGGTAGTGGCGACCGACGATGAGCGCATCAAGGCGCGCGCCGAGGCCTTCGGTGCCACCGTGTGCATCACCGCTCCCGGGCATGCCTCGGGCACGGACCGCATTGCCGAGGCCGCGAAGCGCCTCGGGGAGGACGACGATGCCGTCATCGTCAATCTGCAGGGCGATGAACCGTTCATACCGCCATACGCTATCGGCGAGGTGGCCTCTCTGCTCGCAGAGGATGTGCCCATGGCCACGCTGTGCACGCCGATCTCGAGACGGGAGGATCTCCTCGATCCCAACATCGTCAAGGTGGTCATGGATGACGCCGGCCGTGCCCTGTACTTCAGCCGTGCGCCCATCCCCTTTGCGCGCGCCGGGGCCGACGAGGGGCGCCCGGGACCGCTGGATCCGACTCGAGGAACGTGGTTCCGACACGTGGGTCTTTATGCGTATCGCGCCGGCTTCCTGCGCCGCCTGTGCCGCTTGCCGGTGTGTGCTATCGAGCGGATCGAGGCCCTGGAACAGCTGCGTGTCCTCTATCATGGCTATCGAATCGCCGTTGCCATCGCCGCGGATCCGGTGGAAGGCGGCGTGGATACCCCCGGCGATCTGGCCCGTGTCCGGCAGCGGCTCGTAACGGCCTTTGCCTGCCCGCCGCCAGCCCGCGGCACCGGGCACGGGTTTGCAGGATGAGATTTATGGTGTAAGCTAAATGCTTGTAGCCGGGCGAGTTACTGAGCACGGCTGCAAGCGGTAATGAAGCGAAGTTGGAATTGGGATTGCCTGTCTGATGCTCCCGTGGATGCCCCTATCCATGGATGTCCCCGGAGTCCGTGGGTCCCAAGTAAACAATATAAAAGTGGGTTTGGCCCCAGGCCGTTGCTTCGTCGAGACCTGTCAGTTCCGTTCACCGCGTCGCCGGACGATCGATGCGCCAGAGAAGGGCGCTGATGCAGTGCGCCAAAGAAGTGCAGATCCGAGAGTCGTCGATCGAAACAGCTTCACAGGGCTCGCACTAGAATAATCAACGGTGGGAACAGGTTTAGGAGCCGGGGTCGATGGGTGTGCTCCAGTGGCGCCTGCGATGCAGGTCGGTTGGGTATATCGTCAGTCTCATAGAGGTCATCACAGTATGTCGGAACGCGAACAGGGCACGGTGAAGTGGTTCAACAACTCCAAGGGCTACGGTTTCATTCAACGCGACAAGGGTGACGACGTGTTCGTTCATTTCCGTGCGATTCGCGGCAACGGATATCGTTCCCTGCAGGATGGACAACGGGTCGAATTCAGCATCAAGGAGGGGCAGAAGGGTCTGCACGCGGAAGATGTAGCGGTTGTCTGACAGATCCGGTTTACGGGCGGCGCACCTCCCCACAGCGACGCGAGTTGCTGGGTGCGGGTGCGTCAATAGCTGGGCCGTATCGGGGCGCCAGGATTTCTTCTCCGCCGCGGGCGTGTCTTAGGTTCTGGGGTGTCTGCTGAGGAAGGCGGCTCGCGGTGGCGTCGGTGGCGGAGTGCCTTTGCACTGGCGTGTGGCCGTGCTGGTGGCGCGGCGAGTAGGAGCGGGCCGAGGCTCAGGATCCTGTTCGTGTGCACGGGGAATATCTGCCGTTCGCCTACTGCCGAGGGGGTGTTTGGCGCGCTCGTCGCGACGTCTGGGCTCGGCTCCGCCATCGAGGTACGCTCGGCGGGGACCCATGGACGGCACCGTGCCGGAGAGCCACCGGACCCGCGCGCCGTGTCGGCCGCGCGCAGGCGCGGATTCGAAATCGGCACGATACGCGCCCGGGCCTTGAGAGCGGATGATTTTTATCGCTTCGACCGCCTCATTGCGCTCGATCGCTACAACTACGAGACCCTGCTGTCGCGCTGTCCGCGGAACCAGGGATATAAGATCCATCTCCTCATGCATTTCGCCCCGGAAGGGAACATCATGGAGGTCGCCGATCCCTATGGGGGCGGCGCCGAGCTGTTCGAGCAGGCCTTGGATCGCATCGAGGCCGCCGCGCGCGGGTTACTCGTGGTCGTAAAAAAGGAGTGGCTGCCCGCCGCGGGGAGACGCCAGGTCGGGAGAGGCGACTTCTCCTAACGCGCTCGATAGATGATCCGGCCTTTGCTCAGATCGTAGGGGGTGAGCTCCACGGTCACCGAGTCACCGGTAAGGATGCGGATGTAGTTCTTGCGCATCTTTCCGGAGATATGGGCCGTGACGATGTGGCCGTTGGCGAGCTGGACCCTGAACGTGGTATTGGGCAAGGTCTCAATGACCTTGCCATCCATCTCTATGTGTTCTTCCCTTGCCATCGCCTGGCCGATACCGCCTGGCCGACTCTACGTGCCGCACCCGGCCCGGCCGCGACGGGGTTGGGGATAGGGTTGGGCGATCGACCGGTACTGGGCGGTGATGGGGGGTCCCAGGCATGCGGGTATCGGCATAGGGGTTCGCGATCGGGCAAGGGGGGCGATTGTGCCTGAAAGCCGGCCGGCCCGCAAAGGGATCAGCGGCAGGCGCTGACCGTCCGAGCGCGCTCCCAGCGACCGCCCACGTAGTATTCCAGGGGTTGATACTCGTTCTTGTAGCGCATCTTACGGCATCCCGCGATCCAGTATCCGAGATACAGCCACGCGAGCCCATGAACCCTGGCCTCCTGGATCTCGTGCAGGATGGCGTAGCGTCCGAGGCTCCTTTCCCGGCACGTCGGGTCATAGAAGGTATAGACGGCCGATAGCGCGTGCTCCAGGCGATCCACCACGGCGATCGCCAGGAGCAGATCCCCGAGCCGAAACTCGTAGAACAGCGTCTCTGCCCACGGTGCGGTGAGAAAATCCATGAAACCCTTGGGGCTCGGGTCGTCCATCCCGCCATTGGGATGGCGCGCACGCAGGTAGCGCCGGTACAGATCGAAGTATTCGGCGCGAAATCCGGCCCGGCCTGGAACGACGTGCAGATCACGATTGCTGTCCCATGTGCGGCGCTGGTTGCGGCGGGGGCGGAACTCCTGGACCGGGATGCGGACAGGGATGCAGGCCCGACAGCCCGGACAGCTCGGCCGGTAGAGATGTGCCCCGCTGCGCCGGAACCCCTGCTCCGACAGAAACGAGTACAGCCCGCGATCCTTGGGCAGCGTCGGATCGGCGAATAAGGTGGCGGCCTTACGCGGCGGCAGGTAACTGCAAACGTGTGGCGGGGTCGTATAGAAGGCCGCGCGCGAGCCGGCGAATGCTTCGGTCACGGCGTGTCTTTCCAGGCGTTCGCGCTGACGTCCGATGCGCACAAGCGTTCGATCCGGGCCAGGAACTCCCGGCGCGGCACGAGCGTGGCCCCGAGCCGCGCCAGGTGGTCGCTACGGACCTGGCAGTCGGTGAGCCGGTAGCCCCAGGCCGTCAGGTACCGCATCAGGTGGAATAGGCAGACCTTGGAGGCATTGGTGATGCGGCTGAACATGGACTCGCCGAAGAACACCTGGCCGATGGCGACGCCATAGAGTCCCCCGACCAGCCGTTCTTCATGCCAGGCCTCGACCGAGTGCGCATGTCCCTGGTGGTGCAGCCCGACATAGGCCTCGATCATCGCCTCATTGAGCCAGGTGCCCCCGCCATGTTGACCTCTGCCATCTTGATACAGGGGGCCACGTGGCTCCGAGCAGGCCCGAATGACACGAGCGAAATCGCGGTCCAGGGCGATCTCGAAGGCGCCGTGCCGGAGCGTGCGCTTGAGGCTCCGCGAGGGGGCGAAACGCTCGGGGTAGAACACGCAGCGGGGATCGGGAGACCACCACAGGATCGGTTGACCTTGCTCGTACCACGGGAAGATCCCGAGGCGGTACGCAGAAAGCAGGCGCTGGGTACTTAGATCGCCCCCGAGCGCCAAGAGCCCCTCGGGCTCTACCAGTGCCAGCGCCGGGTCCGGAAACCCCGCGGTGAGTCGTCTCGACGAGAGGCACAAGAGCGGGCTAGTCATCCCCGGCGCTCTCGACACGAACGGGGGCCGAGTGGAGACCGAGCATGGTATCGCATACTTGAATTATAGCGAGCGGACGGCGCAGGCGGAGCCCGCCCGGTCGCCGCCGTGTGGATTGACGGGCGGCGGCCTGGGCACGTAAGGTGAGCGATGGCCGGCGCCGTGCCTATCCCTTTCATCGACCTCGGCGCGCAACAGCGCCGCATCCGGGATCGCCTGGAGCAGGCCATCGCCCGGGTGCTCGCGCACGGCCAGTATATCCACGGTCCCGAGGTCGCGGAGCTCGAAGGACGGCTGGCCGGGTTTTGCGGTGCGCGGCACGCCGTGGCGTGCGCCAGCGGGACCGATGCCCTGTTGCTCCCACTCATGGCCCTCGGGATCGGGCCCGGCCAGGCGGTCTTCGTGCCCTCGTTCACCTTTGTCGCGACCGCAGAGGCCGTGGCCCTGCTCGGGGCCATGCCCTTCTTCGTGGACGTCGGCGACCACGATTTGCTGCTCGACCCGGAGGGGCTAGCCCCGGCGATCGACGAAGCGCGCCGCCTGCGCCTGGCACCGAGGGCGGTGATCCCGGTGGACCTCTTCGGCCACCCGGCGGACTACCGCGCCATCGACGCCATTGCCGCGTCCCAGGGCCTTTGCGTCATCGCCGATGCGGCGCAGGGTTTCGGCGGGGCCCGCGACGGCCGGCGTGTCGGGACGCTCGCCAGGTTTACCGCCACGAGCTTTTTCCCGGCCAAGCCGCTCGGTTGTTACGGGGATGGCGGCGCCATCTTTACCGATGACCCCGAGAGCGTCGCGGTGCTCACGTCGCTTCGCGTCCATGGCCAAGGCGCGGATCGATACGACCACGTGCGCGTAGGCATCAACGGGCGGCTCGACACCTTGCAGGCGGCCATCCTGATCGAAAAGCTCTCGATATTCGAAGATGAGATCGCGGCGCGCAACCGCGTCGCTGTGCGTTACTCCGAGGGCTTGCGGGATGTCGCCCAGACGCCGCGCGTGGTCGCCGGTGCTGTGAGTGCGTGGGCCCAATACACCATCCGGCTCGAACACCGGGACGCCGTTGCCGCGGCCCTCAAGCAGCGCCGGGTGCCGACGGCCATCCACTATCCCAAGCCCTTGCATCTGCAAAGCGCGTATCTCGGGTTTCCTCGTCCCTCCGGGGGCCTGCCGGTAGCAGAACGCCTGGCCGGTGAGGTGTTGAGCCTGCCGATGCACCCCTACCTGGAACCGCTGGTCCAAGATCGGATCATCTCCGCGGTCCGGGAGGCGATCCGGGAACAGGGCGGCTAGCCGAACCCGCCCAGGGGCCGGGCTTCGACGAGCGGCGTTTCCTATGCCCGATCGGTGCTCGGGTGAGGGTAGGCCCGACAGCGGATCGGGATCGTATCGCCTTGATTTTTGCGCTTTGGGGCATGATCATCCCAGTGATGAGAAGATGAGAATTATGAACCAGTGTTGAGAAGTTGAGAATTATCAATAATAAGTGCTGCCATGACCTCCAAGACGCCACTCTACGCCCTCCATCTCGAGCTCGGCGGCCGTATGGTGGAGTTTGCCGGGTGGATGCTGCCGATGCACTACGGCTCACAGGTCGAGGAGCACCTGGCGGTGCGCCGGGCCGCCGGGATGTTCGATGTCTCGCATATGATGATCACGGATGTGGAGGGACCCGACGCCGCGGCCTTGCTGAGCTGGCTCCTGGCCAACGAGACGAGGCGGCTGCAAACCTCGGGGCAGGGGCTCTACTCCTGCCTCCTCAACGAGGGCGGCGGGATCGTGGATGATGCCGTCGTCTACGCCCGGGACGGGCAACGGTTCCGCATGGTGAGTAACGCCTCGACCCGTGGCAAGGTCCTGTCCTGGGTGGAGAGGCATGCCGCGGGGCGCGCGGTGCGGGTCGCGGAGCGGCACGATCTCGCGATGATCGCCGTACAGGGCCCGGCGGCGCGCGAACGCTGCTACCCCTTGCTACCGGCGGCTCTGGCGGAAGCGGCGCGGGGTCTAGACCCGTATACGGCGTGTTTCACGGCGGACCGGTGCGTCGCCCGCACCGGCTATACCGGTGAGGATGGCTTCGAGATCATGGTCCCGGCCGGTGACGTGGCCCTCTTGTGGACGGGGCTCTATGAAAGCGGGGTGTCCGCCGTGGGGCTCGGCGCGCGAGACAGCCTGCGGCTGGAGGCGGGCATGAACCTCTACGGCGCCGATATGAATGAGGACATCTCGCCGCTGGAGTGCGGGCTCGCCGGCACCGTGGCCATGGGGCCCGATGGGCGCCGGTTCGTGGGTCGGGCGGCGCTGGAGGACCGGATGCGGGCCGGTGTGCGCGTCGCGCGCATCGGCCTGGTGCTGGCAGAGGGGGGTATCCTCCGGGCGCATCAGCGTGTCGAGGTCGATGCCGCCGCGACTGGACGGGTCACGAGCGGTGGTTATTCGCCGGTGCTGCGAAGATCCATCGGCCTCGCCCGAGTACCGGCCGGGGCCGCGCGAATGCTGCGGGTGGAGGTCAGGGGCAAGTGGCTTCCGGCCCAGGCGGTAAGACCCCCGTTCGTGCGTCATGGCCAAGCCTGCTATTCCGCACTCGGTAACGGGGACCTACGTTGAGAGGGTACCGGGGCTTTCGAAGCTGGGGATTTTCGAAGCTGGGGGGATTGACGCATGAGTCAGATTCCAGAGGACCTCAAGTACACCACGAGCCACGAATGGGTGCGGGTCTTGAGTGACGGCACGGTGCAGGTCGGGATCTCCGACCATGCCCAGGACGCGCTGGGCGACATGGTGTTCGTCGAGGCGCCCGAAACGGGCGGGGCCTACCCGGCGCAGGCCGAGTGCGCCGTGGTAGAGTCGGTGAAATCGGCGTCGGATCTCTACTGCCCGTTATCGGGGGAGGTGGTCGAGGTCAACACGGCGCTGGAACGCGAGCCCGAGATCATCAACCGCGATCCCTATGGCGAGGGCTGGATCTTTCGCCTGAGACCGGACAACCCCGCCGATCTCGAACGCCTCCTCGATGCGGACGAGTACGCGGCGATCCTGGCGGAAGAGAAATAGCCAACCACGACCCCGATACCAATAACGGATGCGAATAACGGAGAGAACCCATGGCCACCATCACCTTGAAAGGCAACCCCATCCACACCAGCGGCAGCCTGCCGCCGATCGGTAGTCAGGCGCCCGATTTTGTTCTGGTGGACGCCGCGCTCAATGACGTCACGCTTGCGACCTACGCCGGCAAGAAGAAGCTCCTCAACATCGTGCCGAGCCTCGACACCCCGGTGTGCGCGATGTCCACGCGGCGATTCAGCACGGCGGTCAAGGACCATCCCCAGGCGGTCTTCCTCATGGTGTCCGCGGATCTGCCCTTCGCCATGAGCCGGTTCTGCAAGGCGGAGCAGACCGAAAACGTCAATCCGCTGTCGCTCATGCGCAGTCGGGATTTCGCCCGTGATTACGGGGTGCTCATCGAGGACGGGCCGCTCGCCGGTATCACTGCTCGGGCAGTCATCGTCCTGGACGCCGCGGACAAGGTCATCTACACGCAGCTCGTGCCCGAGATCGCCCACGAACCCGACTACGACCTAGCCCTGGCCGCGCTGCGTGGATGAAGCTCAATCGGTGAGCTCGATTTGATCCGCTCCGGCCACCCGACTCGTGTGACAAAATACCGTCGCGAGTCGCCGGGTGGTACGCGGCCGCGGCATCGGGAACCGGAGTGCATTGAAATACATGAGGATTTCGTGCGCGGCCCAGGTTTGCGACGGCGATCGCCGCAGGTGTATCCAAAAGGCCCCCGGTCGTTCGGCGCAACCATGCTGGCACTTGGTATGCACATCTACTCCCGAAGTGTTTTGGAGGTGTACGATGGATATACTGACGGCCACACCGATATCGAACGCGACCCTGCCGGCCGGGCGGCCTGCGCGTCTCTTGAGTCTCGCGCGCCTGCGGACACAAAACCGGCGCTATCGCGGCAGCGGCGGGGTGAGCGCGGAAAATCGCGACGCTGGGTTCCGACCCGCATTTCTGGATAGTCGGACCAGCCTCGTCTACCTCTCCCAGTTCCCTGACGGCAGCCCCGCGCCGGTCCATCTCCTGGACGCTCTGCCACCCGAGTTAGTGGTGCAGCGCACCGCCGCCGGGCGCGTGGCCGCCGTCCGCGACTCCGTGGTGGCGGGGTTCGTCAGGGACGGTCGTTTTCTGACGCGCGATCAGACCATGGCCGAGCTTGCCGAACGCGGGCGGGAGGTGCTATATGCCTAGGCAGATCGTTGCTATCGTAGCCGGCACATGTCTCCCCGCCGTTTTGCTTTTCCTCGTGTGCGCCATCAAGGGCATGCGCCGTTTCGGGGCCTTGGGGCTGTGGCTTTGCGGAGGGGGCCTGGTTTTCGAGCAGATGAAGCAGGTGTTCGTGATGCTGCATCCCCCGGCCGCGGAAGGGCGGCGGGTTGAGGCTGCCGCGCGTGGAAAAGACTCCCTCGGCGTGGACCCTGACACAGCTGATCCGTTCACGCCGTACCGTCTACGCGTTTAGGCCCGAACGAGCGCCGCGTGCCGCGCTCGATCGGGCGCTGGATGCGGCGCGCTGGGCCCCCAATCACCGTCTCACCGAGCCGTGGCGCTTTTATGTGCTCGGTCCCGAGACCGCAGAGGCCGTCTGCGTGCTCAACGCCCAACTGGTGGAGCGCAAGAAAGGTCCAAAGGCCGCGGCGGACAAGCTCGCCCGCTGGCGCACGATGCCGGGCTGGGCCGTGGTGACCTGCCAGAGGTCTCCCGATCCGATCCAGGCGCGCGAGGACTACGGCGCCTGCTGTTGTGCCGTCCAGAATCTGATGCTGTGCCTGTGGGCCGAGGGTATCGGGTCCAAATGGAATACCGGAGGCGTTATCCGCGATCCCGGATTCTACGATCTGATATGGGCCGATCCGGCGGTGGAGACGGTGGTCGCGCTGTTGTGGTACGGTTATCCGGCCGAGGTACCGGCCACCCAGCGCAAAGCCCTCGCCGAGGTGTGTGTCGATCTACCCTGATCCGCGTCGTCACGCTCAGGAGCAGACATGCGTGCACGGTGAAGCACTGTTCGCAGTCGTCCCCACCGGTGATGCCCAAGGCCCTCGGTCCACGAAGGGTTACCGGTTGCAAAAGGGGCATGGAACGCCCTATCCTTGTCATATCATAACGGTTGAAAGCGCATTGAAAGTCTTATCCTTTTTGCCCATTGCGAAACCGCATTGACTTTTCGATGCTTCGCCGCTGAAGGAATGGCATGTCTACGATCCACCACCAGGTCACTAATGCGCGTCGAAGACCGGGCGGCCGGCAGCAGCAGAGGGACGATCCCCGCGTGAAATCCACTGAAGCCGATTTGCCGATCGCGTTCGTCGGGACGTATCCACCACGACGATGCGGTATCGCCACATTTACGCGAGACCTTGCCGAGGCGATCGCAAGGGCTAGGGAAGGCACTTCACCGACAACCCTTGCGGTGACCGATCCGAGAGGGCAGTACGAGTATCCGGGCAACGTGCGATACGAGATCCGCCAGGGAGTCAAGGGCGATTACGCTCGTGCCGCCGAGTTCGTGAACTACAGCGATGTGCGTTTGGTGTTCGTTCAGCACGAGCACGGCATCTTCGGCGGCGATGACGGCACCTACATTCTCGACTTTGTGACCGCCTTGCGAGTTCCGTTGATCGCCACGCTGCACACCGTCCTCAAGCGCCCAACCGAATCCCAAAGATCAATCGTCCAGGGGATGGCACGGCACTGTGCCGCCATCGTCGTCATGAGCAATGTCGCCGCGGAGCTGCTCGGCAGCTCGTATCGGGTGCAGGGGCAGAAGATCCACATGATTCCTCACGGAATTCCCGAGATGGAACCACGTGAACAGCAGCGACTGAAGGCGAAGTTCGGGGTATCGGGTCAACGAATGCTCCTGACTTTCGGCTTGCTGGGTCCCAACAAGGGCATCGAGACGGTACTCCGCGCCTTGCCGGCGGTGATTGCAATGTTTCCAGATCTCGTTTACTTCGTGGTCGGCGCAACCCATCCGACGATCCTCCGCCGGCACGGCGAGGCGTACCGGACGACCCTAGAGAGGGAGGCCGAAAGGCTCGGCGTACGCGAACACGTGATATTTCGAGACCAGTTCGTGACGACCGAAGAACTGTGCAACTACCTTCAGGCCGCTGACATCTTCGTGAGTCCTTACCGGAACGAGGCCCAGGTTACCAGCGGGGCGTTATCCTACGCCATGGGTGCCGGTGCGGCGGCGGTCTCAACCCCCTACTGGCATGCGCAGGAGCTCCTTGCGGCGGGGCGCGGATGTCTCTTTCCGTTCGGCGATAGCGACGCTTTGAGCAGGACCCTGGTGTCGCTTCTAAGCTGTCCCGCCGAGCTGGAGCGGGTGCGATCATCCGCTTACGAATTTAGCAGGTCTATGGTCTGGCCGCGCATCGGAGAGGCCTACCTCGGATTGGGGATAAGGGCGATGACAGAGGCGCCCGGGATCCCAGCTCGCCCCAAGCCTACTCGGGCCAGCAGCCTCCCGGAGCTGCGCTTGGATCACCTTTTGCGCATGACGGACGACACCGGGATCATCCAGCACGCCACGTACAGCGTTCCTGCGCGAAGCACGGGCTATTGTGTCGATGACAACGCTCGGGCGCTGATAGTCGCGCTGCAGGCCGATCGCCTGAGCAGCTCGCCGGAGACGAAACGACTCGTGACCACCTACCTCAGCTACCTGCATTGCTCACAGACCGACGATGGCGGCTTCAAGAACCTGATGAGCTACGACCGGGCCTTCGACGCTGATCCCGGTTCGGAGGATTGCGTCGGGCGAGCGATTTGGGCGCTGGGGACCGGCGTTCGGCTGGCGGCCGACGACGGCTGCAGGCGTTTGGCAAGAGAGATGTTCGAACGGGCTTTGACGACGACCATGGATTACGGCCTGCGCGGGACCGCTTTGACCATGCTCGGTTTAGTGAACTTCCTAGGGGCGGACCCGACCGCCACCACGGCGCGGGCTACCCTGAGCGGCTTGGCTGATAAGCTTGTCAGATGTTATCAGCAGGAAGCCACCGACGATTGGCATTGGTTCGAGCCGGCGCTCACGTACGAGAACGCATTAATTCCCTTGGCGCTCTTCAAGGCCCTCATGCTAACGGGCGAGCGGGCGAGCCTGCGCGTTGCCCGCGAGGCGCTCGACTTCCTGGAGGATGTATGTTTCAAGCATGGGCAGTTGGCCCTCGTGGGAAACGCTGCATGGTACTGCCGCGGGAGCACCAAGCCGCATGCGGATGAGCAACCGATCGACGCCGCCGCGTTCGTGCTTGCTTTTCGCGGCGCCTATCTGGCCACCGGCGATCATCATTATCTTGCTCGTATGCGTGAATCGTTCGCCTGGTTCCTGGGCGCAAACCGGCTCGGGCTTCCTCTATACGACTTCGTTACCGCCGGGTGTCGCGATGGGCTCGGAGCCACGCAACCGAACCAGAATGAAGGTGCCGAGAGCACCATCTGCTTTCTCTTATCTCTCCTGGAAATGCTGGACTTCGCCGGCGAAAAGCCTTGAGCACGCTGCCGGTTTCGAGGGAGGGACATAGCATGTCGCGAATCGCTGTTACGCGGACGGGTCACAGGCTCCTGCCGGACGCCCGCCGGGTGATCGCCAATCCGTACCTACCGGGTCAGGAAATAGTTTCGGGAACCGATTCCCGGGCCGGACTGCTGATGCAGCGGATCTTGGATATCCCGGAAGCAGAGGTTGCTGCGGTCCTGGCCGGGCTCGTGGCGGACTTTTCATTACGACACAAAGACCTTGAAGAGATCCTGCAGCGTCATTTCGATATGGTCGCCCACCATCTCGGTCTGGCCAATCACCTCTCTCGCGAGCGACGCCTGCTCATGGGCGCCTATTTCACCCACGAGTACTCCGTCGAAGCCGCCGCGCTTTTCAACCCGTCGATCGTGCTCGCGCCCGACCAGGCCAACCTCCACATCGGTGAGCGGCGCTTCGTGATGAGCCTACGCGCGGTCGGCGAGGGACACATCTCATCCATAGAGTTCCGCTCCGGGGTGATCGACGCGGCGAGCAATTTGACATTCGACCCGCTCGCCCCACAACTCGTCACCGGCCGCCGTGCGTCTCCGATCTACGAAAAACGGCAGTTTCGCGCTACGCTGGCCGAGCTGGAAGCAGAAAACGAGATTGCCCGGGCAGTCCTTGACCGACTCTCGGAGCGGTTCACGATCGCCGAGCTGGAGGACTCTTTGGCTTTGCTGGAAATGCGCGGCCCTCCTCACGCCATAATTTACGAGACCGAGAAGATCATCCGTATGCTCGCGTCCTCGAATTACGTCACGAGCTTTCCTCCGGGATCGGCACTAACGGAACGCGTCATCTTTCCGGCCGGACCCCACGAGACACGCGGTATGGAGGACGCGCGGTTTGTCCGTTTCATCGAGAGCGACGGCACCGTGAAATACTACGGGACCTATACGGCCTTCGATGGATTCAAGATACTACCTCAGTTGATCGAGACTGAAGACTTCGTCTCGTTCACGATCTCGACACTCAATGGCTCTGCTGCGCAGAATAAAGGCATGGCTTTGTTTCCACGACAGATCGACGGGAGATACGTCATGCTGTCCCGCAAGGATCGCGAGAACCTCCACCTCGTCACGTCGAGCGACGTGCGGTTTTGGAGCGATGTGACCGAGATCCGTAGACCATCCAATCCGTGGGATCTCGTGCAGATCGGCAACTGCGGCTCGCCGCTGGAGACGGAGGCCGGGTGGCTGGTGCTCACGCATGGCGTGGGACCGATGAGACGCTACGCTATCGGGGCTCTGCTCCTCGATCTCGAAGACCCGCGGCGCGTTCTCGGCCACCTCCGAGATCCGCTGCTCATTCCGGATGCGACGGAGCGCGAGGGTTACGTGCCGAACGTTCTTTACTCTTGCGGTGCGCTCATCAACGGCGATCGACTGGTGCTTCCCTACGGATTCTCAGATTCCGGGATCTGCGTCGCGTTGATCTCGTTGGCGGATCTCCTGGCAGAGCTTGAAACGGATGTTCCTTCACGTTGGCGCGGGTCATCGCGGTAACCGTATGTTTAGGAAAGCTTTCTACGCTCTGGGAGTTTCGTTTTAGTGGTTACGGCTATGCCCGGGTAGGGAAGTTTGCTCGGTAGT